>CAVDZW010000116.1:0-2739 GCA_963613305.1 bacterium | reverse complement strand
CCGAGTTGAGCAGACTCACGACCTGCGCAACCATCACGAACGGCAGCGCCAGGTAGCCCTCGGGCAGCTCATCGTAGCCCTCGAACGTAAATGCCTCGCCCTCATAGACGGTGTCGCCCGCCTGCTGCACGGCAATCGTATGCTGCGCGATCTCGTCGCCGCCGATCTCGTGCAGGATGTCGAGGTCGTACTGGCGCGTGTAAGCGTCGTTGTTCACGAACACGAACACGAGCGTCTTATCGTCCACAAACGACTTGGGTCCGTGGCGATAACCCATGGAGGTGTCGAACGAGGTGGCAACGAGGCCGTGCGCGAGCTCCAGGATCTTGAGCTGCGCCTCCTGTGCCAGGCCGCCGAACGAACCGGAGCCGAGGTAGGTGACGCGGTTGAAGTCGCCGGCAAGGTAGTCGGCAATCTCCTGCTCGCGCTCAATGACCTCCTCGCCCATCTTTGCCATGGTCTCGACCCAAGCAGCCTTCTGCTCAAGCGAGGCGGTGTCAAAGATCAGGGTCGAGATGAGGGTCATGCAGCTGTAGGATCCGGTCATGGCAAAGCCGCCGTCGTTGGCGCGCGGAATCAGGATGGTATAGGCATCCGGATCGTCGGCCGACTCAACAGCGAGCTTACCCTCGGGCGCGCAGGTGATGTTCAGGAACTTGACGTTCTTAACAAAGGTCTTGCACACGTTGACGGCAGCCAGGCTCTCGGGCGAGTTACCGGAACGCGCGAACGAGACGACGAGCGTGGGGTCGTCGTCGCGCAAAAAGTCGCGCGGAGCGCTCACGATGTCGGTCGTGGCAATGGGCTTGAAATCGTACAGATCGGTGTCGCCCGCATGGCGCAGGTAAGGAGCCGCGGTATCGCCCACGTAGTCGGAGGTGCCGGCGCCCGTAAAGACCACCGAAAGCCTACCCTCGCCCATCGCGCGGGCCTCGGCCAGGAACTTCTCGACACCCTCGAGGTTCTCCTGATAGATGTTAAAGGCATCGCGCCAGAGCTCGGGCTGCTGCTTGATCTCGGGCGTGGTGATATTCGCGCCCAGAGCCGTGAGCTCCTCAACGCTTTTCTCGAACATAAGTAGTACCTCTCTACTCAATCAACCCTGTAACTAGGAAGTATAGCAATACTCTGGTTATCTGGTTACTACCAGTTGTTCTACAGGAACCCTCCTCGGATTATTCAAAATCCGCACGCAAAGTCTCAGTCCTATTCGCTCCTGAAGTGCTGCACCTTGTACTTAAACTGGTCGGCACGCGCCACCGAGAGCGTGTACTCCACGATCTCGTTGCCGGTGTCGTAGGTGGTGCGCACCAGATCGAGCACGGGCGACCCCTCCGAAATACCGAGCAGGTGGGCATCGGCCGGGCGCGCGATGCTCGCGTAGAATTCCTCTTCGGCAACGCGGATCTTCTCGTGGTACTCGTTCTCGATGACGCTGTAGAGCGAGTGGTTCTCGAGCATTGGGCGTTTGAGCCCCAGAAACTTGCGAACCGGAAGATACGTGCTCTCGACCATAAGCGGCATGCAATCGGCGCTGCGCAGGCGCTTGAGCTTATAGAGCTTTTCACCAATGCGCGCGTTCATGTGCTCCGACAGGTTCTTGTCGGCTTCGACCTCGCAGAACTCGAGGATCGTCGTCTCGGGAACGCGGCCCATCTCGCGCATCTGGTCGGAGAAGCTATAGGCCTGAAACAGGTCTGCGGCCGTAGTGGAACGATCGGTCACGAACGTGCCGCGGCCATGCTGGCGAACAACCAGTCCCAAGCGCTCGAGCTCCTGCAGAGCGAGGCGGACCGTCGTGCGCGAGAGGCCGTAGCGCTCCGAGAGCTCGCGTTCCGAGGGAAGGGCATCGCCCGCCCCCAGCTCATGCTCGATCTTATCGGTCAGAATGTCGACCAACTGATCATAGAGCGGCTGTTTACGTGCTCCCTGCGCCATCGCGCCTACCTCCTTGCAATCGAAACCAGAGTATAAAGGCCGCGTCCCCACAAGACGGGTCCGCGGCCTCAAACATACACATAGTCCAGGGGTGGAGCGTGCGTATAGGCGCACGCTCCTTTAAGTCGGAACTCTTACCAGATGCTGGTCCAGAGACCCATGGGGCCGGCACCGAGGATGCCGATCACGAAGAGCAGGAGAATGCCCTTGGTCGGGGTCCAGTTGTGCTTGGCGAACATGTAGTACAGAACCAGGGTGAGCAGCAGCGGAACAAGCTTGGGAACGATCGTGTCGAGCGTGTCGGCCACGGAGAAGTTCACGGCGTCCTCGGTAACGGTACCGTAGGTGACGGAGCTCATGCCGTTGCCCAGATCGGTCACGCCGCACTCAACAGCGTTGCCGTCGGCATCGGAAGCGGTAAGGGCGTTGCCGTCCTTATCGACGAGAGCCATGGTGCCGGCCTCGGCCTCCTCGGTGTCGATGCCCTCCATCTTCTCGAAGTTCTTAGCCTCGGAGTTGGAGACAACAACGGTGTTGGCGGAGAGGCCACGGGTGGTGCCGTTGGGGATCTGCAGGTTGATCTGGGTGCCACCCATGGTGACGACCAGGCAACCGACGACGAAGACGCCCATGATGGAGGCAGCACGCGTGAAGGCCTGCATGTTGGCGGTAAGCGCATCGATGGCGCTGGTGCCGAGCTTGTAGGACCAGTTCATGAGCCAGAAGCGCAGAGCGAACTGAACCACGTTGAAGATCAGCAGGAAGATGATCGGCGCAGCGGCGTTGCCGTTGATGGCCATG
>CAVDZW010000115.1:0-4691 GCA_963613305.1 bacterium | reverse complement strand
GCTGCTTGGCGGGAATTTCCGCAGCCGGCACCCCGGCGTGCGCGAGCGCCTTGGTCTTGACGAGAACAGCGTGGTCCTCTGCTTCTCGACCGAGGGCGATACCGACCGCGAGGGATACCGCAACGTTGTTTGGAAGGGCGCCTGCCCCTGGGAGAAAGTCGAGTGTTCATGCTGAGCGAAGAGCGCAAATCCACCGTTGTCTCGACGGTTGCCGATCTGATCCGTTGCAGGAGCTATTCGGGCGAGGAGGCCGAGGTCGCCGCCGCTCTCGAGGGCGCCATGCGCGCGCAGGGTTTTGACGACGTGACGGTGGATCGTTACGGCAACGTTATCGGCGTCGTTCGCGGCAACCGCCCCGGCCCCAAGGTGCTCTTTGACGGGCACATGGATACCGTTGTGGTGACCGATCCTGCCGAGTGGTCGCACGACCCGTTTGCGGCCGAGATCGTCGACGGCCGCATGTATGGCCGCGGCACCTCCGACATGAAGGGCGCTCTTGGTGCCATGACCTGCGCGGCCGGCTATTTTGCCGCCGATAACGGGCGCGATTTTGCCGGCGAGGTCTACGTTGCGGGCATCGTGCACGAGGAGTGCTTTGAGGGCGTGGCGGCCCGCGAGGTCGCCAAGAACGTCGAGCCCGACGTGGTAGTGATCGGTGAGTCGTCCAACCTCGACCTCAAGATCGGCCAGCGCGGCCGCGCCGAGATCGTGGTCGAGACCCACGGCGTCTCGTGCCATTCGGCCAACCCCGAGAAGGGGCTGAACGCGGTCTATGGCATGAGCAAGCTCATCCCGCGCATCCGCGAGATCGTTCCGCCCGAGCAAGACCGTCTGGGCAAGGGCATCCTCGAGCTTACCGACATCAAGTCGAGCCCGTACCCGGGTGCGTCGGTTGTTCCCGACCGCTGCCGGGCGACCTTTGACCGCCGCCTGCTCGTGGACGAGACCCCCGAGGACGTCATTGCGCCCATCCAAGAGGCGATCGATGTCCTTGCGGCGGAGGATCCCGAGGTCAAGGCCGAGGTTTACTACGCTCACGGCGAGGAGCGCTGCTATACGGGCGAGACCATCGAGTCCGACCGATTCTTCCCGGGCTGGCTTTACAACGAGGACGAGCCCTTTGTGGCCGATACCCTGGCCGAGCTCCACGCGAGCGGTTTTGACCCCGACGTGCGAGTGTACAACTTTTGCACCAACGGCTCGAGCTATGCGGGCGAGGCGCACATCAAGACCCTCGGCCTCGGGCCGAGCCAGGAGAACCTGGCGCACACGGTCGACGAGTACGTTGAGCTCGATCAGCTGACCGGCGCCGCCGAGTGCTACATGGCAATCATGCGCGCGCTCTGCAAGTAAGAACCTTTGCGCGGTCCGGGCGTCGCGCGGGCGCCAGGTGGAAGCACCGGCGCCCTGCCCGGGCCGCGCCGAACCCGACGAAAGGCCACCGACATGCGCTCACTGCTGATCAAGAACGGAACGGTCGTCGACGGAACCGGCGCCCCGCGCCTTCGTGCCGACGTGCTCGTGGAGGGCGATACCATCCGCGCGATCGCCCCGAGCATCCCCGCCACGGGCGATGAGGACGTGATCGATGCCGAGGGGCTCATCGTCGCTCCCGGCTTTATCGACACACACAGCCATTCCGACCTCGCCGTGCTTATTGAGCCCGAGGTGTTGCCCAAGGTCATGCAGGGAATTACCACCGAGATCCTTGGTCAGGATGGCGTTTCGATGGCCCCGCTGCCGCCCGAGCACATCGACTCGTGGCGCAAGAATCTCGCGGGCCTCGACGGCGACTCCGACACGATCGACTGGACCTATGGCACCACCGAGAACTACCTCGCCATGATCGAGCAGGCGCGCCCCGGGCTCAACGAGGGCTACCTGGTTCCGCACGGTAACGTGCGCATGGAGGCCATGGGGCTCGAGGACCGCGCACCCACGGCAGCGGAGCTCGAGCGGATGCAGAAGATTGTCGAGCGCGAGATGGAGGCCGGCGCCTTTGGCCTTTCAACCGGCCTTATCTACATCCCTTGCGCCTATGCTCCCACCGAGGAACTCATCGCGCTCTGCAGTGCCGCGGCTAAGCACGACGGCGTGTTCGTCACGCACCAGCGCTCCGAGGCCGATACCATCGTCGACTCCATGCACGAGACCGTGCGGATCGGGCGCGAGTCGGGCGTACGCGTGCATTTTTCGCACTTCAAGGTGTGCGGAAAGAAGAACTGGCAATATGTGCCCGAGATGCTCGGCATCCTCGATGCCGCCGAGGCCGAGGGTATTCCCGTGAGCTTTGACCAGTACCCCTACGTAGCCGGCTCGACCATGATGGGCGCCTGCCTGCCGCCCTGGGTGCACGACGGCGGCACCGATTGTGCACTCGAGCGGTTGGCGCAGCCTGAGCTGCGAGAGCGCATGGTTCACGACATTCAAAAGGGTATCCCTGGGTGGGATAACTTCATCGACTTCGCCGGGTTCGACAACATCTACTGCACGAGCGTCAAGACCGAGGCGAACGCCGATGCGGTGGGGCTCTCGCTCGCTGAGCTCGCGGAGAAGCGCGGCTGCAATCCGTACGATGCCCTTTTTGACCTGCTGCTCCAGGAGGAGAACGCGGTCGGCATGGTCGACTTCTACGGGCTTGAGGAGCACGTGAAGCTCTTTATGAACCGCCCTGAGATGAACGCCTGCACCGACGGCCTTTTGGGTGGGCGTCCGCACCCGCGTGTGTACGGCGCGTTCCCGCGGATCCTCGGCAAGTACGTGCGCGAGGAGCGCGTGATGTCGCTCGAGGAGGGCGTGAGTCATCTCACCAAGCGCGCGGCCGACCACTGCGGAATCGAGCGCCGCGGCGTGCTCGCTCCGGGCAACTTTGCCGACATCACCATCTTTGACGCCGAGACCATCCGCGACAAGGGAACCTTTGTGGATCCCATTCAGTATCCCGAGGGCATTGCGCACGTGATCGTGAACGGCGTGCCGGCGGTGCGCGATGGCAAGCCCACGCACGAGCGCGCGGGCAAGGTACTGCGCCACCGGTAGAGGCGCGGCCGCGTTTTTGCCTGCGGCGTTTTGCCTGCGGCGGCGGGCGCGGGTCTGCCCGCTGCGAGCGCGCATTGGGCCATGCCTCGTCGTGCGGCTCGGCGTTTGCCGGGCTTCGCGACTCCGGGCCGTCTTGTGGAGGCCGTTGTCCGTCTGCCCCGTTCGACCCGCCGCTCGCCTTGCCCTGTCGATATTTTTCTCAAATAGCTTGTTGACTTTGCTCAACTAAAGCGTCAATATTTCTGCCACGTTACAAGTGCGGGGCCATTCGGGCGTCGCCAAACGGAAGGGCATCACATCATGCGCAATATCGGCAACAACATTATTACCAGCATTATTAGCTAGTACGGGTTGCCGATTCGGTTGCCCGTACGTTGCGGGCAGCCTAGATGCCGGAGGCTGCGATATGCGGGCTCCGGTTTTTTGTTTGCTCGCAATGGAACTCTCTTGCACGAGACCCCTATCAATTAATCCATTGCGAAAGGACTCATCATGTCTAACCTCGAGCTCAACGCCAAGCAGAACGACCTCGTTAACGCTCTTTATGCAGCCTATGCCAAAAGCGATGCCATGGAGGGCAACGAGCCCCTCGTTATGGGGGAGTGGGACGGCGTGGTCACCGATGACGAGACGGCCTATGCCGTGCAGGACGCCGTGATGGCCAAGAAGGGCGCCCCGACCGCCGGCTACAAGGTCTCGCTCACCTCAAAGGAGACCCAGGACATGTTCGATTCGGACTGCCCGCTCTACGGCGCGCAGGTTGCCGAGCGCTTTTTTGCCGCGCCGGTCACGCTGCCGCTCGCGCGCTTTAACGAGCCGCTCGTCGAGGTCGAGCTGTGTTTTTGCGCCAAGCAGGACCTCTCCTCGTCCATGACGCACGAGGAGCTGCTCGCGGCCTGTACCGTCGCCGCCGACATGGAGGTGCCCGATGCTCGCTTTGGCACGTGGTTTCCGGCGCTCTCCAAATACCTGGTCATGAGCGATTGTGCTGTGGGCGGTTGCGTGGTCTACGGCACCGAGGTCGACGGCACGGAGCTCACCGTCGAGGGGCTCGCCGGCTACCATGCGCGCTGCTATCACGACGGCGAGCTGGTCAAAGAGGGCGACACGTCCGAGATCCTCGGCAACCCGGTGAACTCGCTCGCGTGGCTCGTGGAGAAGCTCGAGAGCCAGGGCAAAAAGCTCGAGGCCGGCATGCGCGTTTCGGTGGGCACCGTGTTCGTGCCCATGCCGTTCACCGCAGGCACTTGGACCGTTGAGTTCGACGGCCCGTTCGGCTCGCTCGAGGTCAAGGCGGAGTAGGGCAAGACGCGGGGCCTGAGGCGCGGGGCCTGAGGCGCGGGGCTCGGGCGCTGTGGCGCTTGTGATGTGGGGCGTGAGGTAGCGCGGCGGACGGTAGCGCGAGGCGGCGCGGCCCGCGAAAGCCCGCAGCGGCGAGCCCGCAGTGCTGTACGGTGGTGAGCCCGCGAAAGCCCGCAGCGGCGAGCCTGCAGTGCTGCGACCTGCTTGTCGCCCCCGCCTTGTGGGCGGCAGCGGCTCGGAGCTCCTCCTTTCGCTCCCGGCCCGCGTGCGTGTCCAGCTTGTCGCCCCGTCTGGTGTGCGGCAGCGCGCCGGCGCCCCCTCGCTCCCGGCCCGCGTGCGCACCCCTAACT
>CAVDZW010000114.1:0-6086 GCA_963613305.1 bacterium | reverse complement strand
GAGCAGACGTAGAAGATCTTGCCGCTGAGCGCGTGCTCGGCGTCGGCGCGCTTCTCGATGGTGCGGCGGCACACGTAGAGGCGGCGCTCAAAGGCGTCGCCGGCCTCGACGTCGTCGGGACGACCGAGGAACGCCTGCAGGATGGTGGGCATGCAGGCCTTGGCGGTGTCGCCCAGATCGTGCGGATCGACCGGCACCTCGCGCCAGAAGAGCAGGGGCACGCCGGCCTCGGCGCAGCCCTCCTCGAACACGCGACGCGCGTCCTCTACGCCCTTGGCGTCCTGCGGGAAGAACAACATGGCAACGCCGTAGTCGCCCTCGGCCGGCAGGATCTGACCCCACTTTTGGGCTTCTTTGCGGAAAAAGTGGTGCGGCACCTGAAAGAGGATGCCGGCGCCGTCGCCGGTGTTCTTCTCGAGACCGGTACCGCCGCGGTGCTCGAGGTTCACCAGAATGGACAGGGCATCGTCAAGAATCTGGTGGTGACGCTCGCCGTTGATGTTCGCGAGCGCGCCGATGCCGCACGCATCGTGCTCGAATTCGGGACGGTAGAGACCCTTTGCGGGCTCGTTGACTGCCTGCATCGTTTCCTCCCCTTTGGTGTATGCAGATATATTTCGCCAGTATGGACCAGCGTGGGGGAACATCATACGTCGCGAACCGGACGGCTTTGTTTCGACAGCGTTTCGTAACAGAGGCGAAACGAAACGCGCACGCAGGGCCTTCACGGCGGGCGGCGCGGGGCCTTGATGCAGGCGATCTTGTTGGCGCAGAACGTCATGGGTCGCGGGGCGCGCGGGGCGACGCGCGGGGCACGCCATGTTTCGGAACGCAACAAGCCGCCGGCGCTCGGCCGGCGTACGGCCGGCACTCAACCAACGCATGGCCGGCACGCAAGCAGTGCACGGCCAACGCCCAAGCAGCACATGGCTGGCACGCAACAGGTGCTCTCCCCTCCTCGGCATGGGACACATTCTCTCAATACCATACGGGTATGGTGGTTTAAGAGCTGGGGTTTTCGCATATTGGATGCTATGTCTACGGCACCCGACACCCACGTCAACACATACGAGGCGGATTTCTCCATCTGCCTCGGTTCAAAGCTGCGCCGAATCCGCAAAGCGCGCGGTCTCACCCAGGAGCAAGTAGCCAACGCCTCGGGAATCGCCGTCTACACCTACCAAAAGTTCGAAAAGGGCAAGTCAAAACCTCATACGCCCATGAATCCCACGCTCCATACGCTGCATGCGCTCTGCCGCGTGCTCGACGTGCGCCTCGTCGACCTGCTCGACATCAACGTGAGCGAGTGGAAACGCACAGAAGCCGGCCTGTTTAACAAAAAAGACGATAGTGAGTAGCAGTATTCGCTTTTGCAAAGTAGCTCGCTATTTTCAGAGCCCGCCAACTGGGGTTTTGTAAGCCAAAAAACCCTTGCTACTCCGCATTTGCCGAAACTGCTACTCACTATCGCATTTTTTATCGTTCTAACCGCCTTGAATCGGCCCGAGACCGGGAGGGAACAGCATGGACCTACTCCTTTGCGGCAAAAGCGCCCTCAATTACTACCGCACGCCGCCGCAGCTGCTTGGTCTCTACCCGGCGATTCCCTTTACTGTGGAGGATTCAAACCATACAAAGCGTGCTGCAAGCCCGATCGTCACCGATTTGCTCGGAACGCCCTTGCATCGCGTTGTAACCCAGAAACAGCTGCGAAGGAGCACTAAGCTCTACCGGTCGCACTTTTATCGGCATGAACTTCCTCCCGGATCCGTTCTCGAAACAGACCACGGGTTTCAGGTGACCTCACCCGCAATGACGCTGCTCTCCCTGGCCGGGACCATACCTCGCACCCATCTGCTTATGCTGCTGTATGAAATGTGCGGAAGCTTTGCCGTCTGTGACCTGTCGAGCCGCAGCGAAAACCTGCTGCAGCAAGCACTTGACCAAAGATTCATTCACCCGCACGAGGGTTGGCGTCGCGTGGTCGATGTAAACGGCAGCGCCACCAGTCTATGGAACCGGACACCCCTTTTAACCAGAAACGAGCTTGAATTATTCTGCACTCATGCGCGGGGTTTTCACGGCATAAAAGACCTTGTCTGGGCCATGGAGCATGTCACCGGAGAAGCCGCCTCGCCTTTTGAGGTGCAGGCCTCGATATTGCTGAGTGCGCCGCGCTGCGCCGGCGGTAACGGCCTTTTTATCAAGAACAACCAGAGAATTCGCTTGTCCAAGACTGCCCGAACCCTGCATCATCGCGAGTCGTGCTATGCCGATATCCTCATCGAAGGCCAGGGCGATAATGCCGGAGTGATCATCGAATGCCAGGGGCGTTCCGTTCATGCGAGCGCAGGTGCGTCTCTTTTGGACTCGAATCGCACTACAGCGCTTTCGAGCATGGGCTATGAGGTGATTCTGCTCACGTACGAGCAGATTTTTGATGCAAAAGCATTCGAGACCGTGCTTGAGATGATCGCGCGAAAGACCGGAATCGAGCGGCGCCCTAAAACCGCACGACAGCTCGCAGCAGAAGAAAAACTTAGGCGCGAACTTTTTATTGACTGGCGCACGTTGGGAGACTAGGTTCGCGCGACGACACGTCGACGTGGACGGATCGGCACACGCAAACAAGCGCTCCCATGACTTGTTTTGAGAGCATGCGCCCAATCGAGACGCGATGAGCGGGCATCCGTGAAGGCTGCGCCGTCGAGCTTGATTTCAGCGCAGCGAATTCCCCGTTGTCAGAGATTCGCGTCACGGACTTCGATAGCGCCTCGACGTCGACGGCGTTACAAACCTCGACGTCGATAGAGCTTCGACAACGATCCGGGCAGCGGCCTGGACACCGATCTATTAGAGCAAGCAGCCCGCCATGCGCTCGTTGAACAGGCGCTCGGCCGTTGCTGCCACCTCTTCGAACGTGCTTGAGAAGAACTCGTCGTTGAGAAGGCGGTAGGGCGGGTGCTCGGGGTCACCGGGATTCTCGCGCACGACCTCGTGGACAACGCCGGCGGTATAGAGAACCTCGTCGCGCGAGATTGAATACTGTGGGTAGCGGGCCGCGGCCTCGACAACGCGATCGGTGGCGCGCACAATCGACGCGATGCCGAGCGTCTTGCCGAACCAGTCGAAGTCGCCCTGCTTTTTGATGCGGAACTCCTCGCTCGGCTTGCCTCCGATAGAGTCGAGATGCTCGTTGACGCGCGTGTTCCAGATGTTATCGGCGAGCAAGTGCACCCAGATTCCCAGCAGCATGTCGCGCAGGGATTGGGCAACATCCGCCTTGGTGCACGCATGCGCGCCGGCGCTCTCCTCGGCAAGCGGGGGCGCGCCGACGTATCGATGCGGATAGTGGATGCGATTCAGGCGCTCGATGTCCTCTTGTAGGGGGAACAGCGGGCAAGGCACGGCGGCAGCGAGGGCGGATTCGTGTTCCGGGTCCGGGCCCGTCCCCGCGCCCGCGCTCGCGTCCGCGCGCGCCTCCGCACCGAGCAGTTCCTCCCACGAAATGGGCTCGCGGTCGTCGGCGACCCGCTCGACTACCTCATCGGGGCCGGGCACGATGCCCGAGGGGGCAGCCCCCGCAAATGCCGGAACTATATAGGTGTCCCAGAACTCCCACTCGCGCGGCTTGGGGATATGCCCCGGCTTGGCAAAGTGCGTGATCCGGTACGGCAAAGGGTCAGCAATCCCCGGCACCATATAGCCCACGCGGATGTCGGGGACGACGTTGCCGAGCAGGAACGCGTTGCGGTCGCGCACGGCGGCGGCGATGCCGCCCTCACGGGCAAGCAGCGTCTCGGCATGGGCGATATGTATGTTCCAACTGGGCAAACTGCTTCCTTACCACGGAGATTACTCGAGGGCCACCATCATGCAGGCGTTTTGCAAAAGCCGTCCCACAGCCAAATTGCAAAAGCCGTCCCGCAACCAAAAGGCGGCAAGGACGATTCACCAAGATACCTGCAACGCGACCTCGCAAAGAACCGGCACCGAGGCCGTGACCAAAACAAAACCGAACCGGCAACGTATAGATGCCGCGGCCGGTGTCAACGACGACCCCGACACCAATGGCCGGGGCCGAGAGCGGTCAGAGACCGCAGAGCCGGGGCGGCACACCGGGAGCGGCAACGAGCCGACCCCGAGAACCGCCCCGGCGTTCAACCTTTAAGAGCGAACCTCGCCGCCCACGGCCTTGCAGACCTTGGTGACGATCTTCTGATGCGCGCGCTCGACCTCGTCGCTCGTGAGCGTGTGGTCGTCGGCGCGGTACGTGAGCGCAAACGCCATCGACTTCTTGCCGTGGCCCACGCGAATCGGATCGCGATAGACGTCGAACAGGCGAACGTCCGAGAGCAGCTTGCCGCCGGAGCTCACGATGCGGCGCTCGAGGTCCTCGCAGGTGACCTCCTCGGGAACGACGATCGCGAGGTCGTGCTCCACGGAGGGGTACTGCGAGAACTCGTGATAGTTCTCCTGGTTGCGTGCGCCGCGGATGAGCTTGTCGAGGTCGAGCTCAAAGGCCACCACAGGCAGGTCGATATCGTGGGCCTCGCGCGCGGCGGGATGGATCTCGCCCACCCAGCCGAGCACCGTACCGCCCGAGAGCACCTCGGCGGCGCGGCCGGGCTGCAAAAAGCCGTAGCCCTCGCCCTCGGCCACGCGGAAGCGCACCTTGGGCAGGCGCAGCTGGGACAGCAGCTCCTCGACGACGCCCTTGCCGTCGAAGAAGCGCAGCGGCTCGAACTTCTGGTTCCAGGTGGTGTCACCCATGGCGCCCGAAAGCACACCGGCCACGGAGCGGGTCTCCTTGGGCAGGCTCGCGTTCTCGCGGCCGTGGAAGAGGCTTCCGACCTCATAGAGCTGCACGTTGGGAGTGCCGTGGGCCTCGTTGTAGGCCACCGACTGCAGGAGCCCGGGCAAAAGCGAACGGCGCATCTCGGTCTGCTCGGCCACGAGCGGATTCATGAGCACCACGGGCAGGCCGCGGCCCTCGGCCGACATGTTGATCTTCTCGAGGTCGCCCGGAGCGGCAAAGCCGAAGGTCGTGGTCTCGTTGAGGCCGCAGGCGCGCAGGATCGCGCCGACCTTGCGTGTGAGCTTCTGGTCGCGCGTGAGGCCGCCGATGTGGTTCTTGGCGGCAGGAATGGTCGCCTCAACACGGCCCATGCCCCAAAGGCGCAGGACCTCCTCGATGAGGTCGATCTCGCGCGGAAGATCGGGGCGGAAACTCGGCGGGGTCACGAGGTAGTCCTCGCCCGCGGCCTCGACGGTGCAGCCGAGACGCGTGAGCGAGCGCTCCACGAACTCGCGCTCGACGGGAGCGCCGCAGATGTCGAGAATGCGCTGGTAACGCAGGGTGAGCGGGGCGATCTCCTTGGGCGCAGGGTACACATCGATATAACCCGGGGCAACCTCGCCGCCCGCGAGCTCCTCAATGAGGGCGCAGGTGACGTCGGCGACCTCGATGCAGCCGCGCTCGTCGACCTGGCGCTCAAAGCGGATGGACGCGTCGGAGATGAGCGAGAGGTCGCGGCTCGTGTGCGAGGTACGACCGGCGTCAAAGCAAGCGCTCTCGACCATCACGTCGACGGTGTCGTCGGTGATCTCGGAGTCCATGCCGCCCATGACGCCCGCGAGGGCCACGGGGCGCTCGCCGTCGGTGATGAGGGCCATGCCGGCGTCGAGCACGCGATTCTCGCCGTCGAGGGTCTGGAACTTCTCGCCCGCGTGTGCCGCGCGCACCACCACGGAACGGTGGCCGTCGCGCTCGGCAAAAGTCGAGAGGTCAAAGGCATGGAGCGGCTGGCCGGTGAGCATCATCACGTAGTTGGTGATGTCAACGATGTTGTTGTGCGGGCGGATGCCGAGCGCGTTCAGGCGCTTGACCATCCAGTCGGGCGAGGGACCGACTTTGACATTGCGCACGATGCGCGCCACGTAGCGGTCGCAAAGGCCCTCGTCGGCGATCTCGACGGAAAGCTCGTCGGCGGTGGCGCGGCCGCTCTCGGCCTTGATGGAGGGCAGGTCCACGTGGAAATCGCGGTCGAAGATGGCGCCGGTCTCGCGCGCCATGCCGATCATCG
>CAVDZW010000113.1:0-7426 GCA_963613305.1 bacterium | reverse complement strand
CGCCCATGATCTTGAGCATGTAGGGGTCGAACTGGCCCACGGTGGGGGCGGCCATGGCCGAGAGAATGCGCGGGTCGACGGTGGTGGGGCCGGGCGCCATAAGCAGGCGGTGCGGCGGGTTGATGCGGCTGATGTGGCGAACGTCTGCGGTCATGGTGTCTCCCGGAATCATGAGGCGTGCTGTTTATCGGATTTAGCCAAAACGGGTGGCGCTCTGCCACCCAATCCGTCACGTTAAGAGTAGAGCAATCAAGTTCCGCGAATCGGATAAGAAACACTACGTAATATTGCCGACACCCGCCCTTGACAACGTCTCTACGGGCTAGACCCGCCAGCAGAGAATCCACACCACTAAAGTGCTTGCTAGTGCGGGCGGCGGCTAAAATGCCCCGTTCCCAGTTAGCCGCTGTGGATAAAAAGGCCGAGAGCCTGAACGAGACGCGCAGCGAGTACCTGCGCAAAGCCATGGAGCGCGACCTTGCGATGACGGCCTAGCCTCTGGCACCCGATGCAAGGCTGATCCGGCTTTACGTGTCTGTTCGATTTCGCTGCTTGCGTTTTGTACGGCGCGGAGACTACAATAGCGCCGCTGTTTCAGGGCGGGGTGGAATTCCCCACTGGCGGTAAATCGGCTGCGGGCAAAGGGTCCGCAGGAGTCGAGGCAAAGGTGCCCGGCACTCTCCGATGAGTCCGCGACCCGTGTGCGCGTTGGTTCGCGTGCCGGCTGAACTGGTGAGATCCCAGTACCAACGGTTAGAGTCCGGATGAAAGAGGCAGGTGATCTTATGTCTGAACAGTCGCAGCATATCCATATCAACAATACGAATAGGTGGAGCACCCGGCAGATGGTGACCATGGCGCTCATGGCCGCACTCGGCGCGATCCTCATGTATGTGCAGATTCCGCTCATTCCGGCGGCGCCGTTCCTCACCTATGACCCGTCGCTCGTTCCCGCTATCGTGTGCGCGTTCGCGTATGGGCCGGTCGGCGGTATCTCGGTCGCGGGCATCGCCATCGTGCTCCATGCGCTCACCACGGGCGACTGGGTCGGTGCGCTCATGAACCTCATCGCCTCGCTCGGCTATATCCTGCCGGCGGCGCTCGCCTACAAAAAGCTCGCGAGCCGCAAGGGCGCAATCGTCAGCCTGGTCTGCGGTGTCGTGGGCGGCATCATCTTTTCGGTCATCGGCAACCTCACCGTCGGCGTGCTCTTTTGGTACGGCTCGACCAGCGTGATCATTCCGCTCCTGGTTCCGGCGATTCTCCCGTTCAACTTCGTCAAGGGCGCCGTTAACTCTGTGCTCACGGTCGCGGTTTACGGAGTCTGCTCGACCTTTATGGCCGCGGAGAAAAAGAGGGCCGGAGCACGCGCATGATCGAATGCGCGGATGTCGAGTTCTCCTATGATGGCGAGCGCCGCGTCCTCAAAGGCGTGACGCTCGATATCGCTGAGGGCGAGTTCCTCTGCGTGCTCGGCGGCAACGGGTCGGGCAAGTCGACCTTGGCTAAGCACCTGAACGCGTTGCTCGAGCCCGATGCGGGCACCGTGCACGTTTCGGGTTTTAGCACGACCGACCCCGAGTACGTCTTTGACATCCGCGCGCAGGTCGGGATGGTTTTTCAGAACCCCGACGACCAGATCGTGGCCACGCTTGTGGAGAACGACACGGCTTTTGGCCCTGAGAACCTCGGCATGCCGGCCGAGAAGATCTCCGAAAACGTGGCCTCTGCACTTAAGGCGGTGGGTCTTGCGGGCTTTGAGCAGCGCGAGACCCATGCGCTTTCGGGCGGGCAAAAGCAGCGCGTGGCTTGTGCGGGCGTGCTCGCCATGGAGCCGCGCGTCATCATTCTCGACGAGGCGACCTCCATGCTCGACCCCGCCGGCCGCGCGGCCCTCATGCATATCTGCCGCGGCCTGCACGAGCGCGGCATGGGCATCGTCATGATCACCCATTATATGGAGGAGGCTGCCGAGGCCGACCGCGTGGTCGTGCTCGATTCGGGGCGGATCACCATGGAAGGGGCGCCGGCCGAGGTGCTCTCGCGCGCCGACGAGCTCACGGCCCTTAACCTCGAGGCACCGCCGGCCTGCAAATTGGCCCTGGCGCTCCGCGAGCGCGGGGCCGACGTTGCCGTGCAGGTGCACGAGGACGATATGCTCGCCGAGATCGAGCGCGCCTGGCGGAAGCACGGCGGTGCGAAAACGGTCGCCGCTTCGGTTGCAGAGCCTGTGGACGCCGCTTCCGCTTCTGCGGTTGGTGAGCCCGTGATCGAGGTCTCGCATGTTTCGCATAGCTACGACGCCACGCCGGGCGAGTACCGGCGCATTCGTCGTCGTGCGGCCCGTCGCGGCACCGATCTGGACGATGCCGTCAACTGGTCGCTGCGCGATGTCTCGCTCAGCATCCATGCCGGCGAGTTTTTGGGCTTGGCTGGGCATACCGGCTGCGGCAAGTCAACGCTGGTACAGCACCTGAACGGTCTTTTGCATCCGCTCGAGGGCGAGGTGCGCGCCTTTGGCGAGGATCTCTCGGGCAAGGCGGCGGCTTTTGCCGTTAAGCAGCGCGTGGGCATGGTGTTTCAGTATCCGGAGCGTCAGCTCTTTGCGCAGACGGTCGCCGAAGATGTGGCGTTCGGCCCGCGCAACCTCGGCCTTGCCGAGGAGGAGGTCGCCCGCCGCGTGGCCGCGTCCCTGGCGCGCGTTGGGCTCGATTCGTCCGAGGTGGGGGAGAAGAGCCCCTTTGCGCTTTCGGGTGGCCAGCAGCGTCGCGTGGCCTTTGCGGGCGTGCTCGCCATGGAGCCCGAGGTGCTCGTGCTCGATGAGCCGGCCGCCGGTCTCGACCCGGCCTCGCGTCGCGAGTTCCTCGATTTTGTCGACAGCCTGCACGACGATGGTCTGACGGTCGTTATGGTCTCGCACAGCATGGAGGACCTCGCTCGCTATTGCGACCGCGTGGTCGTACTCGATCGCGGTCGCGTGTTTGCCGAGGGTGCCCCCGGCGAGGTGTTCCTGCGTGCCGATGAGCTTGCCTCGGTGGGGCTCGGCGTTCCGGCGGCCCAGCGCATGACGCGGCGTCTTGCCGAGGTCGGTCTGCCCGTCTCGGTGGATCGTCTCCATAGCATCGATTCCCTGGCCGACGAGCTTCTTCCCCTCGTGGGCGGCAGGGCGCGGCAAGGAGCGGGGGAGGACGCATGAGCGACTTCTCCTTTGGCAGCTACTACGCCGGCTCGGGCGCGCTCTACCGCATGGATCCGCGCGTCAAGCTCGGGTGCGGGGTCTTCTTCCTCCTGATCGTGCTTGCCGCGCGTCCGTTCGCGGCTTTGTTCCCACCCCTATTGTTGGCGCTCGCGTGCTTTGGCGCCTCGCGCATCCCCCTGCGCCTGGTGCTCAGGTCCATGGCGCCGGTGCTGGGAATCGTCGTCATCGTCGCCGTCCTCAACCTGTTCACCCAGCATAGCGGCACTATGCTCTTCGAACTCGGCCCGTTACGCATTTCGGAAGGTTCCGTGCGCACGGCTTCGTTCATGGCGGCGCGCCTTGTTCTCATGATGGCGGGGATGAGCCTCGTTACCCTCACCACCACCTCGCTCGACCTCACGGCCGGGTTTGAGCGCCTGCTCGCGCCGCTCGCGCGCTTTGGTGTGCCCTCGCACGAGCTCGGCATGATGCTCGGTATCGCCTTTGGCTTCATGCCACAGTTTGCCGCCGAGATTCACCGCACGCTCGATGCCCAGGCGAGCCGCGGTGCGCGCGCCGCTGCGAGTCCGCTTGCCGCCGTGCGCCTGCTGAGCGCGATCTCGATTCCGATGTTTGCGAGCGTGTTCCGACATGCCGAGAATCTCTCGTATGCCATGGACGCGCGCTGTTACCACGGCGAGGAGGGGCGCACGCGCCTGCATCCGCTCAGTTGTGGGCGTATCGATGCGGCGGCCGTCGCGTGCATGGTCGCTCTGCTGGCTTGCGTGATCGCGATCGACGTCTTTTTCGCTTAAAGGTAACGCTGCGGCACTTTCGTGCGATGGAGTATGACGTGCACCAAGGCCCCGATGAGTGCTATCCTGTCGACCAATCTCATAACGTGCGGCCGCTTGATGCGTATCAAGGCGCAGAGGCTGCAGAATAGGAGCCAGATATGTCTCTTAAGGTCGGAGTCGTCGGCGCTGCGGGCTATGCCGGTGCCGAACTCGTTCGCCTTCTGCTCGAGCATCCCGAGTTCGAGCTCGTCGCTGCCACGTCGAATGCCGACGCGGGCCAGGCGCTTGCCGCCGTGTACCCGTCGTTTGCGGGCGTGAGCGACCTCACCTTTACCACACACGATGATCCGGTCCTCAAGACCTGCGACGCCGTCTTTTTGGCGGTGCCCCACACGGCTGCGCTCGCTGCGGTCCCCGGGCTGCTCGCGGCTGGGGTCTCGGTCTTTGACCTCTCGGCCGACTACCGCTTGGACGACCCCGAGGTCTACGCCAAGTGGTACGAGACCGAGCACACGAGCCCTGAGCTCCTGGCCGCGCGCGCGTTCGGCCTGCCCGAGCTCTTCCCCGAGGGCCTCAATCGTCTTGCTGCCAAGCACGCCGCGGGCGATCCCGTGCTCGTCGCCTGCGCCGGTTGCTATCCCACGGCAACCTCGCTTGCCGCGGCTCCTGCCGTGCGCGCCGGCTGGGTCGCCGATCGCGGTCCCGTGGTCGTCGACGCCATCTCGGGCGTGACGGGCGCCGGTAAGGGCTGCAACGCGCGCACGCACTACTGCAGTGCCGACGAGAACCTCGAGGCCTATAAGGTCTGTGCGCACCGCCATACCCCCGAGATCGAGCAGATCCTGGGGCTTAGCGACCGCGTGGTGTTCACGCCGCACCTGGCCCCGCTCAAGCGCGGCCTGCTCTCGACGGTCACGCTTCCGCTCGCCGACGACGTGGCGCAGACGCTCACGGCCGAGGAAGCCGTCGAGCATTACCGCTCGTTCTACGACGGCCGCGTCTTCGTGCGCGTGCTCAGTGCCGGCCAGCAGCCGCGCACGGCCTCCGTTGCCGGCTCGAACGCCGCGCAGGTGGGCCTTGCCGTCAACAACCGTGCCGGCGTGCTTGTGGCCACCGGTGCCATCGACAACCTCTGCAAGGGCGCTGCCGGCCAGGCCGTGCAGTGCGCGAACATCGTGTTCGGCTTTACCGAGAGCCTGGGCCTGCCCACGCTCGCTTATCTCTAATTAGCAAGGGGCTCTTTAATGGATACCGAATCGCTCGACTTCAAGATCATCGCCGTTCCCAAGGGCGGCATCACCAGCCCGGCCGGCATCCGCGCGGCGGGCATCCACGCCGGGTTCCGTCGCAACCCCGAGCGTCTTGACTACGCCTTTATCGTTCCCGACGAGCCCTGCGCGGCCGCCGGCGTGTTCACCACCAACCGCTTTTGCGCAGCTCCCGTCCAGGTGAGCCGCGCAAATCTGGGTGGTGCGGACAAGGGTTACGGCACCTGTGCCGGCATCTCCATCAACTCGGGCAATGCTAACGCGGCTACGGGCGAGGAAGGCCTTGCCGTTGCGCACGAGACCTGCAAGATCGCCTCGCAGATCCTTGCGTGCGAGTCCGAGCAGGTACTCGTGGCGAGCACGGGTGTGATCGGCGTGCCGCTGCCCATCGACGTGTTCGAGACGGGCATCCCCGCGGCTATCGACGCGGCCTCCCGTGAGGGCGGCGCCGACGCCGCGCGCGCCATCATGACCACCGATACGCACTCCAAGGAGTACGCCGTCACGTTTGAGAGCGGCGCCGCGGAGTTCGCCGGCACTACGTTCACTGTGGGCGGCATGTGCAAGGGCTCCGGCATGATCATGCCGAATATGGCCACCATGATCGCCGTCATCACCACCGATGCCCCGGTTGCGCCCAAGGCGCTCCACAGCATGCTCGCGGCCTGCGTAAACAGCACCTTCAACAAGGTTACGGTCGATTCGGACACCTCCACTAACGACACCTGCATCATGCTTGCCACCGGCGCCGCCGCGCCTGAGGCCGAGCAGATCGTCGAGGGCACCGAGGCCTACGATGAGCTGCTCTTTGCGGTCCATGTGGTATGCGAGACGCTCGCCCGCGCCATCGCCGCCGACGGTGAGGGCGCTTCCAAGCTCGTGACCGTCAACGTGGCCGGTGCCGCCACCGACGAGGAGGCCGACATCGCCGCGCGCGCCGTGGCCAACTCTCCGCTCGTCAAGACCTGCATTGCGGGCCACGACTGCAACTGGGGCCGTGTGGCCATGGCGCTCGGCAAGTGCGGCGTGACCTTTGAGCAAGAAAAAGTTGCTATCGACATGATGGGCATGCCTGTCTGCCGCGACGGCCTCACCGTGCCGTTCGACGAGGACGAGGCGCTCCGACGATTCGAGGCGCCCGAGATCGTCATCTCGTGCGACTTGGGCGCGGGGTCCTGCTCGACCACTGTCTGGAGCTGCGACCTCACTCACGAATATGTCTCCATCAACGGGGACTATCGCTCCTAGCAACAGCGCGCGGGGCCTGGGCGCCCCGCGTTCCATAACCCGATAGAGGTCAAACATGAAGTACGCACGCGATGCGAAAGACACGCTCCTCAACGACAAGACCGCGCAGATTCTCTTCGAAACGCTGCCTTGGGTCAAAAACCTTACCGGCAAGACCGTCGTCATCAAGTACGGCGGCGCGGCGATGGTCGACGGCAAGCTGCGCGACGACGTGATGAGCGACATCGTCCTGCTCAAGATCATGGGTATGCGCCCGGTCATCGTGCACGGCGGCGGCAAGGCGATCAACGAGGCTCTGAGCCATTACGACCTGCCCGTGGAGTTCAAGAACGGCCAGCGCGTGACCGACCCGGCCACCATGGACGTGGTGCGCCAGGTGCTCGGCGGCAAGGTCAACCAGGAGCTCGTTTCGGCCATCAACCAGCACGGCAACCTTGCTGTGGGCGTCTCGGGTTCCGACGCGGGCGTACTCGTGGCTTCCGCGCTCGATCCTGAGCTCGGGCGCGTCGGCAAGATCGAGAGCGTGAACATCGAATATATCGAGCGCCTCATCAAGAGCGAGTACATCCCTGTGATCGCCACCATCGCGGCGGGCGAGGACGGCGGCTTCTACAACATCAACGCCGACGTCGCGGCCGGCAGCATCGCCGCTGCTTTGCGCGCGCACAAGGTTGTGTTCCTCACCGATGTCGACGGCCTGTACGAGGACTTTTCTGACAAGGGCTCGCTCATCTCCAATCTCACCTTGGAGGAGTGCCAGGAGATGCTCGACACCGGCAAGATCGATTCGGGCATGATCCCCAAGCTGAGCGCCTGCATCGAGGCCGTGACGGCCGGCGTGTTCCGTGCGCATATCATCAACGGCACCACGCCGCACTCGCTGCTGCTCGAGCTCCTCACCGACGCCGGCGTGGGCACCGTGCTGCACTCGAGCG
>CAVDZW010000112.1:0-10546 GCA_963613305.1 bacterium | reverse complement strand
GGCGAACAGGCCATCCGCGCCGGCGGCAAGCTCCTCGTGATCGACGGCGGTTTTTGCCGCGCCTACCATCCGCAGACGGGCATCGCCGGCTACACGCTCATCTCGAGCTCGCGCGGATGCCGCCTCAAGGCGCACGAAGCATTCAAGAGCGTGCGTGAGGCACTCGAGAATAACGCCGATATTCAGAGCGAGACCTACCGCTTTGACGTTGCCGAGCGCCGGCGCATGGTAAGCGACACCGACACGGGCGCCGTCATCCGCGACCAGATCGGCGACCTCAGGAGCCTGCTCGACGCCTACCGCTGTGGTGTGCTCGAGGAAAAACGCTCCTGATCCCGCGCATGATCTAAACTACCGACGTTTTGAAATTCACCCGGCCCGCCTTATGCGCGGGCCGCTTTAAGTTAAGGCAGGGTTTATGGGCAAGCTCATCGCACAGATCATGAAGTTCGGCGCCGTTGGCGTGGTTGCCACGATCATCGACTTCGCCGTGATGAACATCCTCTACTACGGCCTTGGGCTCGATATCCTCGTGGCCAACACCTCGGGCTTTGTCGTCTCGCTCATCTTCAACTACCTGGCGAGCATGAAGTACGTCTTTGCGCACAAGGAGGGCATGAGCCGCAAGCGTGAGTTCGTCATCTTCGTGGTGCTTTCGGTAATCGGCCTCGCACTCAACGACGGCATCGTGCTTGCCCTCAAGAGCGGCATCGGCCTCGAGGCGAACATCGCCAAGGTCTGCGCGACGGCGCTCGTGATGGTCTACAACTTCGTGACCCGCAAGATCTTCCTCGAGGGCGAAGGGAGCAAGTAGCGGCTTGAACGGACGGCCCGTGCAAAACGGCCGGTCCGTGCAAACGTCTGCCCTTTTCAGCCCGCAGGTGTCGTTACGAATCGCATCGGCCAAGACCTCACAGCCGCAACAGCGCCCCCATATGTTCCCCATCGCAGACCAATACGTGGAGATGAGCTGTTGGGCATGTGCGTTATCTGTAGCGAAACCGCACGCGCGCTTACCTCGCCGTAACAAAAGCTTTACAGTCTTAACCCGTTGCACAGAACGCCGACGCACGCGCCGGCCCAAAACTCAGAAGGAGGATGAAATGCGCGCAGCACTTGCAAAACCCGGAACCCGTCAGTTCCTCAAGTTCGCCGTTGTGGGTCTCATCTCCTTCGGCATCGACTGGGGCATGCTTATTGCCATGGTCGAGTTCTTGCACCTGAACTTTCTGTTCAGCACCACCGTCTCGTTCATTACCTCGGTCGTGGTGAATTACTGGCTGAGTCTCAAGTACGTGTTCGATCACCGCGAGGGCATGAGCCGAAAGCGCGAGTTCACGATCTTCGCGATCCTCTCCGCCATCGGGCTTGGCCTCAACGACTTCTACATGTTCGTCGGCGTGGCCATGCTGAACATCGGCTATCAGGCCATGAAAGCCATCGCGACGTTCTTGGTCACGTGGTACAACTACTTCAGCCGTCGTCGTTTTCTTGAGGGCGCGCACTAAGGCCCACGTCAACAGCTCAAATCAAAGCAAAGCACCTGCAATCCCTTGCAGGTGCTTTTTTGTTGCAGAGCAATTGAAGCAAGCAAAAGATTGCCTATCCCGGCATTACCGCACATAAGTCACGTGACATGAGCCTCGATGCAATAAGCCCCGCAAGCCTTTCAGGCACCGTGCAGAAGACCTTAAGAACTTTCCTCCCAAGGAGGCGCCGAACGACAAAAAGCGCGGGACTCCCGATAAGAAGTCCCGCGCCAAATGTCATCGTTACGGCCCGCCGAATTCGGATGCACCGCGTTTTGCGACCGCTCGCTACTCGCTCGTGACGTAGTACCAGACGACCTTGTCGCCATTTGAGAGCTTGTAGTTGCTGCACGCGGTCATGGGCGTTACGCCGTTAACGGAATACATCCAGCCGCTCGTTGAGCCGTGCTCCTTCTCGGCCAGACCGCCGATCGACGAAACGTAGATGCCGTACTGGGTGTTCGAGGCGTTCATGGCAACGCCCGTGGCCTTGAGCGCGTCGTAAACCGTGGCGCCCTGCGCGACCGAGACTGTGGCCGATGAGCTGCCGGCGCCGACCTTTGAGGCATCGACGGTCACGGACACCGTGATACCGCTCTGCTCAGAAGATGCGCTGGACGACGAGCTAGAGGACGACGAGGACGAATTCGAAGAGCCACCCTTGGTCGACGAGGATGCCGAAGAGGCGGCGGAGCTAGACGAGCCAGAAGCACCGCCGGAGCTGCTTGCGTCCGAAGCCGCGGAGCCATCCGTCGAGCTCTCCCCCGTCGAGAGCACCGAATAGTTTTGGCCATCGGAGGTGAGCACCTCGCCCGCCTCGGAAACCTCGGCGATAACGGTCACGGAGCTGCCGTCAGGAAGCACCGGCGCGGTGCCCGATTGCTGGCCAAACGAAGGTCTGTCGAGCGCGGCATATGCATCGCCCGAGATGGCATAGCCCGTGCAGCCCGCAAGGATCTGCTCAACGTACTCGCCCGAACTCTTGCGCGAAACCGGATACGTGAGCGCAATGCGGACGCTGCCCGCCATGTCCTCCTGAATCCAGACGATACGCTTGATGCCCACCTTTTGCTTGCGCGCCCACCTGGCGAGCGCGGCAGCGCGGTGCGCAGCGGCGTCAATTGCTGCAGAGGCGCTATCGGTCGAGGCGCTCTCGACCCACACGGAGCCGTCTGCAAGAACGACGCCGACCTCGTCGGACTTGAGCCCAAGTTCGAGCTCACCATAGGTGAGCTTGCCGATCGCCGCCTTGACGTCGTCGACCGAGACGCTCTTGGCAGACGACTTGAGCTTGACGCTTGCAGATGCGTCATCCTTTGCATCGGAGTCAGCGGTCGTCTGGAATGCCGATCGCCGCCCTGGGCATAGGTCGCTGCCGACCAGCCGCAGAACGCGATAACGATTACGGCCAAAACGGCAATAACGGCCCTCACGGCGTTGGAGCTTTTTACCTGCTGAGAATCGCTGTTCTTGCGATTAATCTCTGCCATACCTATTTAGCCTCCTTCAGGCGCTTGATGGCCACAAGAGCCAGCACCACAGCACCGATGCCGATGCCGACGAACGGCCAAATCGGCAGGGAGCAATCGGTCTCGACTGCTGCGCGTGCAGAAACGAGCATCGGGGCCTCTTCCTCCTCAGCCGAGGCGTCGGTGGAACCAAACCCGCTCAAAAGTGCGGTGCGTGCAGGAGTGTTCCCGTTCAAAGCCGATGCAAGCGACGCCGAGGCATTCGACTTGAGCGCGATGTTCACGCCAGCAGCCGTGGGCGACGCGTTCTTGGCGGCCGAAGAAGAGTCATCAACGTTCGAATTGGTGTCGTCGGTATTCTTCTTGTCATCAGAAGAATCGTCGTTCTTGCCGTCGTCCTTTTTGGGGTTGTCCTTCTTGGGGTCGTCATCCTTTTTGCCGTCGTCCGGAACGGGAGTTGCGTCCTTCTTCCACTTGGCATAGAGCGTCATGTTAGAAGTGACGGGATCGGCAAAGTTCCACTTCGTCGTGCCCTCGGCATCGCTAAACCAGCCGAGGAACGTATAGCCCTCGCGCACGGGATCGGACGGCGCCACCATGGGCTTGCCCTGAGCGGGATTAGCCGCGGGAACCGTGGAGCCACCCTGCGTATCGAAGGTCACCTTGTAGCCCGCCGCCGCCTTGAGGGCAAAGAGCGTGCCGGAATCGTTGGTGTAATAGAGGTTTCCCGCGGCGTCGGCGATCACACTTGCGGTGCAATATTGAGCCTCGGAGCCAGACGGCGTATAGATCTCGACGACCTCGCCGGTGTTCTGGCTGTAGCGCAGCACGCCACCGGGATTGCAGTTGTACGTAAAGTACACGTAGGTGTCATCACCCTGCACCGACACGAGCGGAGATGCCTTGACCTCGGCATACTTGCCGGTGGAGTAGGTGGACTCAACCTCCATGCTTGCAAGGTCGATGACCGTGAACTGACCGTTGTAGTCGGCATCATTGCCGCCGATATAGGCCTTGCCGCCGGCCACCGCAGGAGTCGAGGTCGAGGTATTGCCGAATTCGCATGCATCGACGACGGAGAGCGCGTCGCCCTCGCGGGCAATCTTGTACAGCGTGGCAGGCTGGCGGCCAACCGCCAGATAGATCTGCTTGCCGTTCTCGGTACCGGCCGAAACAACGGTTGCACGGATGGGGTTCGCACCGATGGAAACGCTCGACTTGACCTCGCCCGTGGCGCCGTCAATCAGCTGCACGCGACCGCCTTCGTCACCAATCACCAGGTCAGAGCCCGACGCGGCAGCGCCCGCCCAGTAATAGCCCTCGCCCGTGCTCTCGTCGGACTTGACCGTCGTCTTGGTCCACTTGACCTTGCCGGTCGCAAGGTCAACGCACACCATGGCGCCGGCCTTGGCAGCGCCCGAGTAGCTAGCACCCGAAACGAACTCCGCATACACGCAGCCGTTCGCCACGGTCATCGTGTTGTTG
This sequence comes from bacterium, assembly GCA_963613305.1. GTDB lineage: Bacteria > Actinomycetota > Coriobacteriia > Coriobacteriales > Coriobacteriaceae > Collinsella. The sequence continues at coordinate 6,063 of CAVDZW010000112.1, read as the reverse complement.
GCCTGGTACCTGCCCGTCGCAGGCACATCAAGCGCAGGCGTGCTCCACACGCACTCAAGCGTCTGAGCCGAGAAGGCATAGATCGAGCCGTTGTCGTTGGCGGAGATGATCAGACCGTCCGCATAGACGGGACGCGAGAAGTAGCTCGTGGTGCCGCCCTTGGACACGCGCGCGACCACGTTGCCCTTGGAATCGATCTTGATGAGCTGCGAGTTGGTGGTCACGTACACGTAGCCGCCCACGATGATCGGATCGCCGAGAGGGACCCACGGATCCGAATCGGTCTTGAGGTTGACCTTCCAAAGCTCGGACGCGGACTCGGTCGGCGTCGGCACATTCACGAGCGTGGTGGAACCGCCGTTGACAAAACCGCTCCACTCAGCCGTCTCGTCAGAGCGTGCGGCGTTGGGGTTGATAATCAGAGCGCTCGGATCGGGCAGGGAATCGCCCGCGGTATAGCACCAGACGATCCTGTCGTTCTCAGCGATCTTATATACGCCGGCAGACCCGGTCACGAGCTCGCCGTTAACGAACAGCTTCCACGTGGCCCCGGCGGCAGCGCTCTTGAGCACCACGGACTTGTCGTAAGGGGAGGTCAGCGAGCTGATGTTCCAAGAGGCGCCCGCACCCGTGGTGGCCGCCTTGATGCCAATGGACTTGAAAACGCCAGCGGACACATCCGCCGCGGTCTCGCCCGAAATGAAGGAAATCGGCTGCGCAGATCCCCAGTACTGAGCGCGCCCAGATGCATCCTGACCGATAACCTGGGCAGTCGCTGTCTTCTCGCTTGGCATCGAGGCAGTACGCGTACCGTAGTACCAAACAATCTGGTCGCCATCTTCAACCTTGATGCTGCTTGCGCCGACGGTCGAGTACGCAGGCAATGAACCGGCTTTGCCAAAGTGCAGCTGCCAAGATTCGCCGGTGGTGTTCCACTTGCTGTTGTCGAGCGTCACCGACGAATCGTAGGGCGAGGTCATGGAGGTAAGGTAGAAGCCGTACTGCGAGTCGCTGTAGGTCAGCCCGATGCCCGCAGCTTTGCACAGCGCGATGGTCACATCAGCGCCCGTCGCACCCTTTTCGACGTATACGTTACGAGGCGCTGCCCACATCTGTGCTGCACCCGTAGCATCTTGCCCCATGATGTACGCTTTGACCGCAACCTGCTCAGCAGGCGCAGAATCGCCGTATCCCGAATAGTACCAAACGATCTTGTCGCCCTCGGAGACGTTGATCTTGCCCGCGCCTTGCTCAGCGGCCTCACCGTTAACGAAGAGCTGCCAATATTTCCAGGTCGTCTGATCAAAACCGAGCGTACGGTTTGCATCATTGGGATCGGAGATCGTCGAGAGATACCAGTTTTCGCCAGTGCCGCTTACCGTATAGGTCAGACCAAGCTCTTCAAAAGCCTTGGTCGTGTAATCGGCAATCGTGCCGCCGCCATCGATCGTGTAGCTATCGGGCGCCGCCCACGTGACGTTTGCGTCCTCGCCGTCGATACCGACAACCGACACGACCGCCGAGACCTCTTTGGCCTTCTCGGGGTCGGCCTTGACCGTAACCTCATAGGTCTTGGTGACCGTAGGATATCTAGCCCCGCTCCCAAGCTGCGTAAAGCTCAGCTTTGCCTTAAGGGTGACCTTGGTATCCTTCTTGCCCCGAGAAACGGTGCTCTTGCCGTCTTCGGACGAAGCGGGTTTGAGCACCGCATCGCTCGAAGACGTCCACGTGACCTTGATCCCCTTGTGGGAATCCGCATAAGCCGGCAGCGTCAAATCCTGAGTGATGGCATCGGCGGTATCTCCCGCGGCGTACACGGGCCCAAAGCCCTCGCTTACGCTCTGGAGATACTCCTTCATCTTGGTCGTATCGAGCGGGATCTTCACCGCAGATGCGGAGAACTCGGCCGTGGTCCCGTTGTACGAAATCTCATACACCAGGTCAACGGAGCCGCACGCGCTCAGATCCACCTCGGCAGAGGCGTTCGCGATGTCCGCAGAAAAATAGGTGATGGTTCCGTTAGTGCCGTCGTCCGCCGAAGAGACGCCGAACTGCGCATCTGCAACCTCAGACGTCGCCTGGGCAGACTTGACCTTGACGGTCGCGCCGGTCTTGCCCAGAGAGGTGATTTTCTTTTCGAGCACCGCGTTGGCGTTCGTGTCGGTACCGTAGGTAAATTTCGGAGTATAGCCAGCAAGCTGGGCGACGACATCGGCAGCGGTCTCCGTGCTTACAGCAGACGCCTCAACGGCAACCGGATCGACGGAACCATAAGCCTCTATAAACGGCGGAGTTACACCCCTCGGCTTGGTGCTTACACCCACGGTGCCGTAGGTGTCCGTCGCCTTCACACGCAGATACAGTCCCGCAGCGGAAACGCCGTCGATCGTCGTCGGAACCCGATAGCTCAGTGATGTAGCACCGGAAATGTCCTTGAAATCCGAGTCGGTTTTTGATTTGGTAGCGGAGTACTGCCACTGATAGGTGATACCGTCGTCATCGGTCGCAACGCGAGCGGAATAACCGGGCGCTCCGCCCACAAACGTCGCCGCCCAAAGCGTCTCTCCGACCTTGACGGACTTTGCCTGCACCGCCGTGGAGCCGGTTACCTGCTCGGAACTCACAGTCACATGGTGAAGATAAAAAGGCGTTGCGCTTGCCGCCACAGCCTCGGCATCGCTCTCATTCGAAAGCGCCGTACCCGAGCCAGCTTCATCATCGAAGGTGGTGTCGCCCTGTGAAGCGTCCGCCGCCTGCGAGGTCTCAGACTGAACGGAGTCCTCACTCTCAACGTCATCGCCCGACGCGGCGGCAGCGCCATCCTGCGACGTGCTCGAAGCGGCCGACGAACCGTCGCTCACAGAAGCCGCCTGGGCCTGGTCCTCGTTTTGCGAAGACGCCTCGGCAGAAGCGGTGGCCTGCTCCGCAATGCCCGCACCGGCATCCTGTGCCGCCTCGACAATGCCCTCAACGCCCTCGGCCCACAGTTGCGTAGGCGTGGTGCTAAAGGTCATGCCGACCGTCAGCAGCACCACCAGCGTTTTAGCCGATATGCATTTGAGCTTGCTTGCAAGGGACGCCTTTTTGCTCCCCGCGACCCCGCTCGGTTCCATGCCGGCGGAATCCTTGAATTCGACCACGCGAATCCCCTTCCCTCCAGAGCCGCGCGACGCAACGGCACGTCGCATAGATGGGAGGCGATCCGACTTGACATCAACCATCCGCGCGCGCCGCCCGATCTGCAACGCCATGCATCCGCGGATGTCCGAGATACGGTTACTGGTATAGCCGGGGACTCTCACCCCGATTCTCCTGGGCGCTCGCGCCCGCGCGTCTCCGCACCACCATCTTGGCCATCTTTTTATCAATGGCAAAGGTTAACATACGGGCAAAGCCCGAGTACCATCGTCGCAGGAAAATTGGGTTTTTCTCGCTTTGGGCGCTTAAGCCCAAACAGCCCTACAGCCGGATCACGCGGGCATCGAGGCCTTCGACAAAATCGCGGTAGTGCGTGGCCGCGATCACGGTCTTGCCGGCAGCGGCAAAAGCGCGCAAGAACTCGGTCACCGTCTGCTCCGAGGCCTCGTCGAGACCGTTAGTCGGCTCGTCGAGCACGAGCACATCGGGGTTCATGGAGACCACGGACGCCAGGGCCACGCGCTTTTTCTGCCCGCCCGAGAGCCGATAGGGAGCGCGGTCGAGCAGCTCGCCCACGTTAAAGATCTGGCACGCATCCGCCACGCGGCGCTCCACCTCGGCAGGATCGAGTCCCATCTGCGCGGGACCAAACGCCACCTCCTCGGCAACGCTCGAACAGAAGAGCTGAGCATCGGAATCTTGGAACACATAGCCCACGCGCTGGTGAAAACGCTTGGCAGCACGCTCATCGGCGAGCGCTGCACGGTCGATGCGCGCGCCATCAAAGCGGTACTCCCCCGCCTGCGCAAACTCGAGCCCGTTGAGAATGCGCATAACGGTGGTCTTACCGCAGCCGTTAGGTCCCACAAGCGCCACGACCTCGCCTGCGTGCACCTCAAACGAGACGCCCGCGAGCACGGACTTCTCCCCATAGGAAAAGCCGACGTTATCGAAGCTTATGAGCGGTTGTTCTGCGCGCGACACGTAAGGACCCTCCAGCAATCAGCGATAGCAGCTGGCAAAGAAGATTAGCGCAACAACGCAGAGTGCGAGCAGATAGCCCGCATCGGCACGCGAGATCTTGTGGCCGGCCGGGCGCGGGTAGGTGCCCGAAAAACCACGGCAGCGCATGGACTCCTCCATGGCGCGCCCCTGCTCGTAGGCCTTGACGAACGTCATGCCCATAACGCCCGCAGCACCCGCGGCGGCGCTCCCCCGCGGAGTCACGCCGACGCTCCTGAGCAGCAGCGCCTCGGAGAGCGAGGAGGCCGTGCGCCCTAAGACCTCGATGTGCTTGAGCGCCATGTCGATGGTAAAAACCACCACATCGGGCAGGCGGAGCGCCCGAAGCGCGCCAGCGATCGCGTTCCACGGCACGGTATACGAAACGACGAGCACGAGCCCGACGTTCACAAAGGTCTTGATTCCGATCCGCAGCATAGCGGCGGCCGACGACGCCCCGAGCAGCAACGCCGGCAGGGCAAGCACCCAGGCCAGGGCCGCCGCAGCGAGCGCCGGCAAGAACGTAGCCCTGAGCGCGCGCTCAGGGCGGATGGCGGCAAGGGCCAGCACCAGCGCAAACATCAGCCCCACAAAGAGCGAGCTCTGGGAGATACAGGTCATGAGCACAAGAGCAAAGACGCCGCCCAACCGCAGCGGCGCGCAAACGCGCCCGAGTGCGCGATCGACCGCAGAGCCGGCCCCAGCGCCCCCGCCAAAGCGAACGCGCTCGAGCAGCGCCGTGAGCCTGAGCACGTTTTTGCGCGCAAAGGACGCGCGATTGTGCCCGGGCTCATAGCCCTCATGCTCGCTCAACCATGCAGGCAGCTCCACAGCGCTCGCCCGCTCTTATCTACGCTCGCACCGCGCGGTCGCGGACGGCAAACGACGCAAAACGGAACGCGATCACGAGCACGCAGGTTCCGATAACGGCCGAAAGAATGTAGACCGCGGCCTGGCCGGCAAAGCCAAAGCCGGCCTCCTCCGCAAAGGACTGCAGGTAATCGCCCGAGATGAGCCCGTCGGCAAACGTCGCGGCGTCGAGGCCCACAGACGCTTGCAGGCTGGAATCGCCCGCCTGCTCCACGGCCTCAGCGGCACCGGCGGCGTCCCACTCACCCCAGGCGTCGCCCGTGGCCAAAAGCCCGAGCGGGGTCGCGGCGGCGAGCACCACCACGAGCAGGGCAACCGGCACGAGCGAGCGGGTACGCGAGCACCCAGCGGCGGCCGCGGCCACAGCGCCGCCCACAGCACCAGCCTCGGGTCCGGCGATAGCCTCGGGGGCAACGCGTTTGATGAACGCATAGATCGCGGCGGTAGAGGCGCCCTCAACAAAACCGGCCACGAGCATGTGCGGAATCAGCATCGCAGGGATCGAGACTGCAAGCGGGAACGGGCAGTAGAGCGGAGCACCCGCAGCATCGGTAAAGAGCATCGGCTGAATACCGAACTCCACGGCGGCGCAGAGCGCGGCAGCGTTAAGGCCGCACCAGCCGGCAACCACCGCGGCAACCGACGTGCCCCATGCCTTGTTCGCCATGCGCGGCTGAACGGCGCGGAACACGGCCGTGGCCACAAACGGCAGCACAAAGGCCATGTTGAGGCAGTTGGCCCCAAACGTGAGGATGCCGCCGTCGCCAAAGAGCACCGCCTGCAGGCCGAGCGCCACCGAAACGGCGATGCACGCGGCCTCGGGCCCAAGCAGGAGCGCCACGAGCGCGCCGCCTACGGCGTGTCCCGTGGTGCCGCCCGGGAGCGGCACGTTGAACATCATGAGCAAAAACGAGAATGCGGCGCAGATGCCCAAAAACGAGACCTGTTCGCGCGAGAGCTTCTCGCGCACATGGCGCACGCAGTGGACCCAGATGGGCACCATCGCCACAGCGGCAACAGCATCGGTTTGGGGCGAGAGGTAGTTGTCGGGAA
>CAVDZW010000111.1:5420-7813 GCA_963613305.1 bacterium | reverse complement strand
ACGGACGTAACGGTGCGGGCCTTCTGCTCATTTTGCTGGGACATTTTTTCTCCTTTGGATTTTGATCGCTTGGTTTTGCTGATGGCGGCATGCATACAAAAAAGGGCTCCCGGTCAAACCGGGAGCCCTAACAGTTCGCGTGGTTATGGCGCGACAAGACTCACGATCGACCGACCGCTTGCGGAGCATGCCACCACCAGTTGCGATTCATGTCCTGAGTGTTCTTCATCTGGCGGCTCCTTTCGGCTCTTGGGCTTAACTTGGGGACCACTATAGCACAGTGGAGTGCAGGCTGGGAAAAAACTTTATTTATTTTCGGATCACGTAATTCTGCAGGCCAAAACTCGTGGAGGGCCATGGCCATTTAATCAAAATAGCCGGCGCGTGCCCCATTGTTCTCGTTCGTAAACGTTTTGTCATTGGTTTCATTTGTCGCAAAGGCCCGGTGCGTTTTTTCAATCACGTGTTAGACTTAATTGAAATTTGAGGGCAATCACGCTCCATAAGATGTCAAGAGGTGCTAGCGCATGAACCAGAACCAGCTCGGATATTTCGTTTCCGTTGTGGAGGAGAACGGCTTTTCGACCGCAGCGCGCGCTCGATCGGTGACCGTGCAGGCCATCTCCAAGTCGATTTCTGAGCTCGAGCGCGAACTCGGGGCCATGCTCTTTGTGCGTACGCCGCGTGGAATCAAGCCGACTGAGTATTGCCGCAGCTTCTATCCTTGTGCGCGCCGTGCGGTCGATGCCTTTGAGGAGGCCTGCTCCTTCTCGACCGATATCACGGCGGGCGAGGCACTCAACCCCGCATCTGTGCACCTTACCTTTGGTGTCTGCACTCCCATCGTCGATGGCAGTGAGACCTTCCGTAAGCTTTTTACGACGTACTTTGGCCGCAGCATCCGCTCCTCGGTCGATTTTGAGATGGTGCTTCCCGAGGAGGGTATCAAGCGCCTGCGTGAAGGCGACTTCGATGGCCTTGTGACGATCGGCGAGGTCGAGCAGGAGGGCCTCACCTCCAATGTGCTCGGCACGCTTCCGTGTGGCGTCAGCGTCTCGCGCCGCCACCCGCTCGCAAAACAGCAGTCTGTGAGCGTCGACGACATCAAGGCGTTCCCGGCCGGCGAGTCGTCCACGTGGGACAGCTTTACCAAATCCATCCTCGTGAACTTCCGCGATTCGGGTCTTATCGATAAGACCCTCAAGGTAGAGGGGCCTGCTGAGGCGCTCGAGTTCTTTGGCGAGCGCAACGGCTTCTTCTTCTCGGCGATCATGCCCAATGCGAAGAATTCCTCGCCGCTCATCAAGGTGCTGCCCATCGAGGACGATGCCGCTCCGCGTGCGGCCGTTTGCCTGGTCACCGCTGATGCGTCCGAGGGCCCGCAGCGCGCGGCTGTGGAGAACTTCATGCAGGGAACCCTCCGCGGCAGCAACCTCGAGACCGCTGCGTAACGCGCATCGCGATCCATAACACGTTCAGGAGCGTCGGCACCATTGCCGGCGCTCTTTTTTGTTTGAGCTGCTGCGTTTTTCGGGTACCTGCACTGATGGAAAGTTCGATTGGGCGCGTCGAATTCATTCGTCTGCGCACTCCTCAAAAAAGCGCCCTTGCCTCGAGGTTCGGGGCAAGGGGCGCAATCAGGTCTTATGCCGTGGGCGTCTCGGCGGGCGGTCGGTCGGTTATGCGAGCGTGGAGAACTCGTCCACGATCACGTCGATGCACTGCGGCAGGGCGCGGGCGCCGAACGTACCGGAGTTGCTCGAGATAATCTCGCCGTCGAATTCCATGTTGAGCGAGGGCGTGCAGGTGATTTTGGCTTCGTGCGCCTGAATCATGGTGAACTGCGGGCGCCCGAGGGTCTTGCCCGTGGGGTCGAGCGCCGCCGTGATGACCGTGGGCAGCAGCTGCACGGTGCGAACGGGCTCGATGACCGCGATGTCGATCATTGCGTCGTTCATGCGGCAGTCGGGGAACAGGTTGATGCCGTTTTGGATGACGGCAGTGTTTGCCACCATGCAGCAGATGCCGTCAACCTCGTCGACGGTGCCGTCGTGCTCGATGGTGAAGTGCGAGACCGTGGGCTCCAGGGTGTTGAGCGCCGAGAGGAAGTAAGCGATTTCGCCGATGTCGTTTTTGGTGGGCGCGGCTTTCTTCATGATCTCGGCATCAAAGCCCGACCCTGCGATGATGATGAACCCATGACGCTGCTCGACGCCCGCATCATCGGTCCAGAAGAGCTCGCCCATATCGATTTTTGCCGTGCGGCCCTCGCGGCATGCCTTGGCGAGCGCTGCGGTCTCGGGCGCGTTTCCGATGTTGTTGAAGAACAGGTTGGCCGTGCCCGAGGGGAACACGAGCACGGGCACGCCGCAGCCGCGGAGGCAGTCGAATAC
>CAVDZW010000111.1:2288-5410 GCA_963613305.1 bacterium | reverse complement strand
GACGTCGCGCACGCAGTCCTCGGGTTCCATGCCGTCGCCGATAAAGCGCATTACGCACTCGTCGCCGCCCTGCGAGAGGGCATGCACGAAGGAGTAGATCTCGTCCGAGCTCAGGCCGGACGCCGGGTTGTGGATGATCAGGCAACGCATGTCGGTCTTTCCTGTCCATATGGTTAGCGAGTATAGTTACTGGCATCAGCAACTCTCACATCCTACCCCGCAACGCGCGGGCTAGCCAAACCGATGGGTCCGTATGTACATTTCCACACACGAGGAGCTCGCCGCCTTTTGCGAGCGCGCCCGCACGTTCGATGCCGTGGCGGTCGATACCGAGTTTTTGCGCGAGCGCACCTTCCATCCCAAGCTCTGCCTGGTACAGGCGGCAACGCCCGACGAGTGCGTGGCCATCGACCCGCTTGCCATCGACGACCTCTCGCCGCTCGCGGAGTTCATGGCCGATACCTCGGTGATCAAGGTCTTCCACGCCTGTTCGCAAGACATGGAGGTGCTCTACAACACCCTCGGCGAGCTGCCCCGCCCGATTTTCGACACACAGATTGCTGCCGCGTTTTTGGGCGAGCGCATGCAGATCTCGTACCACAACCTCGTGCACACGTTTTGCGACGTATCGCTTCCCAAATCGGAGTCTCTGACCGATTGGGCCCGCCGCCCGCTTACCGACAAGCAGGTCGAGTATGCCATCGACGACGTGCGCTATCTCATCAAGAGCTACGACGTCATGCTCGCTAAGCTCCAAAAGCAGGGGCGCGTGCAGTGGGTTCTCGACGAGACGCGCCCCTTGGCCGACATCTCGCACTACGAGCTCGACCGCCGCGCGGCCTACAAGCGCGTGAAACGCATCTCGTCGTGCACGCGCAAGCAGCTCGCCGTGGCCCGCGAGCTCGCCGCCTGGCGCGAGGGTCTGGCTTCGCGCCGAGATATCCCGCGCAAATGGGTGATGTCCGACGACGTGCTCCTGGCGCTCGTCAAGCGCTCGCCGCGTGACGTCACGGGCTTCAGGAGTATCCGCGGCACCGAGCAGCTTTCGGAGCGCGACGTCGATGGCGCATTGCTCGCGATCAAAAACGGCCTTCGCTGTCCGCAGGAGAACTACCCGGCGGCATTCCACGTGCACCGCGGTGCCTCGGCTGAGCTTGAGAGTGTGACCGACCTGATGTACGCGCTCATTCGCCTGGTGTCCGAGAAGAGCGGCGTGGCCACGGCCATGATCGCCTCGCGCGACGACCTCGTGGCCTATGTTGAGCATCCCGAGAAGAGCCGTCTGCGCGAGGGCTGGCGCTTTGAGCTCGTGGGCTCCCTTTTGGACGATCTGCTCGCCGGCAACATGGGTCTTACGGTCAAGGACCGCACCGTCCAGATTCTTTAATGTGGGGCGAGCGATAGCCGCGGGCGGTACGGCTTTGGGTCGCGGCGCGATCGGGTTCGGTCTGCGCCGCGCCTTTATTTGGTTGGCTGCTTGCCTGCTGGGTACACTCTGCTCCAATTGACGCCTCGAGAAGGGACGCCCGATGGGCTATTACGGAATGGGTTACGGCTACGGCTATGGGTATGGGTACGGCATGGACCCGCTCTATCTCGTCGTGGTCATCATCTCGACGATTGTGGGCCTTGCCGCCCAGGGCTACATCAAGTCGACTTATGCCACCTGGTCGCGTGTAAAGTCCGATGGCATGACGGGCGCCCAGGTGGCGCGTGCCATGCTCGATGCCAACGCATGCGGCAACGTGCAGATTCATGGTGTCGGCGGCACGCTCACCGACAACTACAACCCGACGAACCGCACCCTCAACCTGAGCTCCGATAACCTCAACGGCGGCTCGGTGGCAAGTGTGGCCGTGGCCTGCCACGAGGCGGGGCACGCCGCGCAGCATGCGCAGGGCTATGCCATGATGAAGGTGCGCTCAGCCCTCGTTCCCGTGGTGAACTTTACCCAGAACCTGTGGATGATCGTGCTCATCGCCGGCATCTTTTTGAACGTCGCGGGCCTCACGCGCATCGCGATCCTGCTCTTTGCGTTCTCGGTGCTCTTCCAGATCGTGACGCTCCCGGTCGAGATCGACGCGTCGCGCCGTGCTGTGCGCTATATCGAGCAATCGGGGATGAGCGCCGTGCAGGTCCGCGGTGCCAAGAAGGTGCTTACCGCGGCGGCGCTCACCTATGTGGCGGCGGCGCTGAGCTCCATCCTGCAGCTCCTCTACCTGCTCGCGCGCACGCAGCGCGGCAACGATCGCTAGGGGTCTTTGCGCCGCACGGCTCTGTGTCCGGGCGCGGCGATATACTTCCAACGATTCGATCAAGAGGCTGAGGAGGTCCATGTGGCTGCATGGAATCTGACGGGGACCGTGGGCACGTCTGCCACCAACGAGGATGCGGGGCTGCCTTGGGAGCGCGAGGACGCTCCGGGCAAGGTGGCGTCTTCTGCGGTCGCCGACGACTCCGGTGCGTTGAGCGTTTCGGAGGCCGTGGGGCTCGCGGCGGGTGCGATCGACGCCCTGCCGACGATCACCGTGCTCGGCGAGGTCACGGGCTTTAGGGGCCCTAACGCGCGCTCCGGACATTGCTATTTTCAGATCAAGGACGACGGCGCGGCCGTGGACTGCACCATCTGGAAAGGCGTCTACTCAAAGCGCGCGTTCGACTTGCGCGACGGCATGCAGGTGCTCTTTAGCGGGCAGTTCAATATCTACAAGCCGCAGGGGCGCATGAGCTTCATCGCACGACGCTTTACGCTCGCGGGGGAGGGCCTGCTCCGTCAGCAGGTGGCCGAACTCGCACGCAAGCTTGAGCGCGAGGGGCTCATGGATGCGGCGCGCAAGCGCAAGATACCCGCCTTCTGCTCGCGCGTGGCCGTCGTGACCTCGCTCTCGGGCGCCGTTATCGACGACGTCAAGCGCACGCTTAAGCGCCGCAACCCCTTGGTCGAGATCGTCTGTGTGGGTGCCAAGGTGCAGGGAGCGGGCGCTCCGGAGGAGCTTATCGAGGGGCTTCGCCGTGCGGCGGCGGTGCCGGGCGTCGACTGCATTTTGCTCGTGCGCGGGGGCGGCTCGTTTGAGGACCTCATGACGTTTAACGATGAGGGGCTGGCCCGTGCGGTGGCAGCC
>CAVDZW010000111.1:1799-2278 GCA_963613305.1 bacterium | reverse complement strand
GCCCCGTTCCGGTGGTCACGGGCATAGGGCACGAACCCGACAACTCCATCTGCGATATGGTGAGCGATCGGCGCGCCTCCACGCCCACGGCTGCGGCCGAATCGGTGGCACCCGACACGGGCACGCTTGCCGACCTTCTTCAAACGCGGGCCGACCGGCTTGTCTCCTCGCTATCAGAGCTGGTAAAAGCTGAGCGCAAAACCGCTGACGATTCTTACAAGTCCCTCGCTCGCGCATGGAAGGAACAATCTGATCGCATGCGTGTCGCGATCGACTCGTGTGCCGGCCGCTCGTGCATGAGCGACCCGACCTCAATTATCGACCGACGCCGTACCGAGATCGCCACGACCGAGGAGCGTTTTGCCACGGCATGCGACCGCTCGCTTGCGGGGTTCGCGCGAGACCTCGAGCGCCTTGGGGCGCGACTTCCCGAGAGCACCAAGGGTTTTGAGACCAAGGAGCACGTACTTGTGCTCGCC
>CAVDZW010000111.1:0-1749 GCA_963613305.1 bacterium | reverse complement strand
AGCGCGTACTTGTGCTCGCCAGCACCAGGCTCGGGAACGAGGGACGCTCGCTCTTGCGTGGCCAATCGTCGGATATGGCGCGGTTCGCGGCCTCTCTCGATGCACTCTCGCCGCTCAAGGTGCTCGGGCGTGGCTATGCGATCGCCTATGGCGAGGACGGCGTGCGCACGAGTGCGCGGGCCTTCGCGCCGGGCGACGCGCTCCGCGTGCGCCTGTCCGATGGCGAAGTCGCGGCCACAGTCGATGCGGTCACCGTCAGCGACGAAAAATAGGAATCACTTACAACGACACGAGTCGAAAGGAACTGACATGGCAGAGAAGGTAGACGTCGAGAAGCTCACCTACAAAGAGGCATCGCAGGAGCTCGAGCGAATCATTCGCAGTCTTGAATCGGGAGAGATGGAGCTCGAGGACTCGCTCGAGAGCTATACGCGTGGCGTCACGCTCCTCAAGAGCCTTCGCACGCGCCTGGCCGAGGCCGAGCAGAAGGTGAGCGTTCTTTTGCAGGACGTCGACGGCACCGACAAGCTTGTTCCGGCGGAGTCCGCCGCAGAGGATGACAAGCTCGGCTTTTAAGTCCTACAATGCCCGCAACCGTCCACCCGACCGAAAGGTAATGAAGCCATGTGCGACTGCATCTTCTGCAAAATTGCCAACCACGAGATTCCCTCGAGCACCGTCTTTGAGGACGACGAGGTCATCGCTTTCGACGACCTCAACCCGCAGGCGCCCGTCCATACGCTCGTGATTCCCAAAAAGCACTACGCCGACATCACCGACGGCGTGCCGGCCGCGACGCTCGGTGCCATGACGGCCGCCATCGCTGAGATCGCCAAGGCCAAGGGTCTCGAGTCGGGCTTCCGCGTAATCTCGAACAAAGGCGCCGATGCCGGCCAGACCGTCATGCACTTCCATATGCACGTGCTCGGCGGCAAGGAGCTCGGCGAGGGCCTCGTTTAGCCGCCCAGCCAACGGGCGCCCGTCCGCAACCCCGCCCCGCGTGTCTTGTGCACGGGGACGTTGCATTCGAGTGACATTGCTTGCAAACCCGTGATGCCCGCAGCGGCTCACGGGTTTATCATTTAGACCGTATATGCGCGTGCGGGGATGCCCGTGCGCAACTCGATTTTGAGGGAGACACATGAACGTTCTCGTCGTCAACGCTGGCTCGTCCACGCTCAAGTACCAGGTCATCGACACCAAGACCCACGCGGTCTCGGCAAAGGGCTCCTGCGAGCGCGTCGGATTCACCGGCGGCACCTTCACCCATGCCGCCAACGGCTCCAAAAAGACCTGCGAGAACATGGAGTTCCCCGACCATAAGGTCGCCATCGAGGCCGTTCTCTCCGACCTCACCGCCAACAAGATCGAGATCGAGGGCATCGGTCACCGCGTTGTGCAGGGCGGCTGGTACTTCGGCGACTCCGCGCTTGTCGACGCCGACGTTCTCGCCAAGATCCGCGAGGTCGCTCCGCTCGCCCCGCTGCACAACAACCCCGAGGCCAACGTCATCGAGCACTGCCTGAGCGAGTACCCTGAGCTCCCGAACGTCACCGTGTTCGACACCGCGTTCCACTTCGACATGCCCAAGGTCGCGAGCACCTATGCGCTCCCGCGTGACGTGTGCGACAAGCTGCATATCCGCAAGTACGGCGCGCACGGCACGAGCTATCGCTACATCGCCAAGAAGGTCGACGAGATGACCGACGGCGCAGCCCGCAAGATGGTCGTCTGTCACATCGGTTCGGG
>CAVDZW010000110.1:0-3974 GCA_963613305.1 bacterium | reverse complement strand
GTCCTCGAGCACGCCGCACTCGATGGCGCGGCCCCAGAGGTTGTCGTCGATGGAATAGGGCTTTTTCTTGGTGGTGGGCACCGGCACGTCGTGGGCAGCGGCCCACTCCATCTCGGAGTCGCGCGTGGTGAGGTCCCAAACGCGGACGGGAGCCACGATCTCGAGCGAGGGGTCGAGGGCGCGGATCTCGGTCTCAAAGCGCACCTGGTCGTTACCCTTGCCGGTGCAGCCGTGGGCAACGTACTTGGCGCCGGTCTCGTGCGCGATGTCGACGATGCGCTTAGAGATCAGCGGGCGCGAGAGTGCAGAAAGCAGCGGGTAGACGCGCTGGTACTTAGCGTTGGCCTTGATGGCGCGGGAGAGATAGTTCTCGGCGTACTCCTCGCGCATGTCGACCGCCTCGGAGTGCACGGCGCCCATGTCGCGCGCCTTCTGCTCGATCCAAGAGAGGTCCTTCTCGTCCTGGCCGACGTTGCCGGTGATGGCGACGACGTCGAGGTCGCGCTCAACCTGCAGCCACTTGACGATGACGGAGGTGTCCAGGCCACCGGAATAGGCCAGAACGACTTTGTCCTTGCTCATGCTTGCTTCCTTTCACCCTTGATAGCTAGTGGAGCAATCCAAAACTTCGGCCCGGTGTTCGTAGCCGAGCCGGCGCTGATTTTGCGCTTTACCGAGTCTATGCTTTAGCGTGCGATAGTGCAAACGTTTTTCCGGCCTCCACGAAGGCTCGCGAACGGAGCCTGGCGCCGGGGTAAAATACCGTGCATAAATGCGAACCCGACCGAGAGGCGCCCATGATCAAGGACTACACGCAAGACTCCCGACTCGCCGACATCAAGCTCATTGCCGTCGACATGGACCTCACGCTCCTGGCCGACGACGGCTCGCAGCCCGAGGGCATGCCCGAGCGCATCGCCGCGCTCGCCGAGGCCGGTGTGGTCTTTTGCCCCGCGAGCGGACGCCCTGGCCCCACGCTCCAGATGGCGTTCCCCGAGCATGCGAGCAGCATGGCCTTTTGCCCCGACAACGGCGGCGAGGTCATCTGCCGCGGCGAGAGCGTGTTCCGCAGCCTCATGGAGCCGGCGCTTTACCAGGCGATCCTCTGCCATGCCGAGAGCGAGCAGAACGCCGTGCCGGTGCTCTGCTGCTTTGAGGTGGCCTATGCGCTCGAGCGCGACCGCGCCTATGCCCAGGACCTCCACAAGTACTACAAGGACGTCCGCTACGTCGACACGTTCGCGGGGATGGAAGTCGAGTCGGACAAGTGCTCGATCTTCTTTCCGGAGTGGGACGCCGAACCGCGCTTTCGCGAGGTGTACCAGCCTATGTTCGGTAAGCAGGCGTTTATCACCAACGCCGGGCGCGAGTGGATCGATTGCATGAACACGGGCGTGAACAAGGGCTCGGGCATCGCGCATCTCTGCGACCGCCTGGGCATCGACATCGCCGACGCCGCTGCCGTGGGCGATACCTACAACGACATCCCCATGCTCGAGCGCGTGGGCCACAGCTTTGTGGTGGCCAACGCCGAGGAGCACATGCACGCGCATGCCGAGTACCAGGTGCCGAGCAACAACGACCGCGGCGTGGCCGTACTCATCGACGCCATCCTCGCCGCCAAGGGTACTGTGGCATAAAGGCGCAAAGTGACGGACATCGACACGGTCCGCCCCCAGCCATCGCAGCCACCGCCCTGCGCGTCCGCGACGGATGCGCAGGGCGGTTTCTTTATAAGTGCCGCCACGTTTATAAGTGCCGCCCCGCCCCCGACGCCGCTCGCATCATGCTGCTCCCAACGCCCGTTCATACCGAGAAAACGTTTACACTAAAAGCCGTTCAATCTCCTCTCGAGGCAGGCTCAAGATGGCAAAGCAACTCTCTATCCGCGACATCGCGCAGATGGCCGACGTATCGGTCGCCACCGTGTCGCGCGTCATCAACAACAACGGGCGCTTTTCGGAAGAAACGCGCAAGCGCGTACAAAAGGTCATCGACGAGACGGGCTACGTCACCAACATGGCGGCCCGCAGCCTGCGCAGCTCCAAATCGGGCAACATCGGGCTCATCGTGCCCGATATCTCCAACGATTTCTTCTCCACGCTGGCGTTTCATACCGAGCGCACGCTGCAAGAGCAAGGCTACTCGGTGTTCGTTTGCAACACGGGCAACGACCCCCAGCGCGAGCAGGCCTACTTCAACACGCTCACCAGCAAGCTCGTGGACGGCATCATCTGCATCAGCGGCCTGCGCACGCTCGACGCCGACATCGTGCCCGCAGGGCTTCCCGTCGTCTGCGTGGACCGCTACCCCGATACCTCGCTCGAGATACCGGTCGTCCGCTCAGACGAGGAGCGTGGCGCACACCTTGCGACGTCGCATCTTATCGAGCGCGGCTGCAAGCGCATCGTCTACATCGCCAGTTTTACCGCCGACTACGCCGTAGACGCCCGCGGCCGCGGCTACCAGCAGGCGCTTACCGAGCATGGCCTTGCGGCCGCACCGGAGCTGCACCTGCAGGTAACCGGCCAGCGCCCCAGTATGTACGAGGCCGAAGACCTGGTGGCCGAGCTCATGGAGAGCGGCACTCCCTTCGACGGCGTCTTTGCCTCAAACGACCATGCCGCCGTCGGCGCGCTCAACGCCCTTGCGAAGGCGGGCATCGACGTGCCCGGTCAGGTCAAGATCGCCGGATTTGACGATTCCATCTACTCCCGGCTCACCACGCCGCACATCACCACCATCCATCGCTATCCCGAGCAGATGGCAGAATCAGGCTGCAGCGCCATGCTCAAGCTTCTCCGAGGTGAGTCGCCCGACCCCATGGCCGTCGTACCCGTTGCCCTCATTAAGCGCGCTTCGACGAAGTAGCGGCGGCCCACGCTGACGCCTGGGCCTGCCTCGGCGGATTTGCTGCGATGCGTGCGATGCGCAAGCGTGCGCGGCGGGTTCCGATGTCAGCACACTTCGCGCAACGCCGCATGCCCGAGCGGCACCTCGCGCCACCTCATCGAACAGGCGCAAACATCGCCATTAAAAATGCCGTGCGAGGCCAGCCCGCACGGCATTGAAATGACTCTGCAGAAAGAACGTCCGCTACTCCCCGTCGACCGCCTTGAGGCCCTGGGTCTCGCGGATCTCGGCGATCATGTCGATGCGGCGCTGATGGCGCCCACCCTCATACTCGGCGTCGAGCCACTCGTCGACGATCATCTTGGCGAGCTCCTGCCCCACCACGCGCGCGCCGAACGCCACGATGTTGGTGTTGTTGTGCTCGCGGCTGAGCTTGGCCGTATAGGGCTCGGAGCACACCACGGCGCGCACGCCCTGCACGCTGTTGGCGGCAAGACTGATGCCGACGCCCGTGCCGCAGATGAGCACGCCCAGGTCGCACTCCCCCGACGCCACAGCTCGGCCGACCTTGTAGCCGCTGATGGGGTAATCAAAACGCTCGGTCGAGTCGGTGCCGAAGTTCACGACCTCGTGTCCCTTGCTCTCCAAGTGCTCGGTGATGATGTTCTTGAGCTCGACGGCCACGTGGTCGTTGCCGATTGCGATCTTCATAAGTTAGTAGTCCTTTCCCGCACGGAGGTTATCGAAGCACTCCGCGTATCCGATCTCTTTACCGAACAGCGCGCTCGTACCGAGCACGAACCCGTCGGCCCCGGCCGCGGAAAGCTCGCGAACGACGGCAGGGCTGCACGCGCCGTCAATCATGAGCTCAAAGCCGTATTCGTCCTTGAGGGCAGCTAGACGCTCGATCTTCTTTTTGGTGAAGTCGATGAACTTCTGGCCGGCAAAGCCCGGGTTCACCGTCATGACCATCACGTAATCGACGAGGTTGAGCATCTCCTCGATAGTCTCGATCGAGGTGTCGGGGTTGATGACCAAGCCCGGCGCCGCGCCCGAATCCTTGATATGCGCGAGCGTCTTGACCACGTAGCGCTCGGACTCGGGGTGGATATAGACGATGT
>CAVDZW010000109.1:0-8182 GCA_963613305.1 bacterium | reverse complement strand
AGGATGTCCTCGACAATCAGCACGTCGCGGCCCTTGATGTCGATGTCGAGGTCCTTGATGATGCGCACGATGCCCGACGACTTAACACCGTCGCCGTAGCTCGAAACCGCCATGAAGTCGATGCCCAGCGGCAGCTCAATCTTGCGCATGACATCGCCCATAAAGACGACGGCGCCACGCAGAACGGCGATGAGCACGAGGTCCTTGCCCACGTAATCGCGCGTGATCTCCTTGCCCATGCGATCGACGATGGCGTCGATCTCCTCCGTGCTTAGGAGGACGCTCTCGATATCCGGGTGCTGTGCGTTCATTGCAGCCCTTTCCCTCATGGCCGTATTGCATCTTTGCATGTGCACTGTACCCCCGCCCCTCAAGCCGAGGGCGCAGGGAGCAAGCGATTTTCCCATTCTACAACCAAATACCGGAGCCATACGCAAGCAGCCAAAACGCGCTTCATGCGGGGCCGCGGCCGATAGCCTTCCTTCACCCGAGCCTGCGCGCGACAAGCTGGCTGCGTTCTGCCGAGTGCAGCATCCCCGTTCACAGGGAATGCGACTGCCAGCGCAAAACTCAAGAGCGCACGGTCAAGAAGGGCATAAAGAGGGCGGGGCCTTTTAAAAGCCAACGGAGCACGAACGAGAGCACATCAGCGACAGCCAGCAGGCACCCCTACGCAACCTTGCGCAGGGTCAAGCGGATGACCGCGCGCGTCGTAGCCGTGCAACGGAACCGCTCGTCGGAGCGCACGCCGGCAAGCCAGACGATCGCACCGCCGGGGGCCGTGCGCACAACAGGCGTGGCTGCGCGCTCGGCAAGTGGGACCTTTGCCTCGTTGAGCAGGTCGGACACCTTTTTGGTGCGCCCACTCATGCCAAAGGGGCACATGATGTCGCCCGCCTCGGGCCCGTCAACCCACAACCGCGCCGCGCGGAGCTCCGCGGGCATCTCGCCCTTGCCGGCATCCTCGGCCAAACGCACCAGGTCGCGTTCGGCATACCCGAGCGCCGCCGCATCGAGCAGCAGCGTCGGCTCATCCTCACGCGCCGCCGCCCGTGCAAGTTCCACCGGATCCGCCCCGGGCTCGAGCATAGAGGCCTCGGCCACGAGCGCGAATCCGCCGGCAACGCTCATCTTGCCCGGAACCTGCAGCCAACCGGCGACGGCCCCCTCGCGCGCCGAGCTCGTCCTAAACGCCAGGGCGCCGAACTCCACTCTGACATCGATACGCTCAGGGAGCGTAGCCGAGCCCTCCTGCGCTGCCACGAGCGCAAGCACAGTCTCAACATGCTGCATCTCGAGCCTGATATCGGGAACCAACTGCTTGAGCGCGAGCCTGACCATGCGCCGAGCGATCACGACCTCTGCAGCGGCCAGGCGTTTGGCATCGAGCACGATGAGCCCGGTTTCCCGGCGGCGCACGCAGGTGCGGAGCGCCGTCGCCGCGAGCTGGGAGAGAAACGCATCCTCATCACCCAGGATGTCGCATGCCGCACCGATGCTCTGCGCCACGGACGCATTGCGCGCGGCAAGCGTCGGCATGACCTCGTGACGCACGTAATTGCGCAGGTACGAGGTGTCGGTATTCGTCGAGTCCTCGCGCCAATCCTCCCCCGCCACCTCAAGGTAACGAACAAGGTCGGCGTGCGTTTTGTCGAGCAGAGGCCGCACCACGATGTTGCGGCGGCGAGGAATCGAGGAGAGCCCCGACGCGCCCGAACCCCTAAGCGCGTTCATGAGAAATGTCTCGGCACGGTCGGACGCCGTGTGCGCCGTGAGGATACGCGCGGAGGAACGGGGCGTGTCTGCCTGCGCCGAAAGCTCGCGCACCAAACGACGCGCCGCCGCATAGCGAACCTCACGCGCCGCCGCCTCGAGGTTCTGTCCGCCAAGCTCCTCAAACGAGGCATGCTCGACGCAGAGCGGCACGCCAAGGCGGTCGCAAAGCGCACGTACGAACGCCTCGTCCCCATCCGACTCATCCCCGCGCAGGTGATGATTCACGTGAAGTACGCTAATCCGTTCTCGAGCGATGCGCGCCGTGCCACGGCCGTCTGCGATATCGAGCTTTCCCGTGCAGGCCATGAGCAAGAGCGCAGTCGAGTCCGCGCCGCCTGATACCATGAGCAGCACGGGAGCCCCCGCGCCTCCATCGGCGCCGGCTGCTGGTGTCGACGCTCCGCGCACGCGTTTGCCGTAATGCTGCGATACCGTTGGCATGGGACCCCCTTTTAATCTGACCCATTGTATCCGTTAGGCCCTGCATATGACCTACATGACCGATTCGCGCCACAGCGCTTCCGCGCATTCCGAACATGCGCTCCATCTGCATATCCTCGGGAGCGGCTCCAAGGGAAACTGCGCCCTGGTCGAAGGCCCCGAAGGCCTCATCATGATCGACAACGGGTTCTCGTGCAAAAGGGTCATCGAGCGCATGGGTGCGCTCGGGCTTGCAGAGTCAGACGTCCGCGCGCTCGTGCTCACTCACGAGCACTCCGATCATGTTTCGGGCATCGAGGTCTGGTGCAAGCGCTGGGACGGCCCGATGTTCTCGGGCACAGGCACGCCCGCGCAGCGCAAATACCTTGCAGCACTCCCGTTTACCGAGGTAAATCCGGGGTCGAGCTTTGATGTCGCCGGTATCCATGTGACGACCTTCGCCACATCACACGACGTCGTAAACCCCATGGGGTTCCGCTTCGATTGTGCGGGTGACGCCATCGGCTACGCCACCGACACCGGCACGCTCTCCGACGACGCGCTCAGCGCGCTTTCCGACACGCGCATCTTGGCACTCGAAAGCAACTACGACGTACCCATGCTTCGCACCGGCTCTTACCCGCGCTACCTGCAAGACCGCATCATCTCTGAGTGCGGGCATCTCTCAAACGAGCAGGCCGCGGAGGCCGCCCGCCAAATCGTGACCGAGCGCTGTGAGCATCTCATTGCCATGCACATCTCGCAAGAGAACAACCTGCCCAACCTTGCGGTTCGCGCCCTTGCCGAGGCAACCGGCGCCACGCCCGATAACGAGCTCGGCTCAAGCGCCACCCTCATCCGCCAAAACGGTCCCGACCTTAAAATTCGTGCCGCCGGCCAAAACCGCCCCATATCCATTCTCTAGCAATACAAAAAGCGGCACCGACCTGCGTCGATGCCGCTTGCTCAAACTTACCCGGCAACCGCCAGAACGCCCGGTCGAAACTAGTCGATCGAGATCTTGGTGACGTTGCTCTTCTCAACGATCTTGGGAACCGTGACGGTCAGCACGCCGTCGGCATACTTGGCCGCAAGGCCCTCGCTCGAAGCGTCCTTAAGATAGACACCGCGCGTGGCGCTGTACGAGGTGAACTCCTTCTGCAGGTAGTTTTTGCCCTCGTCCTCTTCCTTGTCCTCGACGTTCACCGAGATCGAAAGCCTGCCCTCGTTGAGCTCAACATCGATATCGTCCTTCTGAACGCCGGTAAGGTACGCCTTAATCTCGTAACCCTCGCCCTTGTCCTCAACGTCCACGGGAAACGCCTTGCTGCTAAACGAGTTTGCAAGGTCGGTCATGTCGTTGAACACATCGAACAGCTGGTCAGCAGCGGTCGGACGGATACCAAAAACAGAACGATACGGAACCATAGCCATAATCAATCACTCCTCTGTGATGCCGCGCCCCTCCTATGGGGGCGAGGACTCCTTTGACGCTCTTATTTGTTCCCGTGACATCTGGTTCTAAACACGATTCATAAGATTTTTTAAGTGCCTGCTATTTAGTAAATCTAAGTGCGATTGACTAAGGTCTTCTGACTGCCCCTCTCTCTGTCCGGGCATACCCGCATATGTCAAAGGAGATGTTCCGGCCCGACTCATGTCGCTCCATCCGTGGCAAACAACATTGAGCAACTCGCCTCGGCCCATACCCGGCCCATTCCGCAAGAACCACGCTCAAAGCCCAACGCCTTAGCGGGAACTTTAATTCTTCTTTTGATATCGAGGCTCTCGTAGCAATTCGCAAGCATGCGCGTAAAATGAACGTGTTTTTGTGCCCGATGAGCCGAGGGTTTGATGAGCGACCGTTACGACCAGAGCCCCTATTCCGCTGGAGCCGACCACCAGAGTGTCGAAGCCCAGCAAGCTTCGCATCCCGCGGCGCAGCCTCAGCCCCAGCCTTATCAACGGCAGGCTCCCCACGTCACGCAGGCCCCCATCAACGATGTCGAGCCGCAGTATGTTACGCGCGAGCGCTACGTCACCCTCGACCAGGCGCAACCCACGGGGCGCAGGCGCCATATGGGTACTGCCACGAGCAACCCCTCGTATCTCCCTAAAACCGAAATGCAGATGCGCCTTGACGCCCAGCGAAACAACGAGGAGCAGCGTCAGCCGGCACACAGGATCTCGCAACCCTCCGATCCCAACCAACCGCGCGCGCTCACCAATTCGAGTCGATATCTACAGACCCCCAAGCCGGGCCGCTCTATCTTCACCACCCAGCGCGACCGCGAACGCCGCAAGCGCAAGTTCCTCGTCGCGCTTGCCGTTCTCGTTATCGTTCTCGTTGCCGTCTGGTTCTTCTTCATTCGCTAAGCCATGACGCAGAACACGCCCTATATCTATGCGGACAACGCCGCAACAACACCGCTTTCGCCCGCTGCCCTCGAGGCAATGACGCCCTATCTCACCGAGAATTTCGGCAACCCCGGCGGAATTCACCGCCTTGCCAAAGATGCTGCTCAGGCGCTCGACCGCGCGCGCCGCACGGTCGCCGACGCACTTGGCGCAGACTCTCCGCGCGAAATAGTTTTCACCAGCGGAGGAAGCGAATCGAACAACCTCATCCTTCAAGGTACCGTTCGCGCGCATCGAGCCAAATGGGGCTCCAACACTCCCGCGCGCATCATAACCTCTCAGATCGAACATCACTCGGTCTTGCACACGTGCGCAGCGCTTGAACAAGACGGTGTAGAGGTCACATATCTCCCGGTTGATTCCGAAGGATTTGTCACAGCAGACGACCTCAAGCATGCGCTCGAAGCCAACGCCACTTCCGCGCAAGCGAATGGGCATACCGCACCGGCAACAGCGCTCGTCTCCACCATGCTCGCCAATAACGAAATCGGTACAATCCAGCATATTCGCGAACTTGCAGAGATCGCCCACGCTTACGGAACGTCCTTTCACACCGACGCCGTCCAGGCTGTCGGACACATCCCTGTCGATATTCGTGAACTCGGCATCGACGCGCTCTCACTCTCTGCCCATAAGTTCCACGGCCCTCGCGGGATGGGCGCCGCATATCTCAAAACCGGCTTTGATATCGCACCGCTCATCTACGGCGGAAGCCAGGAATTCAACATGAGGGCAGGCACCGAAAATGTCGCTGGAGCGGTCGGACTCGCCACCGCGCTCAGTGAATCATGCGCCGGTCTTTCCGAACGGAGCGCGCGGCTTCATGCTTTCCGTGAGGACCTCACCCGCTGCATCCTCAGTCAAACGACTGACGTTATCGCAACGGGCCCTCTCAATAAATGCGATCGACTCCCGTCTATCGCATCGTTCATCTGCAAGAATATCGATGGCGAGCTGCTGACGGTCATCCTCGACAAAACCGGCGTCGCCGCCTCAACCGGGAGCGCCTGCACCTCAGGTTCAACCGAGCCCTCGCATGTTCTGCAAGCCGCAGGCTACACTGATCCCGCCTGGTCAAAAGGCACGCTCCGCCTCTCGCTTTCAGACAATGCCACGCAAACAGAGATCGACCTTCTTAAAGAGCGAGTTCCGCGCGCCATAACCCAGGCCCGCCTCCTCAGCGGCCTGCAGTAAACCATGATAATTTAACCGGCCATCTCACGGGCGAACGTAACTGCCCTCAACAGCGCGATCTCGCATTAGCGCAGGCAGAGCACCTGCACACCCCGCAACTAAACTACCGCGACTCCTGTCCTATAGACCTTTTTGCCCTCTTCGCCAAACAGTCCTGCTCAAAATAAAGCTCTGTCCAAAATAAAAAAGGGCGCCCGCACATGCGGACGCCCCAATCAATCCGAAATTAGCTCTCATGCTACGAAAGCAGTTTGCGGCCATCCTCCTCGATGCGATCGAGCAAAACATCAGCCTCGGCCGCGTCCTTACCCGAAGCAAAGATGTAGAGCTTGATCTTGGGCTCAGTGCCCGAAGGACGGACGATTGCCTTGTTGCCGCCCTCAAGATCGAATTCAACGACGTTGGCGCTCGGCAGGCCGTTCACGCCAGTCGCATAGTCAACGATGGCCTCAACCTTGCTGCCAGCGATCTCGGTCGGCGGGTTCTTGCGCAGGTCGACCATGATGCCGGCCATCTTACCTGCACCCTCAGCGCCCGGATACGAAAGAGCAATCGTCTTGTTGTGGTAGTAACCGAACTTCTCATACAGCGCCTTCATGGCCTGAACGAGGTTCATGCCCTGCAGCTTGTAGTACTGCGCCATCTGGCAAATGAGCATAGAGGCGTTGACGGCATCCTTATCGCGCACGTGATCGCCCGAGAGATAACCATAGCTCTCCTCAAAACCGAAGATAAAGCGCTCAACCTCGCCGGCGTCCGAAAGTCCGGTGATGATATCGCCAATGTACTTAAAGCCCGTAAGGCAGCGACGCAGCTCAAAGCCGTACTCATCGGCAAGCGCATCGACCATCGCAGAAGACACGATCGTGGTCACGGCAACCTTTGTCTTGAGGTCCTCGCCGCGCTCAGCACGCATCTTGCAGATGTAGTCGAGCAGGAGTACACCCATCTCGTTACCGGTGAGCAACGTGTAGTCGTCGCCGTCGGCACAGGCAACACCAACGCGGTCAGCATCCGGGTCGGTCGCGAGCAGCAGGTCAGGCTTAACCTCCTTACAGAGGTCGATACCCTTCTGCATGGCCTCGCGAATCTCGGGGTTCGGATACGGGCAGGTCGGGAAGTCTCCGTCCGGATCCTTCTGCTCGGGAACGATCGTCACATCAGTGATGCCGACTTTCTCGAGGACAGAGGTAACCGGAATCAGACCGGTACCGTTAAGCGGCGTGTAGACGAGCTTGAGCGGAGCACTTGCGATCTGCTCGTCAGAGAGGTTATTGACAGACTTGTCGACAACGGCGTCGTAGTAGTCCTCAAGGCACTTGTCATCGATCCACTTAACGAGACCCTTCTCAACGGCCTCGTCAAAAGACATCGTCTTGACGTCGGCAAAGGGGTCGCAAGCCTCCATGGCAGCAGAAATAGCATCTGCAGCCTCAGAAGTAATCTGGCAGCCATCAGGGCCGTAGGCCTTATAGCCGTTATAGGGTGCGGGATTGTGGCTTGCGGTCATGCAGATGCCGCCGGAGCACTTAAGGTAACGAGTTGCCCAGGAAAGCGTGGGAACCGGGGAGATCTTCGGGTATACGTACGAGACAATACCGTTAGCAGCGAGAATAGCGGCAGTCGTCTGAACAAAGAGCTCGCCCTTGTTACGACTATCGCGTGCAATGGCCACCGTGGGATTCTCAAAAGTCTTGTTGAGGTAATCAGCGAAACCCTGGGTAGCACGCCCAACCGTATAGATATTCATACGGTTGGTGCCGGCACCGATGGTTCCGCGCAAACCTGCGGTACCAAAAGCAAGATCCTGGAAAAAGGCGTCGGTAATCTTATCTTCGTCGCCAGACTCCTTCATGGAGTTAAGCTCGGCAAGAAGCTCAGGATCCTCAACGTGAGCGATCCAAGTATCGAGAAGCTCGTGAACATCAGCCATGTTAGACCTTTCATCGAGGGCGTACAGCTTCTTGCATCATACGGCAAAAGGTACAGACCAGTATCAACCAGTCGGCAAGCGACGATATTCTTTTGTGAGCGATTAAACGTTTTTCCAGGGCGCAGACGCGGGACAGCTCCATCCGATAAGCGCGCGAGCTACATGAGGCGCGTTACGCCAAACTTGATATTCGACTTTGAAAACGCTTTTTCGGATCCCGTGTCAATAATATTCGACTTCGATTCCGGTCGGGCTCGAAACCGAATGCCTTTACCGTCGGGAAGCTGAGTCAATCGCGATGAAACCCGTAAACCAAGAGCCGTCGCTCAGATTCAGATTCTCATGAATTGCGCCCGAGGCATACTTACCTAAAGCAACCTAAAACAAAAAAAGGGGCCGCGGGAATCCCCGCGGCCCCCTGGACCGGACAGGTCCGGTGCC
>CAVDZW010000108.1:0-2898 GCA_963613305.1 bacterium | reverse complement strand
CCAACAGCTGGGGCAACCTCATCAGCCGCTCCACCAACATGAGCATCAAGTACTTTGACGGTTGCGCCCCGGCCAAGCCGGCCGACGCGCACGCGTTTGCGAACCCGCTGGCCGATCTTGCCGCCGGTATCTACGAGCGCTATGCCGCCAAGATGGACGTGCTCGATTATGTGGGCGCCAAGGACGAGATCATGGAGCTCGTTCATGCCGCCAACCACTACATCGAGGATTCCGAGCCTTGGAACATCGCCAAGGACGAGGCGCGTGCCGACGAGCTCGCGAGCGTGATCTACAACCTGCTCGAGAGCATCCGCATTTGCGCACATCTGCTCATGCCGTTTATGCCGAGCACGAGCACCGAGGCCCTGCGCCGCATCGACTGTGCGAGCGAGGCCGGCACGGATGATCTGGCTGCTGCCTGCGCATGGGGCGGCCTTGCCGGCGGCGGCGCCGTCGAGAAGGGCGAGCCGCTGTTCCCGCGCCTGCAGAAGTAGGGGAGCGCGCGGGGTTTGCCGCGTTCGGGTCAAATAGACGCTCAAAGGCGCGTGGGGTCAAGCGGCTCCACGCGCCTTTTTCATATTTGGCCGAGCGCTTAATAAGCACTACCCGCGGAGCGTAAAGCCGCCTTTTGCCTCTCTTGTTCAAGAAGCAAAAGGCGGCTTATTCGGGCGAGTCAGTTGTACACCTGGTCTCGGCGCGCCTGAACCCTGTCCGAGCGCGTAGAGGCCGATCTCAAATAAGAGCCTAAGGCTCGTGCTAAGAGCCCGCAACTTAAACGGCAGGCAAGAGATCGCTTGGCGCGGGCAGGGCTACTCGGGCTTCGAGAGCCTTACGGCTGCCACGGCAAACGCAAAAGCGACGACGGCGAGGATGGCTCCAAAAAGCCCGAGCATAGCCAGGCCTGCCTCGGTCACGACGACTCCGCCCACTGCGGTGCCGAACGCTATTCCTGCGTTGAACGTCATGGGCTCGAGCGAACTCGCGAGGGTGAGCGCCTTGGGGTACTTCTTGGCCGAGACGTCTATAAAATGCGAAACGCAGGGCACGTTCATCACGTACATAACGAGGCCGAGGGCCATGATGGTGCAGAGTGCGGGCACCGTTGCCGCTCCGGCGATCCAAAGGCCCAGAAGCACGGCGGCCTGGATGACGAACAGGACGACGTTGGTCTTGAGGCCAAAACGGGTATCGAGGGCGCCCGAGATCAGGTTCGAGAAGATGAGCAAGACGCCAAAGACCAAAAGGGTCAGGCTTGCCTGCCCGGCGGTGAGACCGAGGAGCGTCTCGAGATAGGGCGTCACGTAACCGTAGAAGACATAGGTCGAGCCTGCGCCAAAGATAAAGACGGCAATGCAGGCGAGAACGCTCGGCTCGAGCAACAGGCCGATCTGCTCGCGGGCGGGCGCCGGATCGTCCGTGGCGCCCGCTCGGGGCATGAACGCAAGCAGCAGCGCGCAAGTGAGCACCGCGAAGACAAAGCACGAGATCATCATGGCGTGCCAGTCGAGCGCGTCGGCCAGCGCCTTGCCCGCCGAGGTCGCGGCCACCATGGCAACGCTGTAGGCCGCATAGACCACCGCGACGGTTGCCGACGTGCGCGACGGGTCCACGAGCTCGGGGATGAACGTCATTCCAACGGCGATAAAGGCTCCCGAGATAATGCCGCAGATGATGCGGCTTACGTAGAGCACCTCAATCGTCGGGGCAAAGACCGCGATTGCGTTGCCCGCGATGCAGAGAATCGAATACACAAGGAGCATGGTGTAGCGCTTAAAGCGCCCAGTCGTGAGCGCGAGTACCGGCGTCGCAAAGGCGTTGGTGATCGCGAACAGGCTGATCAGCTGTCCGATTTGAGCGAGATCGGCGTTAAAAGCCCGGGAGAGCTCGGGCTCGATGCCGATGGGTGCGAACTCGGTGCAGCCGAGCGAGAAGCCCAACAGTACGAGAAGCACGACGCAGCATCGGCGGCGGAAGGGGCTGAGTTCCGCCGCCGATGCGGACGCTCCTGTGGTGTTCTGGTCTTTATCGAGCACAGGGTTTCCTTTCGGTTGGTTGGCGTGGGGATTTGAAAAATCGGGACCAGCGAGCTCTGGCCCCGATCTCTAGACGTAAAAGAATGTGCGCGCCTACATGACGACGGTCATGGCAGGCTCGCCGGTCTTGACGTCGCGAGGTTCTGCTATCTCCTTTCCCGATGTCTGCATTTGCAGGCTCGCCTCGCGCGCGACGGTTTCCTGACATGCTGTTGGGGCTCTTCTCAAAAAGCGTTTGCTTGAGTCGGGCCCCGTCTTTTCGGCTGACGCCGATAATTCCGCGGCGCCGAATTGGGTTCGACAACAGCGGAATTCACTGGGTTTTGTCAGCCGTCTGACGGGTTTTAGGGTAGGGAGGCTAGGGGGCACGCCCACCGTGTCGGGCCATTTTGGTGCGCCGTTTCAGAAACGGCCCCGTGCGCCCCGAGATACGCCGGCGCAATGCACCGGTTCAATAAAGTGCGGCAGAGATCCGGTGCATTGGCCTTTACCCGCGGCTGACTTTCGCCTGTGCTCCGATCCGGCCGCGCGGGGCTCCTTCGATCTCTATTTCAGTTTGAAGGGAACGCGCCGTATCGGTGGTCTTCCGCTGCATGGAGAAGTAGAATCGCCTGAACGCGTCCACACATAAGGAGAACGAGATGATCCCCACACCGCAAGAAGCATATGACCTGCTCAAGCAGTACAACAAAGACGAATTCCACCTGACGCACGGCCGTATCGTGGGCGAGGTCCTGCGTTGGTACGCCGCCGACATGGGCCATGCGGACGAGGCCGACCTGTGGCAGACCGTCGGCACGCTCCACGATCTTGATTTTGAGATGTGGCCCGAGGAGCATTGCGTGCGCGAGGAGCAGCTCATGCG
>CAVDZW010000107.1:0-3209 GCA_963613305.1 bacterium | reverse complement strand
CGCTTCTGCTCGGAGGCCTGGCATTCTGCCTCGGTCTCTTTTTGGTGCTCGTGGCCGGTGCCGAGCTCTTTACCGGCAACTGTCTCATGGTGATCGGTGCGCTCGACGGCCGCTATCCGTTCGCGCGCATGCTGCGCAAGTGGGCGATCGTTTACGTTGGCAATGCCGTGGGCGCGCTCCTGATCGTGGCGCTCATGCTCGCTTCGGGATTCCCTGCCATGCAGGATGGCTCGGTGGGCAAGCTCGCGTTGACCGTCGCCGCCTCCAAGGCCGCACTCGACCCGACCGTGGCGTTCACGCGCGGCATCCTCTGCAATGTGCTTGTGTGCCTCGCCGTATGGATGGGCAGTGCCGGCAAGACGGTCTGCGACAAGCTCGCTGCCGCCGTGCTGCCGGTGGTCGCGTTCGTTGTCCTTGGTTTTGAGCACTCGGTTGCGAACATGTTCTTTTTGCCGTTGGGGCTTGCTCTCGATGCCGCTCAGGGCGCTGCGGTGGTGAGCGCGGGCGGTGTTGCCTCCAACCTGGTGTTCGTCACGCTCGGCAATATCGTGGGCGGCGTGGCCATCGCCGCGGCCTATTGGTTCGTGTACGGCCGCGACGACCGGTAAGGGGTAGCTATGAAACGAGAGTGCCGCTACTCCGTTCCCTTTGATGTTCCGGAGCTTGCCTTTAGTGAGGCCGTGGAGCTTGCGGCCGATACCGGCAAGATCTCGGGCGATGCCGGACCGTTGCTCGAGACCGTCGTCGATATGCTCGATGAGCTCGCGCGCCCCGATGAGCACTTCGATTGCATCCAGGTAGCGGGCACCAACGGCAAGACATCGACGACGCGCTTTGCCGCCGCCATCCTTGCTGCGGAGGGCAAAAAGACCGCTCTGTACACCTCGCCGCAGCTTGTGCGCTATCCGGAGCGCATGGAGATCGATGGACGCGTGGTCTCGGATGAACAGTTCGCCTACGGCGTCTCTGCCGCGGCCGAGGCGGGCCGCCGCGTGAACGAGCGCCGCGCGCAAGCGGGGGAGAGCCTCTACTCGATTACTCCGTTCGACCTTCTTACCTGCGCGGCACTCACCGTGTTCGCGCTTGCCGAAATCGACGTGGCCGTGCTTGAGGTCGGCATGGGTGGGCGCTGGGATGCTACGTCTGCCACCGATCCCGTCGCCGTGGCGATCACCGGCATCGGGCTCGACCACACGCGTGTTCTCGGCAGCACCCTTGCCGAGATCGCGAACGAGAAAGCGGCCGTCATCAAGCCGGGCCGTACGGTCGTTCTCGGTGAGGGAGCGCATGAGCCGAGCGTGCAGCAGGTGATGGATGATCGCTGCCGCGCGTGTGGCGTTGAGCCCATCGTGGTGAACCATGAGGTGCTGCGCCTGCCCGCGTTCGTTGGTGATACGGTTGAGTTCTCCTGCACGACTCCGCGCGGTGTCTACACCTCGCGTATGATCAAGCCTGCCTACCAGCCGCAGAATGCCGCCTGCGCCATCATGCTTTGCGAGGCTTATCTCGATCGCGCGCTCGACCCCGAAAAGCTCGACCGCTCGCTCATGGAATGCCCTACGCCGGGGCGCTTCGATGTGCTCTCGTCTGAGCCCCTGAGGATTATCGACGCCTGTCACAACCCTCAGAGCTGCGAGAACTTTGTTGCGGCACTCGACGAGATCGATCCGTGCGTGGACCAAAGGCCGCTGCTCCTCACGGCCGCCCTCGCAGACAAGGACGTCTCGGGGATTCTTGATGTGCTGCTTCCGGCGTTTCCTCGGGTTGCGGTCACGCAGACCGCAAGTGACCGCGCGCTGCCCGCGATCGAGCTCGCGGAGCTGGTGGCCGAAAAGCTCGCGGAGCTCGGTCGCGCCGAGAGTGATCTTGTTGGGGTGTACGGTTCCGTCGAGGAGGCGCTTGGTGCTCTCGATGCTTCCGCGGCGCCCTTTGTTGCCGCGGGGACCATCACGCTCGCGGGCGAGGTCGCCGGTCTCGTTCGCGGCGCGGTTTAGGCTATTTGTCCAAGCCCCGCCGCGCTTTCTGTGCAATATGCCCCTGAACGTGGCGTAATGCGCGTCTTGCCGCTATAGTTGTCCTGTTTGCATTTGTTCACAGCTAGAGACCGAGAGGTTTCCCGATATGTCGAAGTACATCTCCGAGCTCATGTCGCCGCAGCTCCTGGCCGTTATCTATGCCTTTATCGGCTTTATCGTGGCGCTTTACGTGCTCTCCGTGGTCTACGTGGTCAACGATGCTCGCCGCCGTGGCGTGCAGAACATCGCCGTTTGGGCCGTTGTGGGCCTCATCCCCATCGTCGGTCTTGTGGCCTACCTGGTTCTTCGTCCGAACTCCTACCTGCTCGACCGTGAGGAGCAGGAGCTCGACGTTGCTCTGCGCGAGCGCCAGCTCGCCCAGTACGGGTCGTGCCCGCAGTGCGGCTCTCCGATCGAGAAGGACTTTGTCGTCTGCCCGGTCTGCAACACCCAGGTGCGCAACGTCTGCCCGAGCTGCCGTCGCCCGCTCGATGCGCATTGGAAGGTCTGCCCGTACTGCCGCACCCATATCCAGTAATTTTATCTGGCTCACCGAATGCTCAAAGACCCTGCCACGTCGCGGGGTCTTTTGTTTGGCGATGGCGCTCCCTTGCTGCCCGCGCTTTTTGTTATAGGGTTTTTAGCAGCGGTTATTTGTGGTAAAACCTATACCTGTTAACGCAACCGAAAGGCACATCAGCATGCCGTACATTCCTTCGCTCAACGCGCGAACTAACACTATCTAGGCGCCTGCCCCGCACCCGCGGCTTTCTGAGCCGTGCGACAGGCGCCGTTTGCCGCCCCGATGCCACGTGACATGCGAGGGCGTTTTGTTATCGAGCATGCATAGTTGCCAACCAGAGGGAGAGTTCCACATGAAGATCCTGCAGAACGACGGCCAGGTTGTCGAGTGCCCCGAGGACGAGGTCACCCACGTCGTTCGCCACTCGGCCGCGCATATCATGGCTCAGGCCATCAAGCGCCTGTATCCCGAGGCCGACTTTGCCTACGGCCCCGCTACCGATAACGGCTTTTACTACGATGTCGATCTTGGCGACAAGAAGATCGGCGAGGACGACCTGCCCGCCATTGAAGACGAGATGAGGAAGATCGCGAAGGAGAACCTCAAGTTCTCCGTGTTCGAGAAGCCCCGTGCCGAGGCCATCGCCCTCATGGAGGAGCGCGGCGAGAAGT
>CAVDZW010000106.1:0-2905 GCA_963613305.1 bacterium | reverse complement strand
GTTGACGTAGATGCCGCCGCCCTGCTGCGCCGCGGAGTTGCCGGTGATGGTGCAGCCCTTGACCGTGACGTTCTCCTGGTCGATCTCGATGCCGCCGGCATCATAGCCCGAGCTGTTGTCCCTGATGGTGATGTTCTTGATGCTGCCCTTGTTCGAGCGGGTGCGCACGTGGGCGGCAAAAATGGCTCCGCCGTCCCCGCCGTCTTCACCCGTCGCCCTGTTATTGCAGATCGTTGCCTTGCCGTCCTCCGACTCAATAGCAAAATTCGTCCCGTTGATGGCGATTCCGCCGCCGTAAGCTGCGGAATTGCCCTCGATTGTCGCCCCGTTGCTCATGTTTATTTTGAGCCCGTCTTTAAGACAGTAGATGCCGCCGCCCGCACTATCGCCGTAGTTGTTGCGGACGGTCGAATCGTTAATCGAGATCGTTACGTTATCGCCGTTGGCCATGATGCCGCCGCCGTGGTTGGGGCTGCTGTTGTACTCGACAGACGCACCGTTCACCATGTTGAGCGTCGAGCCCTCGAACAGGGTCACACCGCCGTGCGCAGCACGGCCGTCGTTCTCTCCAAGGCAGCCGCCGACGGTAACGCCGTCAAGGGTCAACTTTGCGGAATCGCACACGTAAATGCCGATGGAGCCGGCCCTGGCGGCGGTCACCAGGCCACCGGTCCTCTTCGTGACGTACCTACGATCGAGGTCATTGTCTTTATACTCGTATCCCCAGTAGCCGATTTTTTCCTTTCTGCTGGAGGTGAGCTTGAGCTCGGCCCCCTCATTCACCACGATGGTGACGCTGACGATAGAGCTGTCGATGGTATGGCCGTTCATATCGATGGTGATCTTTTTGCCCGCGGCAATCTCAAAGGCACCGTAATAACCCCAGTTGTCGCCTTCGCTGCTGGCCCAGTCGGCGTCCATGACGATGGTCTCGCCGGTGTATCCGGCGCTCAGGGCCTCCGCATAGGTCGCATAATCGGTCCGCGCGCCAGTGGCCTCGTCGCACGAGTGAGCGACCGAATTCGCTGCCTCGGCTCGGACGGGCGCGAGAAAGGCCGCTGCGCACAGGGCCGCAACCGCCGCGACAGCAAGCGCAGACAGACGCAGGCGGCGATGCTCCGCCCGCGCGCTCGAGTTGAAAAGAACCGACATATTAGAACCCCGTCCGTATATAAGTTGGAATTGCATGCACAGAGATAGCTGGAATTTTAAGGCATGCGGGGACAATCGACGGGCGATATTCGGCAAACAACCTGATAGAAGCTTCTGATTGGCCCCGCGGCCGACGATTACCAGCCGTTTCGCTTATTGCCCCTCGTGGGAGTTCTTGTAGGCGGTGCGGATCTTGGGCGGAAGGGTATCGGGAATCATGGCCGTTACGCGATCTTCGTTGCCGTCGGCCATGGCCTGCTCGTAGTACCAGGTCTTAAAGACGAGCATGTCGTGAGCGCGCTGCAGGCTCGCCTGCTCCTCCTCCACGCGGGCGCGCGTTCGCTCGATGAGCTCCTTGCGCTGCTGATAGGTCGAAGGGCCTTCTGCAACCCACTCCATGAACTGGCGGATCTCGCGAATCTCGAGGCCCGAGCGCTTGAGGCACTCGATGAGCTTGAGCGCCTCGACCTGATCGTCGCCGAACTTGCGAATACCCGAGGTGCGCTCCATATTCGGGAACAGCCCCTGCTTGTCGTAGTAGCGAAGCGTCGAGACGGGAATATCGAACATCTCCGAGACCTGACCGATCGTGTACATAGTCGTTCTCCTCGTAAGCATTCAAAAAATAAGCTTGACCTAAAGCGAGGTTTAGGTTTTATCTTCCCCTCTAGCATATCAGCAACCGCTTAGAGAGGATTCGAGATGCACCTCGAGAAGATCGAATCGCCGGCAGATGTACGCGCCATTCCCGTGAGCGAGCTGCCCGAGCTCGCGAGCGAAATCCGCACCGCGCTCATCGACAAGCTCGCAGCCCACGGTGGCCACGTCGGCCCCAACCTGGGCATGGTCGAGACGACCATCGCCATGCACCGCGTGTTTAACTCCCCCACCGACAAGTTCGTCTTTGATGTCTCGCACCAGACCTACGTGCACAAGATGCTCACCGGGCGCGCGTACGGCTTTATCGACCCGGCGCGCTACGACGACATCTCGGGCTATTCGGAGCCCAGCGAGTCTGAGCACGACCACTTTGTTATCGGCCATACGTCGACCTCGGTAAGCCTGGCCTGCGGTCTCGCCAAGGGTCGCGACCTTGTGGGCGAGGCCTATAACGTGGTCGCCGTGATCGGCGACGGCTCGCTCTCGGGCGGCGAGGCGTTCGAGGGCCTGGACTGGGCCGCCGAGCTGGACAGCAACCTCATCGTCATCGTGAACGACAACGAGATGTCCATCGCCGAGAACCATGGCGGCCTCTATCAGAGCCTGGCGGAGCTGCGCGCCACGAACGGCGAGAGCCCTAACAACTTCTTCCGCACGCTCGGCCTCGACTACCGCTACGTCGAGAACGGCAACGACGAGCAGGTTGTGGAGGCGGCGCTTGCCGAGGTCCGCGACATCGATCACCCCGTCGTGGTGCATATCCACACCGAGAAAGGCCATGGCTTTGCGCCCGCCGTTGAGAACAAGGAGCGCTTCCACTGGGACGGTTGGTTTAACAAGGAGACCGGCGAGAGCCTGCTGCCCGCCGGCGGCGAGCCCGGCTACGAGGAGCTCACCTACCAGGCGCTCGCCGCAGCCATGGCCGAAGATCCGCGCGTCGTCGTGATCACGAGCGCCACGCCGGGCGTCATGGGCTTTACGCCCGCGCGCCGAGAGGCAGCCGGCGAGCAGTTCGTTGACGTGGGCATCGCCGAGGAACACGCCGTGGCGCTCGCGAGCGGCATCGCCGCGGCCGGCGGCAAGCCCGTCTACG
>CAVDZW010000105.1:0-4106 GCA_963613305.1 bacterium | reverse complement strand
CTGGTGATCTCCGCCTTGAGAGGGCGGCGTCCTGAACCGCTAGACGAACGGGCCGTTATGTCTGTTGAAGCACTGCCTCAACGCGAGAAAGTACTATACGGGAGGTGCTTCGAGCGCGCAAGGGGCAATCTCAGAAACTCGCTTACTTGTGGGCACCTTGTGAAGACGCGAGTGCGAAAGCAAGCAGAGAATCACGCTCATTGGCCACTTGACCTGCGATGCAGGCATCAAGCGCGCTCGAGAGCAACTTGCCGATCTGAGGCCCGGGAGCGACCCCCGCCGCAATCAAATCGCGGCCGGAAAGCTCGAGCGTCGCCAAGGAATATGCCTCACGGGCGTCGAGCAGGTGGTGCACACGCGCTCGCATCTCCTCGAGCATGTCGACGTAATAGAAGCAACTCGGCGCCTTGCCAAGGGTATCGGCTCGTCTGAGATACAAAAGCTCGTCCATCAGGCGAGCGACATCGTGGCCCTGTCCCGAGAAAGCCCGCATCTGCTGCAAAAGCTCCTCGCGCATACCCGTAAGGGGCGTATCGTGATCGCGAATGAGCAGGCAGACGTCACGCACGAGCTCATGACCAAGGCCAAGGCGCTCCATAATCTGCCGCGCGAGCTTCTCCCCTGCCTCGGGATGACCGTAGAAATGGCCGCGCCCGCGCTCGTCCATAGAAAAGCACTGGGGCTTGGCGACATCATGCAAAAAGGCCGCCCACATAAGCGTGGGCGACGGCTCACCGTCGATGCAGCCGCCCTCACCGTCGAGCGCGAGCTCACCGGCAACCGTTAGCACGCGGGCGATATGCTCGTACACGTTGTAGTCGTGATAGATGCTGTGCTGGTCGAACCCTACCGAGGCGGCGAGCTCCGGCACGGCAGCACAGACGAGCTCCGGGTAGCGGAACATCGCGTCGCCCCCGCGGCCCGTACGCAAAATCCCATCGAGCTCCCAGCCCACGCGCTCACGCGCAACGGAGTCGAGCAACGGCGCACAGGCAGCAAGCGCTTTTGTCGTGGCAGGCTCAATCGTAAAATCGAGACGGCAGGCAAATCGCACGGCCCGGAGCATGCGCAGGGCATCCTCCTTAAAACGGCGGCGCGGCCCCCCCACCGCACGAATCAAACGGCGATGGATATCCTCCACGCCCCCATGCTCGTCTACAAGCCCGCGCTCAGGATGCCACGCTAGCGCATTGACCGTAAAATCACGGCGCGCTAGGTCCTCTTTAAGGGTCGACACGCGCTCAACGCTATCGGGATGCCGCCCATCGGTGTAAAAGCCGTCTGAGCGCCACGTGGTGACCTCAACGCGCTCATCCTCGCACACGGCCGTGATGCCACCGAATTTTATGCCAGATTCAACAACAGCGATACCCGCGTCCTCGAGTGCATCCTTGTTCTCGCGCCATGTGCCCGAACAGCACATGTCCACATCGTGCGAGGGCCTGCCCATGAGCGCATCGCGCACCCAGCCGCCCACATACCAGGCCTCAAGACCGCAAGCCTCGAGCGCGCGCAGCACGCGCAGGGAAGGCTCGGAGGGAATAGCGCCGTTCAGTTGCGGGGTCACAGAGCACATGGGTCGCCTTTGCTTTCGTTCTCGTTCGCACTTGAGTATATCGTGCGGCCGCCAAACTGCTCGAGCTCGGCACCTGCAACAAAAAAGCCCCGCTCCTGGGAGCGGGGCTGCGAGTCAAAACCCGATTGCCGCGAGCAGCTTACTTGCGCTCGAGCTTGCGGACCTCAACGCGGTTCTTGTACTCGTCGACGTGGCCGAAGTCGCCGATGCCGATGGACTCGGCAACGTTGGCACCAGTGGCCATAGCGAGCTTCATGGCCTCCTCGACGTTCTCGCGGTTGTTGTACCACTTGGAGAGGAACGCGGCGAGCGTGCAGTCGCCAGCGCACACCGAAGAGACGAGCTTGATGTTGAAGGTGCGCTTGGCGTACCAGATGTCCTCGCCGTTGGAGAAGTAAGCGTCGCCACGGCTACCACGGGTGAGCAGCACATTCTGAACGCCGGTCTCGTGAGCCTTGGCCATAGCCACACGCACCTCGTCGTCGGTATCGACGGGCACACCGAAGATGGCCTTCATCTCGTGGTGGTTCGGCTTGATGAGCAGCGGCTTCTTGTGAGCGAGCTCCTTGAGCTTATCGGACGAGAGGTCGAGGACGACGTCGGCACCGTTGGCCTGGGCGTGCTCCATGACCTTCGAGAGGAAGTCGGGCGTAGCCTTGGGCGGCACAGAACCCGAGACGATGAGGCAGTCCATACCGGTGGCCTCGTCAAGGATCTTGTAGAGCTCCTTCTGATTCTCGGGCGTGATGGGCGCGCCCGGGTTGAGGATGCCGTACTCGTGCTGGCCGTCGTTCACGTAGGTGTTGATGCGCGTGATGCCGTCAGTCCAGACCGGCTTGCAGAGGCAGCCGAGGTTCATGACCTCCTCGACGATGAACTTGCCGGTAAAGCCGGCAAAGAAGCCGAGGGCCACGGTGTCGGTGCCCATCTTCTTAAAGGCAAAGGACACGTCGAGGCCCTTGCCGTTGGCGGTGTAGCTGGCCGAGCCGGTGCGGACGTTCTCGTCGGGAACGAGCGGCGAGCTCGAGACGGTCATGTCGACGGCCGGGTTGGCGGTAAGCGTGTAGAACATATAAACCCCCTGTTTAGTTAAAGGGCGCACGGACTCACCCTGTCAAATGTCCGTGCGCCCCGCGTTATCAACGCGAGGCGGCGCCTCGCGAAAACCCTTAGCGAGCGGCCTCCTCGAGGAGCGCCTTGACCTCCTCGGCGGTGTCGAGCGCGAGCGCCTTCTCGGCGAGCTCGTCGCACTCGGCCTTGGTCCACTGCGAGATCGTCTTGCGGGCACGCAGGATCGACGGAGCGCTCATCGAGAACTCCTCGAGGCCCCACGAGATCAGCAGCGGCTCAAGCAGCGGATCGGCAGCGGCCTCGCCGCACATGCCGACCATAATGCCCTCGGCCACGCCGCTCTCAATGATGTTCTTGAGCGAACGGAGCACGGCCGGATAGTAGACCTGGTAGAGGTTAGAGATGGAATCGTTGCCGCGGTCGGCGCACATGGTGTAACCGATGAGGTCGTTGGTGCCGATGGAGAAGAAGTCGGCCTCCTTGGCGAGCTTATCGGCGATGAGCGAGGCGGCGGGCGTCTCGATCATGATGCCAACCTCGATGTTCTCGTTGAACTTGCGGCCCTCGTTGGCGAGCTCGGCTTTGCACTCCTCGACGAGCGCCTTGACGGAGCGAACCTCCTCGACGCAGGTCACGAGCGGCACCATGATCTTGATGTCGCCAAAGGCGCTGGCACGGAGCAGAGCACGGAGCTGGACCTTGTACTGATCGGGGTTCGCGAGGCAGTAGCGCACGGCGCGGAAGCCGAGGAACGGGTTCTCTTCCTTCTGCATGTGCAGGTAGGGGATCTCCTTGTCGCCGCCCACGTCGAGCGTGCGGATGATCACCGGGGCGCCCTTGAGAGCCGAAGCGACCTTGCGGTAGGCGTTGAACTGGTCCTCCTCGGAGGGAAGCTCGGTGGCATCCATAAAGAGGAACTCGGAGCGGAACAGGCCGATGGCCTCGGCGTCGTGGTCGAGCGCGTTGGCAACGTCCTCCGGCGAGCCGATATTGCAAGCAAGGATCTTCTCGATGCCGTCAGCGGTCACGGTCTTCTGGCCGCGGAACGCCTCGAGGGCGGCTTTCTCGGCGGCAAAGGCCTCGGCGGCCTCGGTGTACTCGGTGAGGGTGGCCTCATCAGGCTCGGCAACGACGATACCCTTGGTGCCGTCGACGATAGCCTGCATGCCGTTGCGGAGCGCGGAGCACGAGTTGGCCACGGAAAGAACCGCGGGGATCTCGAGGGCGCGCGCGATGATGGCGGAGTGCGAGGTGCGGCCACCGGTCTCGGTGACGATACCTGCCACGTGCGGCTTGTCGATGGTAGCCGTCATGGACGGGGTCAGGTCGTGTACGACGACGACCGTGTTCTCGGGAAGCACGGACAGGTCGACGACCTCCTTGCCCAGAAGCTCGGCCAGAATACCGGTGCGGATGTCGGCGATGTCGGCCGCGCGCAGACGGAACATCTCGTCGTCCA
>CAVDZW010000104.1:0-23002 GCA_963613305.1 bacterium | reverse complement strand
CCTTGGCGGTGACGTTGGGGTTGCCGTCGCGGTCGGAGCCGATCCAGCTGCCGGGATGGAAGAACGCCGGGCAGACGGGCGGAACCGTGCCGGCCTTCTCGCCGAGCACCCAGTCATCAAAGCGGCGGTAGATCACCGGGATGTTGTCAAACAGTGTGTTGTCGAAGATATCGATGATGGTATCGGCCTCTTCGACAGGCGTGGGCTTTTTAAAGGCAACGGGGCTCGTGCGCACGAGGGCGTCGATCTCTTGCAGCATGTGACGCTCGTTCTCAACGAGGTCGGAGCCGCCCAGACGCGGGCGCTCCTCGAGCAGGTTGGAGATGCGGCGGATCTTGCCCTCGACGGCCTTGCGGCGCGCCTCGGTGGGATGCGCGGTGAACACGGGGTGGAACTCGAGCTTGGCAAGAAGCTCGTTGGCACCCTCCTCGCCCATCTCCGACACGATGCGGTTGTAGGCCACGGTGAGCTCGTTTGCCGGGTCGACGTCGGTCTCGGTGGAGGCGCCGGCCTCGCGCTCGCGCAGGATGTCGACGCGGTAGTTCTCCTCGGTGAGGTTCGCCAGGTGGAAGAAGCTCGTGAACGCGCGGACGATCACCTGCTGCTTGTCGAGGTCAAGCTCGTCGATGAGATCGATAACCTCGCGGAACGCCACGGCGGTAGGATCGTCGCCCACGGGAATGCCCTGGTCGTCGACCTCCTCCTCGGCAGCGGCGGTGCCGGGGTTGCCCTCGTTGGCACGGATCTCGGCGTTAAGGATCTTGTCGAAGAGCTCGGCGATCTCGGGGTCGTACTCCGAGAGCACCTTGCGCTCCAGGCGCAGGAAAAGCGCCAGGTTCTCGCGCAGCTGCTCGGGAATGTCGATCTCGGCGAGCTGCTCCTTGGTCTCGGCGTTGGAGCCGATACGGTTGTAGAAGCGGTTGACCACGGCCGCCGCCACGCGACGTGCAGCGGTCTCGGGTACGGACTGGTTGCCCTTGGTCTCAGCCACGTTGCCTCCCTAGTTTCGGATGCGTGCCAAGCGCACGCGGCATTCATTATAGGCGCACCGATTTGGGGCATTCGCCACAAAGTCGCTTTACCAAAGAAAAGTACATCCTGCATTCAAGCCGTTTTACGGCAAGCGGTCGCTATTCATCGGTAATCGGGGCTCCGAGCATGCGGTCTCATACAGAAAACCCCGACAGCCGCTCCAAAAAAGAGCCGACCGCCGGGGTGATTGCGCATGTATGAGAAGACCCGAACCTAGCCGAGCAGGCGCACGACCGCCTCGGCCACGGCATCCACGGCCACGAGCTCCTCGTCGTGGGTCTGCATGTTGCGGATCTTGACCTTGCCCTCGGCGAGCTCGTCGCCGCCCAGGATCACGATCAGGCGCGCGCCGAGCTTGTCGGCCTGCTTGAACTGCCCCTTGAGCGAGCGCGACTGGTAGTCGGCCTCGGTCACCACGCCCGCGGCACGGAGCGCCCGGCAGACCTCAAAGACCTTGGCGCGCAGCTCGCGGCCGGCGTTGGCCACGTACACGCAGGGTGCAGGCTCGGTAGCCATCTCGCCGCCGAACGCCTCGAGTGCGAGCATGGCGCGCTCAAAGCCCACGGCAAAGCCGACGCCCGGCGTGGGCTTGCCGCCCTCGAGCTCCACGAGCCCGTCGTAGCGCCCGCCGCCGCCGATGGAACCAACGCCCGCACCGGGCGCCTCCACCTCAAAGACCGTACGCGTGTAGTAGTCGAGGCCGCGCACGAGGGTCGGGTCCTCCACGTACTCGATACCGGCGGCATCGAGATAGCGCTTGACCTGCTCATAGTGCTCGCGGCAGTCGTCGCAGAGGTTGTCGCCCATAAGGGGCGCCTCGGCCATGATCTCGCGGCAATGGTCGTTCTTGCAGTCAAAGGCGCGCAGCGGGTTGAGCTCGGCACGCTCGCGGCACTCGTCGCACATCTCGTCGGCGTGCGCGAGGATAAAGCTCTTGACCGACTCGCGGTAGGCCGGACGGCACTCCGGATCGCCCATGGAGTTGATGAGCAGGCGCAGCTTGGAGAGGTCAAAGCCCAGGTTCTTGTAGAACTCCATGAGCATGATGATGCACTCGGCGTCGGCCGCCGGGTCGGGCGCACCGAGCCACTCGATGCCGACCTGGTGGAACTGGCGCAAACGGCCCTTCTGCGGGCGCTCGCCGCGGAACATCGCCTCGGCGTAGTAGCCCTTAAAGGGAGCGGAGCCCTGCGGCACGAGGTTGTTCTCCACGACCGCGCGCACCACACCGGCCGTCCCCTCGGGGCGAAGAGCCAGGCGCTGCTTGGCCTTGAGCTTGGCGTCGGTGCCCTCGCCGAGCGCGCGCTCGAGGTTGGCACCCGAGAAGACGCGGAACATCTCCTTGCGCACGACGTCGGTGGACTGGCCGATACCGTGCACAAACACGTCGACCTGCTCGATCGCGGGGGTCTCGACCGGCTCAAAACCGTAAGGGCCGAAGGTGGCCGCGGCCACCTCCTGCATCTTGGTCCAAGCGCGCATGTCGCGCCCGATGAGGTCCTTGCATCCCTCGGCCTTCTGTGCCTGCATGTGGCATCCTCCCTGTTGCACGGCGGCGCGCATGCCCGCCGGGTATCGTTGAACGCCCGCTATTATATGGCAGGCACGCGCCCTTGCGCGCCGAGGCGCTATTCAGCCGAATCGGCGGCAGCGGCCTCGGCACGGAGCTTGGCCGCGCTCGGCTCCGAGACGATCAGGAACGCGAGCATGGCGACCGAGCACACGAGGCAGACGATCCAGGTGCTCGCAAAGGACTGCGAAACGTCAAAGAGCACGCCGGAGATGATGGCGCCGACGGTGCCTCCCACCATCTCGAGCGAGGTGATCGTACCCGTCACCTTGCCGAGGTCGGCCATGCCGAACTGCTTGGACGCGGCGATCGTGGGCGTGACGGTGCCCATGCAGGTGCCGATACCAAAGCTGATGGCCGCGACGACGGGGCCGATGTCGGTCTGCGGAAAGCAGAGCGCCGCGCACGCGATGATGCAGGCCACGGAGCCCAGGATGTTGCCCGTGCGCAGGCCAAAGCGGTCGTAGATGGCGCCGAGCGAAATCTTGGCGATGACGACCGTGACCATGTAGGCCGAGAGCACGGTGCCCGCCCAGATGGGGTCGTGCCCGCCCGTGACGATCTTGGTGCCGTTGACGGTGACGCTCGTCATGTTGGTGACCTGATTAGGCAGGATCGCGCCGTTCACGAGGCCCATGAGCAAAAACGCGATGACGAGCAGCCAGAACGAGGGGTGCTTTTTGATAAGCGCCCAGCGCACCGAGATCTCGGGCTCGGACGCCTTTGCGCCCTCGGCGGTCGCGGCCTTGTCGCCCTCGTTCTCGCCATAGGGCTTAAGGCCGATCTCGCGCGGGCTCGTGCGGAACGAATAAGCCGTGATCGGCAGGGCAAAGACCATGCAGATGGCGGCAAGCGCGAGGAAGGCCGGGCGCCAGCCGAAGCTCACGATGAGCGAGCTCACGATCGGAGAGAGCACCGCACCGCCGAAGCCCGAGCCCGAGAGCGCGATGGAGATGGCGAGGCCGCGCTTGGCCGTGAACCAGTTGGCGGTCACGAGGCTAATGAGCAGGCGCGTGGAGGCCACGGCAAAGCAGCCCGAGACGGCAAAGAGCGCGTAGACCTGCCAGAGCGAGCCCACAAAGCTCATGCCGCAGAGCACGGCGGAGGTCATGATGACCGTGAGCGAGCCGAGTACGCGGCCGCTCACGCGGTCGGCGATGTGGCCGATCACGAGCGAACCGAGGACCGAGACCACCGTGGAGATGGCGTTGGAGATGTTGTACTGGGCGAGCGTGACGCCAAGCTCCGAGACGATGAGCGGCTGGAAGAGGCTCATGCAGTTGACGAAGATCGTGTAGCAGGTGGCCATGATGACGAAGCCGGAGGCCACGACGAGCCAGCCGGGAAAGAAGCGGTGCTGCTTAGAGGAGGACATGGTGTTCCCTTCGAGCGGTCGTTTGCAATGAATGAGGGGGCGAGGTCGGGGTTTCACCCGGCCAGCCCGAGCGTCGGTAGTGCCCGAGATCGCCCCAAAAGAGGATCGCCGCGTACGAGCGAGCGACGGTTTGAGGGGCGAGGTCGGGTGCTACCGATGGTCGGCGAGGTAGCCGAGGGCCACGGCGGCATAAGCCGCTGCCCCGAGGGGCAGCTCGGCATCGTCAAAGCGAGCCTTGGGATGGTGCTGAGCAAAGTGCTCCTCGGTGTCCTGTGCCGCCGCGCCGATGGTGAAGTACGCGCTCGGAACCTGAGCCGAGATGAGCGCATAGTCCTCAGATGCCATGGCATGGAAGAGCGGCAGGAACGCGGCCTTGGGGAGCACGCGGCCCACATAACCCTTGGCGGCCGCGGTCATGGCGTCGTCGAGCACGAGCGGCGGCACGTCCGAGAGCGTCTCGATCGTCGCCTCGGCGCGATACGTCTTGGCCACGCCCTCCACGACCTCGGCGATGCGCGTCTTGAGCGTCTCCATGAGCTCAAGATCGAAGCCGCGCATGGTGCCCTCGAGCACGCAGGTGTCGGGGATGACGTTCGCGGCGGCACCGCCCTCGAACTTGCCGATGGTGAGCGCGATCTCTTTCATAGCGCTGACCTCGCGGCTCACGAGCTCCTGAAGCGCCAGGTGCACGTGAACGCCGGCCGTGATGGGGTCGATGCAGATCTCGGGGCTGGAACCGTGACCGCCCTTGCCCTGGAGCGTGATGCGGAACCCGTAGACGCCCGAGAGCGCCGGGTTACCGTAGAGCACAAGACCGATCGGCGACTGGCTGTTCACATGCATGGCAAAGCCGGCCGCGGGTGCCGGGTTCTCGAGGAGGCCGTCGGCGATGGCGGCACGCGCGCCCTCAAAGGTCTCCTCACCGGGCTGGAATAGCAGCTTGACGGTGCCACCGAGCTCCGCAACCTGGTCCTCGTGAGCCTTGAGGAGCTTGGCCGCGCCAAGAAGCGCCGTGGCATGCATGTCATGCCCGCAGGCATGCATGCAGCCGTTCTCGCTCGCAAAGGACTCGCCCGACTCCTCGGCAACAGGTAGACCGTCCATGTCGCCGCGCAAAAGGATCGTAGTCCCGCAGTCCGCGTCGCTGGCCGTACCGTCGCCAGCGGCGGCCGCAGCGCCCTTGCCGATCAGGGCGACGACGCAGTTGCCCTCAACGAGCGTGCGGAAGGGAATGCCCATCTCGCGCAGGCGCTCCTGCACGTAGGCACTCGTCTGGGGCAGGTTGTTGCCGAGTTCCGGAATCTGGTGCAGGGCATGGCGCCACTCGGCGAGCTCGCCAGCGATGGCCTGGGCCTCCTCGAGCAGCGCAGGCTCGATTGCGGCAGCGGCCGCCTCGCTCGTTGCGGGAGCGAACTCCGGCGTGACGCCGGCAAAAGGTGATGACATAGATCCCCCATCGATAAATCTGCAGAAAGCACTCCATCTTTCTAAAGTGCAAGGCACAAGAATACCGACGGCCC
Source organism: bacterium (assembly GCA_963613305.1). Taxonomy (GTDB): domain Bacteria; phylum Actinomycetota; class Coriobacteriia; order Coriobacteriales; family Coriobacteriaceae; genus Collinsella. The sequence goes on along the minus strand of CAVDZW010000104.1, from coordinate 17,505 downwards.
GTCCCGCTATACACGTCAATCTGCCGTGCAACACGCTGTTTACAAAACTGCCCCGTTTTTATGCATTCTCAAGTTGGCGATGCAAAAAGCTCAGATGGGTTTCGGAAAGCACGATGGCAAAGAAGATGAGGGCAAAGCCCACAAGCAGGCGCGGGGTGAGCGACTCCCCAGCCACGAGAACCGAAAAGAAGACGCCCGACGGCGATTCGAGCGAGAGCAAAAGCGAACCCGTCGACGACTCCACATGCGCGAGGCCCGCATTCTGCACGAACATGTTGAGGCAGGTGCAGACCACCGCGAGGAACGCGAGCGAGCCCACGAGCCCGGGCGTCCACGACACCGCAAGCGAGCCCGGCTCGAATACGCAGGCGCACGCGGCCGAGAGCACGGCCACGGCGAGGAACATCCAGAACGAGACCGCGTTCACATCGGTACTCGCGCCGTACTTTGAGACGATGCAGATCTCGAGCGCAAAGAACACGGCGCCCACGAGCGTGAGCACGTCGCCCGCGCCGATGGTGAGATCGTCGAGCGCCACGAGACCGATGCCCAAAAGGCAGATGACGGCCGCGCCGACGTTGTAGATGCCAAGGCGCTCGCGCTGCATGAGATAGCTCACGAACGGCACGAGCACGCAGTAGGTGCCGGTGAGAAACGCATTCTTGCCCGCCGTGGTCTGCGAGAGCCCAAGCGTTTGCGCAACGTAGGCGGCCCAGAGCGCCACGCCCACGGCAAGGCCCACGGCAACCTCACGCCCTCGCAGGTGCTCGCGGATGCTTTTCCAAAAGAGGACGAACATAATGGCCGAAGCGACCGAAAAGCGAATGGCGAGCAGGGTGAACGTCGGCACGGTATCGACCGTGCCCTTCATGATCACGAACGAAAAGCCCCAGATGAGCGCGATCGCCGCGAGCGCGAGCTTCCAGAACGTCGTCGAGCGCTCCCCCATTTAATCCCCCTATAAACGAAAAAGCCCCGCGAGCACGCGCCCACGGGGCCACCTAGGCAGCTAGGTTACATCAGCTTAGTCTCTTCGAGCTGCTCGATGATCCAGTTGTTAAGGCGGATCACCGGACGGCGGAAGACGATGCCGAGCGCGAGCGAGGGCACAAGGTAGCTCGCAAGCACGAGCATCTCGATCCAGTACTCAGCCCCATAGGCACCGGCCATGGCCGCGTGCATGGCGTTGATGCCGTGCGTAAACGGCAGGAACGGGTAGATGGCCTGGAAGATCGGCGCGGTCATCTCGATCGGGAAGGTGCCGCCCGAGCCGCCCACCTGCATGACGAGCAGCACGACGGCGAGCGCCTTACCGATGTCGCCGAACGAGACCGTGAGCGTGTAGACGATATTCACGAACACAAAGCTCGCGAGCCAGCCGGTGAGCAGATAGAACATCGGGTGCTGGCACTGAATGCCAAAGAAGAGGATGTCGCCGGCGCAGACAAGCGTGGCCTGCAAGAGGCCGATGAGCGCGAACGCGACAAAGCGGCCGAGATAGATCTCGTGCAGGCGAATCGGCGCGAGCGAGCGCACAAAGCTCTCCTTGACCTGCACCTTGAGCATGGCGGCGAGCACGATCGCGCCGACCCAGAGCGAGAGAATCGTGTAGAAGGGCGCCATGGCCGAGCCGTAGTTGCGGATGTGATAGACGGCCTTGCGATCGAGCGCCACCGGTGCGGTGAGGGCGGTCGCGAGGGCATCGGAGTCTTCGCCGATGAGCGCGCGCACCTTGGTAATGTCGCCCGAGGCCGCGGCCTCGTCGAGCTTGGCGCGCAGCTCCTCGACCTTCTCGGCCGAAGACGAGAGCTTGGAGCTGGTCTTGGTCAGCTTGCCGTTCACGCGCTCAAGGTCGGCCGTGAGCGAGTTGCTCGCCGAGGAGAGATTCGAGACGGTGTCGTTGAGGTTCGCCGAGATGCTCGAGGCCGCACTCGCGACGTTCGAGACGCTCGACTTGAGCTCCCCTACCTGGGTCTTGAGGGTCTTCTCGTAATTGCCCTTGACGCCCGAGACCTTCGACTTGGCCTCGTCGACGGCCGCCTTGACCTCGGCCTTGGTGGACGCCACGTCCGAGGTGCCCTGGGTGAGGGAGTCGGCGGAGGAGGTGAGCGAGTCGGCGAGCTTGGTGCGGGCGCTGTTGAGGTTATCGAGCGAGGAGGCCGCGTAGACAAGCGCCGCCTTGACATCAGGGAACTTGGCGGCGTCGACCTTGCCCGCGAGCTCGCGGAGCTGCTTGGCGGTGGCGGCGGTCTTGTCGACCTGGGCCTTGATGTCGCTCGCGACGGAGTTCAGCTGCTTGGCCGAGGTCTCGGCATGGGCGGTGCCGGCATCGAGCGCGGCATCGACCGACGACGACACGCCGTCGAGGCCCGAGACGCTCTCGGAGATGGCGGAATCGACCTCGCTCGTGGCGCTGCCAAGCGCGTCTTCCACGCTCGAGAGGCCGCTCTTGGCGTCCGTCAGGAGGTTCTCGGCATCCGCGGAGGTCGTGCCGCTCTTGCCGAGCAGCTCGCCCGTCGACTTGAGCGACTGCGTACTCGACTCGAGCAGGCCCGAGAACGCATCGACGTCGCCCGAGGCGTTGCGCAGCCCCGTGGCGCTCTGGCCGAGGGTCTTGGAGAGGTTCGCCACGAAGTTCGTGGCCTCGTCGGAAGACATCGTGTCGAGCAGGCTCTCGACGGTATCGAGACCGATCTTGGTGACCGTCTCGGTAAAGGTCTCGTTGACCTGGCTCTTGACGGCGTTGGAGCCCTTCTCGGTCACGATCTGGGCGATGGCATTGGACTTTTGGTTCTCGTAGTACTCGATGTCGGCATGCTTAACCTCGGTCGAAAAGAGCGTCATCATGTCGGCCGAGAAGCTCTTGGGGATGATTACGGCCGCATAATACTCGCCCGAGCGCACGCCCTCGATGGCATCGTGCTTGCTGTTGACGAATACCCAGTTAAAGTTGTCGTTTGCGCGCAGTGAACTCGTGACGTTCTCGCCGATGTTCACCTCGACGGGCACAAGATCGCTCTTGTAGCCTTCGTCGACGTTCGCGACGGCGATCTTGAGGTTGCCGGTGTTGCCGTAGGGGTCCCAGCTGCCCGCGATGTTGAACCACGCGTAGAGGCAGGGCAGAATCACAAGACCGATGACGACGACGATACCGATGACGTTGTGGCGGACGTTCTTGACGTCGTTTTTAAAGATGCGTCCGATGTTCCTCATTTGGCATCACCGCCCTTCGTGTCTTGGGTGGGCAAGGTTTGGGTCACCCCGGTTGCGTCGTTCGCTGCGGCGTCGTTGCCGCCGGCCTGCCTGGAGGCGCCGGCGTTCTTGAACCGCGCGCTCCCCCGCTCGCGAGCGCCCAGACCGAACATGCGGCGTGCGGCCGGGATGGCGCTCGTGTGCTCGCGCATCTCGGCGCGGAGCTTCTCGTCCGAGAGGGCCGAGAGGCGCATCTGCGTGTTGAGGGTCTCGCGGATGTACTCGATGTTGATGAGCCAGCCCGCAACGGCAATCACGGCAACGATCCAGAGCACGAGCATCACGATCTTGCCGTCGTTATCGAGGTCGAGCAGCCATGTGAGCGCAAAGAGCAGGATCTGCACGCCAAAGATGGTCGCGAGGCCGCCCCTGATGTAGCGCGGGTAGCGGCGTTCAAAGGCGATTGCGCGCTCCACCAGGTCGTGACGGTAGGCATCGGTGTCGAGCAGCGCGCGCAGGCTCGTGCGGAGCGTGTAGCGGCGGCGCGGCATGGCGTTCTCCTCGCAGATCATCATGCCGGTCTGGGCCAGGCTGCGATCGAACAGCAGATTGAGGTTCTGCACGAGCGGGCGCAGGCACACGCCCACGAGCAGCGCGAGCACCACGTAGACGGCGAGCATGGCGAGGTTGTACACGTAAGAGGCGCCGTACATGCCGCCGATGGTCTCGCGCATGGCGTTGATGCCGTAGGTAAAGGGCAAGAACGGATGGAGCCACTGGAAGAACCCGGGCATCATCTCGATGGGGTACATGCCCGAAGAGCCCGGGATCTGCACAATCACGAGGATCACGCCCACGGCCTTACCGATGTGCTTAAAGGTAATGGCGAGCGCGTAGATGATGTTCACGAACGCAAACGAGATGCACACGCCCGCGAGCACGAAGAGCCCAGGATGCAGGCACTGAACGCCAAGCGCCAAGTCGCCCACGCAGACGATGACCGCCTGCACCACGCCGAGCAGCACGAACAAAAGCCAACGGCCGAAGTACGCCTCGCGCGCCGAGAAGGGGCCGACGCCCTCGCGGTCGACCTCGAGCTTAACGATGGCGATCAGCACAAAGCCGCCGACCCAGAGCGCAAGGTTGGTGTAGAACGGAGCCACGCCCGAACCGTAGTTTTTGACCGAGAAGACCGACTTGGACTTAAGCGTGACCGGCGACTTCATGAAGTCGGAGACCTCCGACACGTCCGTGCCGGCGAGCTTGGCCAGGGCCTCGATCGACTCGCTGCTGCGGAGCGCCGCCACGTCGTCGCGCGCGGTGGAGAGGTTCTCCTGGATGCCCGCGAGCGTGGAGTCGGTGCGCGAAAGCGCGTCGTTCACCTGGTCGAGGGTGGCCGAGAGCTGCTTGAGCGTGCCGCGTGCCTGCGTGATGGTGGGCTCGAGCCCCGAGACCACGCCCTTGAGGTCGCCGCTCACGCTCGCAAAGGAGTCGAGGCCGCTCGAGAGTTTGGGCATAGACTCCGATTCCACCTTTTGCATGGAGGAGATGAGCGAAGAGGAGCCCTTTTGCACGGCGTCATCGACGCTCGAGGTCGCGCCCGAGATCGCGCTCGCGTCGGACTTGATGGCGGCGAGCTGGGTTTCGAGCGCCTTTTTGGCGGAGGTGAGCTTGTCGTTTTGCGCCTGAAGAGCCTGCACGGCCTCCTTGATGACGCCCGAGCTAGTCGGGTCCTTGTCGGCGACCTTGCTGAGCGCGTCGATGGCCGTCTGGTTGCTGTCGATGATCGTCTGTACGTTGGAGACCGAGCCCTCGAGCGACGTGGCCGCGGAGTTGACCGTGCCCGTGAGCTTGCCCACCGCGGCGTTCGCCTTGGTCGAGGCGGTGCTGAGGTCGGCGATACCGCCCGAGAGAGCGGTCGAGAGCGAGGTCTGGAGGCTCGCCGCCGAGGAGCGGGTGGTCTTGAGGAGCTTGCCGCTCTTGGTGAGCGAATCGTTAAGCGCCGGGATGCTGTCGTTCAGGCTCGAGAGGGTCTTATCAGCCGAGGTCACGCCCTCTTTGGTCTTGGAGACGGTGCTCGCCGAGCTCGCAAACATGTCGCGCGCCTCCTGAACCGACTCATCGGCCTCATCGAGCACGGTGATGAGGCCGCTCTCGGACTCATCGGCTTTGGCCTGAACATCGACGCCGGCCTTTTTGGCGGTCTTGAGCACGACTTCGGTGACGGTCGAGACGAACGTCTCGTTCACCTGCGACTCGATGGTGCTCGCGCCCGAGTCGGTGACCTTAGGCGCCACGGCGCTCTTCTTCTCGTTCACGTAATAGGTGAGCTTAGGCTGGTGGAAGGTGCCGCTGAGCATGCTCAGCATGTTCTCGGAGAAGTTCTTGGGGATGATGATCGCGGCGTAGTACTCCCCCGACTCGACGCCCGTCTTGGCATCTGCGGTGGAGCCGACGAACTGCCAGCCGATCTGGTCGTTCTTCTTGAGCTTTTTGATCACCTGGCCGCCGGCGTCGAGCGAACCGGCGAGGTCGCTCTCACACCCGCGGTCGTTGTTGACCACGGCAACCTTGATGTTGCCCGTGTTGCCATAGGGGTCCCAGTTGGCGACGATGTTGTACCAGGCGTAGAGCGACGGGATGATGCACACGCCGATGGTGACGATGAGCGCCACCGGATTCACCAGCAGACGCTTGATGTCGCGCTTGAAGATTTGGAACGAGACCTTGGCGCTCGACAATTTGCTGTTAAGGCTCACGGACGAACCTTCCTTGCATTCGAGATGGAACATACATATTGCCCAGCATTGTACGGCGCACCTGCAGGCAGGCGCCCATGCCGAGCAGCTTGGACCTGAGAACTATAGCGTGCGAAGCGATTTGATGGACATCTGTTGCGGAACGCTAACCGATATGCCAGAAATTCCCCACATGTAGAGGAACATTGTTCGCCCTGCAGGCATTCTCACATGGGGTCCCTGGGCTGGGGAGCAACCGGGTCCCTTGGGCTCCTGCTGCTTCGCAGAAGTCGTCCAAGGGACCCGGCAGCTCCCCAGCAGGTGCACTGTAGGTGGATGCCTGCAGGCCGACACGAATGGGGAAACCAGAATGCACTTAATGGATTAACGGCTCAAACCCCAGGTCAAACTGCATCAGCAAGGGCAACGCCGCCGCATCCGACCACGTCAGCGAGCGGGCGCCAGGCGCGGCAGATCGACATGAAAGAAGGGAGGCATAGACCTTTGGGTCATGCCTCCCTTCTTGAATGGCGAGGTGCCGTGCCTGGGGTCCGCGCAGCGTCGACCAGTTCCGCGGTTTGGTAAAACCGCGCAACCAACAAATTACATGAGATCGCAGATAGAGGCCGCGAACGCCACGGGGTCCTCGGGGAGCAGGCCCTCGACGATCAGGGCCTGGTCATAGAGAAGACCGGCGTACTTGGCGACCTTTTCGGTCTCGCCCGCCTCCTGGGCGGCGGTGAGCTTGGCGAAGACGGGATGCTTGGCGTTGAGCTCGAGCGTGCGCTGGCTCTTGGGCATGCCCTCGGCACCGGCGCCGGGGTTCTTCTTGAGCACGCGCTCCATCTCGAGCGAGATCGGGCCGTCGGTGGTGATGCAGGCCGGGGCATCGGTCAGGCGCGCCGAAACGGAGACCTTCTCGACCTTGTCGCCGAGCGCCTCCTTCATGGCGTCAAAGAGGCCGGTGTTCTCCTTGGCGGCCTCCTCGGCATCCTTCTTCTCTTCCTCAGTGGAAAGGTCGAGGTCGCCGGCGGCAACGTTCTTGAGGGCGAGCCTGCGGTCCTCGGTCTCGGGCTCGGCACCGTCGGCCTGGGCCTTCTCGGCGGCCTCGCGGGCGGCGTCGTCCTCGTAGACCTTGGGCAGGTCGCGTGCGACGTACTCGCGCATGGACTGCATGGTGAACTCATCGAGGTCCTCGGTAAGCAGCAGCACGTCGTAGCCGCGCTCGACCACGCTCGTCACCACGGGCATCTTAGCCAGGCGCTCGCGCGAATCGCCGGCGGCGTAGTAGATGGCCTCCTGGCCCTCGGCCATGTTCTCGGCGTACTCGCGCAGGGTCACCATCTTCTGCTCCTTGGCGCTCCAGAAGAGCAGGAGATCGGCGAGCTCGTCGGCCTTGACGCCGTAGCTCGAGTAGATGCCGTACTTGAGGCCGCGGCCAAAGTTGGCAAAGAACTTCTCGTAGGCCTCGCGGTCGTCGTCACGCATGCTCTCGAGCTCAGAGGTCACGCGCTTCTCCACGCGTTTGGCGATGGCCTTGAGCTGGCGGTCGTGCTGGAGCGTCTCGCGGCTGATGTTGAGCGAGATGTCGGAGGAGTCGACCACGCCGCGCACGAAGTTGTAGTAGTCGGGCAAAAGTTCGGCGCACTTCTCCTGGATCAGCACGTTGGAGCTGTAGAGCGCCAGGCCCTTCTGGTAGTCCTTGCTGTAGAGGTCCATCGGCGCACGGGAAGGGATGAACAGCAGGGCGTCGTACTCGAGCGCGCCCTCGGCGTGGAAGCTCACCGTGCGGGCCGGGTCCTCCCAGTCGTGGAAGTTGGCCTTGTAGAACTCGTTGTACTCGGAGTCCTCGACGTCGGACCTGCGCTTTTTCCAGATCGGAGTCATGGAGTTAAGGGTCTCGAGCTCCTCATAGTCCTCGTACTCCGGCTTGTAGTCTTCCGGCGCGTCCTCGGGCTTGGGCTTCTCGCGGCTCTTGGTCACCATCATCTGGATCGGGTAGCGCACATAGTTGCTGTACTGCTTGACGAGGCTCTTGAGGTGCCACTCCGAGAGGTAAGTGTCGTAGTCCTCCCCTTCCTCGCCGGCCCCGCCCTTCTCGTTCTCGCGCAGGGTGAGGATGATGTCGGTGCCGTGGCTGTCGCGCTCACCGGGCTCGATGGTGTAGCCCGCAAGGCCGTCGGACTCCCACACGTGGGCCTCGTCCTCGCCAAAGGCGCGGCTGACGACCTTGACGTGGCTCGCGACCATGAACGCGGAGTAGAAGCCCACGCCGAACTGGCCGATGATGTCGACGTCGTTGCCCTGCTGCTCGGCGTTCTGCTCCTTGAACTCCTCGGAGCCCGAGTGCGCGATGGTGCCGAGGTTCTTCTCGAGCTCGGCCTCGGTCATGCCGATGCCGTTGTCGCTGATGGTGATCGTGCGCGCGTCCTTATCGAAGGCGAGGCGGATGGAGAGGTCCTCCTGTGAGAGGTCGACGGACTCATCGGTAAGGCTCTTGAAGTTGAGCTTGTCGACGGCGTCCGACGCGTTGGAGATGAGCTCGCGGAGGAAGATCTCCTTGTTGGTGTAGATCGAGTTGATCATGAGGTCGAGGAGCTTTTGACTCTCGGTCTTGAATTTACGCATGCGCGCATCCTTTCGGCTTGTACATCGCCTGCGAGCAGCGCAAATGGCGCCAACTCACAGACCTTATACGTTTAGACTTAGATTTTATAACCGATAGTCGCGCATATATTCAAGTTGTCGGCTTATTTCATCCCAAAGCCGAAGGGGCGGCAGGCGCAGGCGGGAACCTCACCGTGATGGTCGTGCCCTCGCCGAGCTCGCTCTTGAGGTCGACCGTCGCATGGTGAAAAGCCGCCGCGTGCTTGACGATAGCGAGGCCCAATCCCGTGCCGCCGCGCGCCTTGGAGCGGCTCTTGTCCACGCGGTAGAAGCGCTCAAAAATCTTCTCTTGCTCCTCGGGGGCGATACCGATGCCTGTATCGGCCACGCGCACATAAGGGCAACCGGTATCGTCGGTACCGCACGAGAGCGCGACCGTACCCGCCGGCTTGTTGTAGCGGATGGCATTGCTCGCCAGGTTGTAGACGAGGCCGTCCACGAGGCGCGGCACGCCCACGATGATGGTAGGGTCGCCCGCAGCCGAGATCGAGACGTCGTTGTCGAGCGCCACCTGTTCAAGACGCGCGCAGACCGAGTCGACGAGGCGCGCGAGCTCGATCGGCTCGTTAGAGCCTAGGGCCGAGGGCGAGCCGTCCGTTGCGTCCTGCTCCGAGCGCTCGGCCTCCTCGATGTTCGAAAGTGTGAGGATATCGTTCACGAGTGCGGCCAGGCGCCCCGCCTCGCGGTAGATCCGCCCACCAAAGTCGCGCAGGTCGTCCTCGTCGGCCACCATGCCGCTCGAGATGAGCTCCGCATAACCCGAGATGGCCGTGAGCGGGGTCTTGAGCTCGTGCGTCACGTTGGCGGTGAACTCGCGGCGCATGCGGTCGTTGTCAGCGAGCACGCGCATCTGGCGCTTGAGTTCCTGGCGCTGGCTCTCGATCCGCTCGAGCATGGGCACCATCTCGGTGTAGGCCGCCTCGTAGCTGCGGCGCGGATGGTCAAGATCGACCTCGCGCAAAGGCGCGATGATGGCGCGCGACTCGCGCCGGGCCGCCACGAAGCAGACGGCCGCGCAGAGCGCCGCGATGCCGAGCAGCGGCCACACGAGCGAGACGAGGATACTGAGCACACCGGCCTGGCTGCGCGCTAGGCGCACCACGTTGCCGTCATCGAGTCGCACGGCGCGGTAGAGCATGACCTCGTCGAGCGTGGAGCTCGAGCGCTCGCTCTCGCCCGTGCCGGTCTTGAGGGCGTCGCGGACCTCGGGGCGGTCCTTGTGGTTGGGAAGCAGGCTCGGTGAGGTCTCGTTATCAAAGAGTACCTTGCCGCTCTTTGCTATGAGCGTTACGCGCACGTTGTCGCGGTCGAGGCGCGACAGAAAGTCGTAGTCGTCGTTTGCGGCGTTGAGCGCCTGAGCGATGATCTCGGCCTCGTGCGAAAGCTCGTCACCGGTAGACGATGAGAGCGCTTTTTGGATAAAGAACGCGCCTGCCACGGTAAAGAGCAGGATGACCGCCATCGCAACCGTGAAGACGGTTGCGAACACGCGGTGCGAAAGCGTTCTCTTGCCCTTGCCCATGAGCGGCCCGACCCCTCGCGCCCGCTACTCTTCGCGCTCGGCCATGCGATAGCCCACGCCGCGCACGGTCTCGATCGCCGAGGCGCGCTCGCCGAGCTTTTGGCGCAGGGTTTGCACGTGCACGTCCACGGTACGGCTGCCACCGTCGAAGTCCCAGCCCCAAACGGTCTGCAGGAGCGCCTCGCGGCTGAACACCACGCCGGGCTTGCGCATGAGGTACTCGAGCAGGTCGAACTCGCGCAGGGTGAGCTTGACGGGCTCGCCGTCGACCGTCACCTCGCGATGGCTCGGGCTCAAATGAATGCCGTTGCAGTCGAGCACATCGGTCTTTTTCTGCACCATGCCGCCGCGGCGCAGGAGGGCACGGCAGCGGCTCGTGAGTTCCATGAGCGAAAAGGGCTTGGTGAGATAGTCGTCGGCACCTCCGTCGAGGGCCACGACCTTGTCGAGCTCGGTGTCCTTGGCGGTGAGCATCATGATGGGCACGGTCGCCGTCTCGTTGTCGGCGCGCAGGCGACGCATGATCTCGAGCCCGTCGGTGTCGGGGAGCATGATATCGAGGAGCACGGCGTCGGGCACGCGGCGCGCCACGGCGGCCTTGAACTCGCTGTCGCAGCTAAAGCCCTCGGCCTCGATCCCCTGCTGGCGCAGGGCATAGAGCGTGAGCCCCCTGATGTTGTCGTCATCCTCAACGTAGTAGATCATTGCGATTCACCTCATGGACATGATACACACCGCGCGGGTCCCCCGCCCCCGCGCGCTGACGTTGCCTTTGTCTGCGAACTTGCAACCGATCAGCCAAAGCGGCCGGTCAGGTAGTCGGCCGTGCGCTGGTCGGTCGGGTTCTTGAAGAGCTCAGCCGTGGGCTTGTGCTCCACGAGCTCGCCGAGCAAAAAGAACGCCACCGAGTCGGAGATACGGCTCGCCTGCTGCATGTTATGCGTGACGACCACGAGCGTGTAGTTCTTCTTGAGCTCGAGGGCGAGCTGCTCCACCACGAGGGTCGAGACCGGATCGAGCGCCGAGGTCGGCTCGTCCATGAGAAGCACGTCGGGACGCACGGCGAGCGCGCGGGCGATGCACATGCGCTGCTGTTGGCCGCCCGAGAGTCCAAGGCCCGACTGCTTGAGTTTGTCCTTGACCTCGTCCCAGAGCGCGGCGCGCGTGAGCGACTCCTCCACGATCTCGTCGAGCTCGGCGCGGTTCTTGATGCCGAGGCCGCGCGGGCCGTAGGCCACGTTGTCGTAGATGCTCATAGGGAACGGATTGGGGCGCTGGAACACCATGCCCACGCGCTGACGTAGGCTCGTGAGGTTGTAGTCGGCGTAGATATCCTCGCCGTCGAGCGTGATCTCGCCCTCGATGCGACAGTCCTTGACGTAGTCGTTCATGCGGTTGAAGCAGCGCAGAAGCGTCGACTTGCCACAGCCCGACGGGCCGATGAACGAAGTGATCTCCTTATCGCGGATATCGATGTTCACGTCCTTGAGCGCATGGTGGTCGCCATAGTACAGGTCGAGGTTCCGCACGCCGATGCGCACCGGAGAGGTCGAGGCGCCAGCTGCTCCCGCGCCCTCAATATGCCCCAGCTCGCGCTCGTGCGCCTCTGCAGCCGCCTGCGCAAACTCAAGGTTCTCGTCCATCGCAGCACTCCCTATCGAGTCGTATGTATAGCTCAGCTGATGCTACCGAGGGGGATTCAGGGAGCAGAAAGCGGATTGTCAGGGGAATGTAAGGGCGTGCACGCGGCGGTAAAACGGGCGCGAATGCGCAGAAGCAACGAGCGCGGGCCGTCGCGCGCGGGCGGGCAGGGTCGTATGGCTCGCAAGCAAAAGGCCGCCACCGCGAGAACGCGGGGTGCGGCAGATGTAAGCGGACGGGCCACCCGAACCGCAAGCGGCCACCCGAACCGCAAGCGGCCGTGCAGATCTATCGGCCACCTCGATAGACGCATTTTTAGCGTCAACGAGGCGTATAGCACCCCCTGCCCAAAAGCGTCCGCTCGTACGTCGTATACTTTCGAGCACTGTGCCCGCACCCCGAGCAAGGCGCCGGCACACAGCCGCATGTATTTGAGAAGAGAGCCCATCGTGACCTTTTTTGCCCATCTCGCAAACCGCAGCCGCAACCTCCCCCGCACGTGCACGGGCCTTGCCCTCGCGCTCGTCCTCGCCCTTGCCGGCACCGCCGCCGCGCCCCAGGCCGCACTCGCCGCTACCTCGCAGTCAGATATCATCTGCGGCAAGAGCGCTACCGAGCGCCAGATACAGAGCGCCGACCTGCCCGATATCTCGGCACAAAACGCCATCATCATCACCAAGGACGGCACCTCGTACTACGAGCGCGCGGCCGACTCCGAAGTCAAGATCGCCTCGACTACCAAGATCATGACGGCCATCGTCGTGCTCGAGAACGCCAACCTCGACGACACCCTCACCGTCAGCAAAAAGGCGGCCGATACCTACGGATCGAGCGCCGATATCGAGGAAGGCGACAAGCTCACCGTGGAGCAGGCGCTCCGCGGTCTCCTCATCCCCTCGGGCAACGACGCCGCCGTGGCGCTCGCCGAATACGTGGGCAAAAAGCTCGACTCAAGCTCCAGCGACCCCGAGGCGACCTTTGTTAAGGAGATGAACAGGCGCGCCAAGGAGCTCGGCTGCGAGCACACCGTGTTCGAGAACCCGAGCGGCCTTGACGCCGACGAGTACGCCGGCAACATGCACTCCACCGCGCGCGATCTCTCACTCATGGTCAAGCAAGCCATGACCAACGACACCTACCGCAAGATCGTCGCCGACTCCGACAGCACCATCAAAGTCACGGGCGCCGACGGCACCAAGCGCAGCTGGGAGATGAAATTCCACAACACCCTGCTCGGCAAGGACGGCAACATCGGCGGCAAGACGGGCACGACCTATGCGGCCGGCTACTGCTTTGCCTGCGCCTACGACAACGATGGCGACGAGATCTATGTCATCGTGCTGCACTCTTCCGACGACGGTATGCGCTACACCGACACCGCCGCGCTCGCCTCGTGGTACTACGGGCACCAAAAGAGCATCGACATCGTGAGCTGCAAGAGGAAGGTCGCCGGCACCAAGAACCCGCTCGTGGCACGCGTGGCGCTCAGCAGTTGGAGCGACAAGACGGTCGACGCCACGGTGGCCAAAAAGGATCGCAAGGTGCGTGTGTTCAGCCTCAAGGGCGAGCTTGCGATCTCGGTTAACTGCGAGCCGCACGCGGGCAGCGCCGCCAAGGGCGACAAGCTCGGCACGGTCTCGATCTCGCAGGAGGGAACCCTCCTCAAAACGGTCGACCTCGTTGCCGCCGAGGACGAGCCGGCGCCGAACCCGATCGAGTGGGTGCTCGTGAAGATCGATCGCGCATTCCGTTCATCAGAAGGGCGCGAACTCTGCGCCAACAGCGAGATCCTGGCCGATGCGCCCGTTGCCTAGGATCGGTTGCGACACCCTTCGAGACGGCCGGCTTTGAACGGCCGAAGCTTCTTCAATCACGATGGCCGGAGCAGCAAGTTTGAACTGCTCCGGCCATCTTTTTGCGCATCGCGCGCATGGTCGTTTGATATCGATGGGCCGAAGACGGCCATTCAGGTCACGCCGGCGAGCACGCGCAACCGCCTAGAAGAAAAGCGCCTGCGCATTCTCCCAGGCGGCATTTGCAATTGCCGCAGCGCTCTCGCCGGTACGGTCCACACGGTCGTTGATGAGCGCACGCGCCGTGATACCGATCATGGCGGGCTCGCATTCGAGACCGCGAATCGGCTCGGGCGCCATATAGGGACAGTCCGTCTCAAAGAGTATGCGGTCGAGCGGGGTCGCCGCAAAAGCCTCGCGCACCTCGTCGTTGCGCTTGAACGTGGCCGCTCCCCCGTAGGCGATATGGCAACCGAGCTCCACAAAGCGCTCCATCGTCGCGCGATCCTCGCCAAAGCAATGGAGCACGCAGCCCGCCTTGGGAATCCCGATGCGGCGAAGTACCTCGTAGGCGTCCGTGTGCGAGATACGGTCCTCGTCCGACGCCTCGTGGCGCAAATGCAGCTCGACGGGCACATCCTTACACACGGCGAGCTCAAGCTGCCGCTCCATGCAGGCGATCTGCACCGAATGCGGAGCAGGCTCCACCTCGTCGTCAAAGTCCATGTGGTAGTCGAGACCGATCTCACCCACGCCGGCGCAGAGCGGATCGTCGAGCGCGCGCTCGAGCTGAGCATGAATCTCGTCGGTGTAGTCAGCAGCGCCATAAGGGTGCACGCCCGCCAGGAACCTGAGCACAGGGAGCTCGTCCGCGACGGCAACCGAAAGAACCTCGCGCTCGAGCCAGGCGCGGTAGTCATCAAACGCGATCTCATCACCGATGAAGTCGACAAGCGTAACCAGCGCGTCAACGCCCGCGCGGCGGGCGCGCTTGAGGCAGTCGAGCGCGTCTTTATCCCAAAAAGAGCGCAGGTGCGCATGGGTGTCGCAGAGCGGCGCCAGCGGCTCGGGCACGGTGGCGGTGATTTTCTTCTTGCTGAAGCTTACGGGGTTTGCGCTATCGAACACGGGCAAGCTCCTCGGTCAGGCGCACGAAGTCCGCGCACGCGAGCGTCTCGGCGCGGGCCGTGGGTGCGATGTCCGCGGCCTCGAAGGCGCGGTCGAGCTCGGCCTTGTCAAAGCCGTTTGCCCCCATGGAGTTGCGGATGGTCTTACGGCGCTGCGCAAAGGCAGCGTCGATCACACGCGCGACCTCGGCGTTGTCGACGTTTGTTGAGGGGCCTGCCACGCGATCGATGCGCACCACCGCGGAGTCCACGTGCGGAGCCGGCATAAAGCAGCGCGGCGGCACCTCAAAACGACCTGTGACCTCGGCGTAAAGCGCGAGCTTTGCCGTGTAGCCGCCGTAGGTGCGGTTACCGGGAGTCGCGGCAATGCGGTCGGCAACCTCCTTTTGCACCATCACCACAGCACGGCGGAGATTCGGCATGGTCTCGAAAAACTGCAAGATGATCGTCGCCGCCACGTTGTAGGGCAGGTTCGCTACGAACACCTCGGGGGCCGTGCCCGCGGCCTCCTCGATTGCAGCAGGCTGCACCTTGAGCGCGTCGCCCATGATGAACGCAAAGTTTTCGTAGTCGTCCGCATGCGCGGCGAGCACCGGGGCAAGCTCGGGGTCGGCCTCGATGGAGACAACGCCCGCAGCGTCCTGCAAGAGGGCAAGTGTAAGCGTGCCGATGCCCGGCCCGACCTCGAGCACGTGCTCGGTGCCGTCGAGCTCCGCGAGCTCGCAGATGTGCTCGATCACATGGTTGTCGATAAGGAAGTTCTGGCCCAAGCGGTGCTTGGTCGCGAGGCCAAACTCCTCGAGCAGGTCGCGCGTGGCCGCGGCCGACGCGAGCGGCGAGGTCGTCATGTGCACCCATCCCTTGCGGCGCAGCATGCGCCCTCGATTCAGCGGATTTACCGCGCACATTATAGCAAGGGCGCCGTTGCCGGGAAAAAGCGAACAGAAGCCCAAAGCTCGGGCGGCGAGCAGCGAACGGGCGGAACCGAAACCGGCGGCCCGCCCTCACCCGGCCGGCGATGCGGACCGCATCCAGCGCGATCAGGCAAGGTGGCCCAGCGCCGCCCACAGGGGTAGGGTCAAAAGCACGCCGGGCCGCGACGGCGCCCCCTACCCGAGCAGCTCCAAAACCGCCCGCTTGGCATCCCTAAAGGCATCGCTCATGCTGAACGCCGTGAGGTCGGCCGCCAGGGCGCGGTCGACAGCGACCTCGCCCGCAACCGTGCTCGGCACGCCTGCCGCGGGGTCTCCCGCCAGCACGTAGATACGGCTCGCCATCTCGACGGCCTCGTCCACGTCATGTGTGATGACCACGCTCGAAAGGCCGAGCTCGGCGCTCGTGCCCGCGTACCAACGTCTGAGGTCTGCGCGCGTGAGGGCATCGAGCGCGCTGAACGGCTCGTCGAGCAGCGCCACGTCGTTGCCCATGAGATAGGTGCGCAAAAAGGCCGCGCGCTGGCGCATGCCGCCCGAAAGCTCGCCCGGCCACTTGTCCTCGCAGTCCGCAAGCCCAAAGCGCTCCATGAGCGGGAGTGCCCGCTCGCGCGCGGCAGTTTTGCTCTCCCCCGCGATCACGAGCGGCAGCACGGCGTTGTCGAGCACGGTAAGGCTCGGCAGCAAGAGGTCCTTCTGCAGCATGTACGAGACGCGCCCCGAGATTCCCGTGACGTCCTCGCCGTGGAGCAGCACCGAGCCTGAGCGCGGGCGTGTGAGCCCCGAGAGCGCATGCAGGATGGTGGTCTTTCCGCAACCCGATTTGCCCACGATGCACACGACCTCGCCCGGCATCACCCGGAGCGAGAAGTCGCGCACCACGTCTGCACCGTCTTCCCAGGCGCATGTGAGCCCCCGGGCCTCGAGCGCCGGAACGGTGGCGGGAGGCCGCCCCGTGCCCGCCGCCCAAACCGAACTCGCCTGCATGCTCTCCCCCATCTCGGTCACAAGCGCCCCTCGCCCTTAGTCCAGGTACGAAGTATCAAAGCCCGCGTTCACGTCGAGCTTGTTCTTGACGAGCTTGTTCTCGTTCAGCCAGCGGTAGTAGCGGGCCCAGCGCTTTTTGTCGATAACGCCCCAGCTCTTGGCGTCCGACACGTACTCGCCGGCCAAGAACTCGGCACTCGCGGCAACCAGCGTCTCGTCGAGCTCGGGCACCTCCTCGCAGAGGATCTCGGCAGCCTTGCCCGGATGCTTGACCGCAAACTCGTAGCCGCGGCGCGCGGCGCGCAAGAAGGCCTTGATCGTCTCGGGATTCTGCTCGGCATACTCGATGTTCGCCGCGATGACCGGCGTGTAGAAGTCAAAAACCTCGTCCATGTCGCGGAAGTTGAAGTAGTTGACGTCAAAATCCTGGATCTTGGCGTTCTGGACCGCCCAGCCCTCGTAGACCCACACGCAGTCGTACATGTTCGACTTGAGGCCGGCCACGTCGTCGTCCACCGTGTAGGGCACCATGGTCAGCTTGGAGTAATCGCCGCCGTCGGCCTCCATGACCTGCTTGATCGTGGCCTGCTCCACCTCCATGTCCCAGGTGGTGTACACATGTCCCTCCATGGCCTTAGCGCGCGTGATGTTGTCGGCAGCACGGCTCATGATGCCCGAGGTGTTGTGCTGGATGATGGCCGCCACGGCAGTGAGGCCCGTGTTGCCGCCGTCGTACGCGGCGGCGATGTAGTCCTGATAGCTCACGCCGAGCTGCGCATCGCCCGAACCGATCGCGGTCTCTGCCGTGTCCTCGGCGGGCTGCACGATCTTGACCTTGAGGCCCTCGTCGGCAAAGTAGCCCTTGTTCTTGGCCACGTAGATGCCCGTGTGGTTGGTGTTGGGCGT
>CAVDZW010000103.1:3552-6416 GCA_963613305.1 bacterium | reverse complement strand
TGCCCATGATCTTGTTGAGCGAGGCGACGATCACGTTCACCTGGTTGATGATCATCGTCGACTGCACCACGCCCTTGACGCCACCGAGTGCCACGAACCGCGCGGCCATATGTTGGGTCTTTTTGAGCGAGTTGTTGCGCAGCGACACCAGACGAGCGTTGGAGGCGGCCGCCTTGCCAAAGACCTTTTTGTAGGCGCGCTTGCCCATGAACATAAAGTGGTTCATGTACATCTCGCAGATGCCGTCCACGCGCACCTCGCGCTCACGACCGTCCGCATCTTCGAAGGTGAACGTGTCGCCCACCGAGACGCCGCAAAGGGTCGCCAAGCGCTCCGAAATCACCGCGCCGTCGCCCGCAAGCGAGAGCGACTCCCCGCTCGCACGGTCGCGCAGGTCCATATAGCGCGCGAACTCCTCGTTGTTCTCGGGCACGAGCAGCGTGATCTCCTGTTCGTCACCCTTGGAGCCCGCCGCCTTGGTGATCGATTCGTAGGTGGCCGAGGTATGGCTCTTGACCGCGCTGCTGGCGAGCAGGTCGTCGATCTCGGCGCGCTCGCCTGCGCTAACGTGCGACTTCTCCGCAACGATGAGGTCGTAGCCAATGATCTCGCCGAACTGTTTTTCGGAGATGCCGCTGATGGAGTGCTGCACCGAGAAGCCCGCAAAGAGCATGGCGGCGGCACCGGCCACGCCGAAGATCGTCATCGCCGCGCGCTTTTTGTAACGGAAGAGGTTGCGCACGGTGACCTTGCCGGTAAAGCTCAGACGGCGCCAGACAAAACCCACGCGCTCAAGGAGCACCTTGGAGCCGTTGGCGGGCGGCTTGGGCAAAAGAAGCGCGGCCGGCTTTTCGGAGACCTCGCTGCGCGCGGCGAGCCATGCGGGCACGACGGCCACGACCAGGGCAAGCGCGTAGCAAGCGAGCGTCACGAGCGGATAGAAATGGAGCTCGATGGCCGGCATGGTGAACTTGGCGGCGTAGGCGTTGTACACGATATAGGGCAAAAGCGTATGGCCGAGGACGACGCCGACGCTGCATCCCACGAGGGCCGCGGCAAAGCCGTAGACCACGAACTTCTTCTCGACATCTGTATCGGAGTATCCGAGCGCCTTGAGCGTGCCCGCGTTGATGCGTTCCTCGTCGACCATGCGCGTCATGGTCGTGGAGGCCACGAGGGCCGCCACCAGATAGAGGAAGTACGGGAAGATGTTCGCGAGCGAGTCGACGATCTCCGAGACCGAGTCGTAGGTCTTGTAGCCCTCGGCGCCCGGAATCTCGCGACGGTTGTAGACGCTGTAGGTCGGGGTCTCGAGCTCGGCCAGGGTCTCCTTGGCGTCTGCAAGGTCGCTCTCGCCGTCAGCGATCTTCTGCTCGGCCTCGGGCAGTTCCTCGTTATAGGTGGCAAGACCGTCGAGATATTCGGCCTCGGCATCGGCAAGCTCGGCCTTGGCGGTCTCGAGCTTGGCCTTGCCCGCCTCGTATTCCCCGCGCTTGGACGTAAGCGTGGCGGCCGCCGTGCGCCAACTCGCAAGCCCCGTGTAATAGTTGTTGAGCCCCTCGTTGTACGCGGCAATGCCGGCCGTATAGGAGGCGTAGCCCTGATCGTACTCGGCCTGCTTGGAATCGAGTGTCTTCTTGGCGGCGGCAAGCTGTGCGGTCGAGGTCTCGATCTCGTTGGCGCCCTCGTCGAGCTGCTGCTTGGCGGCGGCGAGTTGCGTATCGATGCCATCGAGCGTTGCCTGGAGCCCGGCCTGCTTGCTCTCGGCCGTGCTTGCACCGTCCTCGAGCTTAGTCTTTTGCGCCTCGAGCTCGTCCCGCTTAGCCACAAGCTGCTGATAGGCCTCGCCCGGGTTCTCTTTGTCAAAGCCCGGGGCCTGCTCAGCGGCCGAGATCTTAGCGTTTACCGCGCTGATGCCGGCGGCTACCTGTGCAAGCTTGGCGTTGAGCTCGCTCACGGTCGCTTCGCACTGGTCGATTCCCACCTGAAGCTGCTGCTTTTGTGCCGGAGCCGCCGTCACGGCGTTCTCGTACTCCTGCTTTTTGCTCGCATAGGTCTCCTGCGCGCTCGCGAGCTGCGCAGCCTTTGCGTTGTACTCCGACCATCCGCTCGCAAGCTGCGACTTGGCGCTCTTGAGCTGGGTCTCGCTCGCAGAGAGCTTGGCACGGCTCGCATCGAGCGTCTCCTTACCGCTCGCAAGCTGCTCCCATGAGCTGTCGAGCTGAGACTGCCCCTCGGCAAGCTGACTTGCCGCGCTCACGAGCTGACCCTCCGAGTCGGTGATGGTCGAGCGCGCGTCGGCAATCTGCTGAGCCGCATCGTCGAGCGTTGCCTTGGCGTCGGCAAGCGCGCTCTTGGCGTCTTTGAGCTCGGCCTCGCCGTCGTCGATCGCATCCTGATACCGTGCGCGCACGACAGCGAGCCGGTGAGCCGGCTGATTCTTGAGCAGCTTCTCGAGCTGCTTTTTGTGCGTGGCTACCTTGTCGAGATACTCGTCGTCAAAGGGGTCGAGTCCTTGGGTATCCGTATACGAAAGTCGCGCGACCATGCGGTAGTCCACATCAAAGACGCTCTCGCATACTACGGCGTAGCCCTTGAGGTCACCCGAGGCGGCTTGCGTCATGCCGCGGTTGAGGTTGGAAAGGATCTCGGAGGAGTTCACCACGCCCACCACGGTAAAGCAGTGGCGCACGAGAGACTTGCTCCCATCCGTCGCGGCCTTTTCGGTGAACTTGATGGTCGACCCCACGGGATAGCTCTCGGCCGTCTCGGCATCGACGGCGATCTCGTCGCGCTTGCTCGGCATCCGGCCGCTTGCCAACTCGAATTCCGAGATCTTCTTGGGTTTTGAATAGATGCGCACC
>CAVDZW010000103.1:0-3515 GCA_963613305.1 bacterium | reverse complement strand
AGATCTGCTTGGGTTTTGAATAGATGCGCACCGCGGCGTCGGTACCGCGGATGGCAACGTCCTTGAGATAGCCGAACTCGACCGTCTCGGTGCCCGTTGCCTTTTTGACCTGCGTCATGTCGTCGTCATCGATACCCATGGAGCCGATCACCGTGATATCGGCCGAGGAGAGACCGCTCACGTAGTGGGCGGCGGTGGCGCGCATGTCGGGCCCCGCGACCTTGAGGCCCACGAGCGCAAAGGAACCGAGGGCGATGAGCGCCGCGATCGAGATAAACCGCGCCCGCGACTTCTTAAACGTCAGGCGGATGTCGCGCCAGAGCATCCTCTTTGATGTACGGTCCACGCTGCCCCCTACCACTCGATTGCCGCGATGGATTGCGGACGCGGATTGACCTCAACGCTCGTCACGTGGCCGTCGTGCATGCGGACCACGCGGTCGGCGATGGGCGCGATGGCCGAGTTATGGGTGACGATAATTACGGTCGAGCCGCGCTTTCGGCTCATGTCCTGCAGGATCTGCAGTACCTGTTTGCCCGTGTTGTAGTCGAGTGCGCCCGTCGGCTCATCGCAGAGCAGGATCTTGGGGTTCTTGGCCACGGCGCGGGCGATGGCCACGCGCTGCTGCTCGCCGCCCGAGAGCTGTGCCGGAAAGTTATCGATGCGATGCGCAAGCCCCACCATGGTGAGGGCCTCGACGGGGTCCATGGCCTCGCGCACGATCTCGCTCGCGAGCTCCACGTTCTCCTTGGCGGTGAGGTTCTGCACCAGGTTGTAAAACTGGAACACAAATCCCACGTCATCGCGTCGGTAGCGCGTGAGGCCGTTCGCGTCGCGCTCAGCGATGTTCGCCCCGTCGATGATGACCTCGCCCTCGTCGCAGGTATCCATGCCGCCGAGGATGTTCAGCACCGTCGACTTGCCTGCACCCGAGGTCCCGAGCACGATGGCGAGCTCGCCGCGCTCCACCTCAAAGTTCACGTTGTCGTTGGCGCAGATGATGGTCTCACCCGTCTTGTAGCGCTTTGACTCGTTGCGCACCTCGATAAATGCCATAGCGTCTCCTTTTTGGTTTCATACCCCGGGCGGCCCACACGGGCGCGACCTTTCGGTCGGTCGCTCATCTTGCCGTCCGTTCGTAAAACAACACGTTGTTGATTTAAGACTCGTTCAGCGTAATAATCGAAGGAGACGGGTTCAATAATCAAAACCGCACACAGTGTTGATTTAAGACGATTCGATCACAAATCACGCACGAAAGAGGCGACTATGGCGACTAAACGCACCACCAAAACGGAGGAGAAGATTCGTCGGGCCTTGACCGAGCTTCTCCCCCAAAAGGGGCTCGCCGGTATAACTGTGAGCGATATCTGCCGCACGGCCAACATCAATCGCGGCACGTTCTATGCCCACTACACCGACAAGTTCGACCTCATGGACCAGCAGGTCAAGCGCCTGGCAGACGTCCTCACCGAGATTGTCTTGGGGGAGGACGACCGCTCAGGCGAGAGCGCAGCGAACGCCGTCCCGAACGCCCCGCATACCAACCGCTCCGACACGAACCCGGACGGCTGCGACCTCTTTACCAAAGAGCGCGTTGTCGCCTGCCTCACCTACGTGCACGAGAACTACGCGTTTATCGCCGCGCTCACGGCCAACGGCAGCGATACGCGCCTCAGGGATTTTGTGAAGGAGCTGATCGGTGAGCTCTTTGAGAAGAGCGCAGCCGCTCACGGGGTTGAACTGCGACTCAAAGGCGATGACTACGGGCGCGAGATGCTCTTTTCGGGCATCACCTCGGTCTTTTGGCTCTGGCTCTCGAAGGGCTGCCCCGAGTCCCCGCGCGAGATCACCGAGATCGTATGGACCCACAAGACGCTCTCCCCCGAGGAGCTTGCGGGCACTTAGCCGCTCGCGCGCCACAACGCTACACTCGCGTGAAAATACGAATACACCGTTGACATATGAGCACACGTTCATATTATAGGAATCGAAACACATGAACGACTGTTCATATGAAGGGAGATCGACATGAGCGACATGCCCGAGAGCCCGCTCCAGACGCAGTGCTCGCCCGAGGACCTGCCCGACGAGGAGCTGCTCTATGACCTCGCCGACCTCTTTAAGGTCTTTAGCGACACCACGCGCATCAAGATCCTCTACACGCTCATGGGCCGCGAGCTCTGCGTGGCAGACATCGCCGAAGCCACCGAGACCTCGCAATCGGCCGTGTCGCACCAGCTGCGCACGCTCAAGAGCGCGCACCTCGTGAAGTTTCGCCGCGACGGTCGGAACGTCCTCTACTCACTCGCCGACGATCACGTTTACACCATGCTCAACCAGGGCATGAGCCACATCTGCGAGTAACTCCGCACGGTATTTGAGCGGCCGCACCCGGGGCCGCAAACGATTTGGAAAGGACCCATCATGAAGAAGGCATTCAAACTCGACGAGATCGACTGCGCCAACTGCGCCCGCGAGCTGCAGGACGAGCTGGCCAAGCTCGACGGCGTCAAATCCGTCTCCGTGAACTTCATGACCCAGAAGCTCACCCTCGAGGCCGACGACGCCGAGTTCGATGAGGTGCTCGACCGCGTGGTGGAGTTCACCGCCGACGCCGAGCCCGACTGCGAGATCATCCGCTAAACAGCGCACTCAGCACCAGGCCGCCTCGCCCGCGGCCTTTTCCAGCGCAAACATATGAATGGTTGTTCATACATTCAGGAGGGAATCATGGCAGCCGACATCAAGAAGAAAAAGAAAAAGCGTCGCAAAAAGGAGTCGCAAGAGCACAAGCTTCATCGCATTCTGCTCGCACTCGCTATCTTTGCCGTGGTCTACGCGGCAGACGAGCTCGGCGCCCTCGCCGCCCTCTTCGGCGAGCCGGGCGCGCTCTACGCGAGCTTTGCCCTGTTCCTCGTGCCGTTCGTCATCGCCGGCCATGACGTGCTCGAGAAAGCGTGGAGCAACATCCGCCGCGGCAAAGCCTTTGACGAGAGCTTTCTCATGGCCGTGGCCACCATCGGCGCCTTTGCCATGATCTTCTTTCCCGACACCGAGCCGCATATGGCCGAAGGCGCGGCCGTCATGCTCTTTTACCAGGTAGGAGAGCTGTTCCAGGCTTATGCCGTGGGCAAGAGCCGCAAGTCGATTTCGGCCATGATGGATATCGCACCCGACTATGCCAACGTCGAGAACGAGGCTGGCGAGCTTGAGCAGGTAGACCCCGACGAGGTCGCGGTCGGCACCGTCATCGTAGTCAAGCCCGGCGAACGCGTGCCCATCGACGGCGTCGTCACGCTCGGCATCTCGCAGCTCGACACCGCGGCGCTCACCGGCGAGTCGGTCCCGCGCCACGTGGAGGCAGGCGGCGAGGTCGTCTCGGGCTGCATCAACATAACGGGCGTGCTGCACGTGCGCACCACTAAGCCCTTTGGTGAATCGACCGTGAGCCGCATCCTCGAGCTCGTGGAGAACGCGAGCGAGAAGAAGGCCAAGACCGAGAACTTCATCAC
>CAVDZW010000102.1:0-11551 GCA_963613305.1 bacterium | reverse complement strand
CATCGAGGTCAAGATGCTCACCGGCGACAACATCCGCACGGCGCGCGCCATCGCCAATGAGCTGCACATGCTCGACGAGGGCCATATTGCCGTGGAGGCCGCCGACATCGAGCACATGTCCGACGAGGAACTCACGCGCGAGCTTGGGCGCATTCAGGTGATCGCCCGCTCCACGCCGCTCGTCAAGATGCGCGTGGTCAAGCTCCTCAAGGGCCAGGGCAACGTGGTGGCCGTGACGGGCGACGGCATCAACGACGCGCCCGCCATCAAAAACGCCGACGTGGGTATCGCCATGGGCATCGCGGGCACCGAGGTCACCAAAGAGGCCTCCGACATGGTGCTCCTCGACGACTCGTTCTCGACCATCATCAAGGCCGTGCAATGGGGCCGCGGCATCTACGAGAACTTCAAGCGCTTTATCCAGTTCCAGCTCACCGTCAACGTGAGCTCCGTCGTGGTCGTGGTGTTCTCGATCCTCTCGGGCTTCGAGGCGCCGTTCACCGCACTCGAGCTGCTGTGGATCAACATCATCATGGACGGACCCCCGGCGCTCACGCTCGGCCTCGAGCCCATCCGCGACGACCTGCTCCGCCACGCGCCCACACGCCGCGACGAGAGCATCCTCGACCGCGGCATGCTCACGCGCATCTTTGCCAACGGCATCTTTATCTCCGCGGTGTTTATGGCGCAGCACTACTTCAACTTCCTCGGATGCGCCGAGGAGCAAAAGGCAACCGTGCTCTTTACGCTCTTTGTGCTGTTCCAGCTCATGAACGCGTTCAACTGCCGCGAACTCGACACCACGCCCATCTACAAGAACCTGCTCAACAATAAGCTCATGCTCGGCGTGTTCTGCCTGGTGTTTGCCCTGCAGTTTGCCATCACCGAGTTCGGCGCCGCCGTGTTCGAGACCGTGCCGCTCGACGCCGCGCTCTGGGGCAAGATGATGCTCTGCGCCCTCAGCGTGATCGTCGTGGACGAACTCGTCAAAGCGCTGCGACGCGCTCTAGGGCGGTAGCCCAAGCCAAAGAAGAAAGGCGCCCTGCGAGGCGCCTTTCTTTTAGCAATCGATTGTGAGCGCGGCCTACCGTGCGCCGGCGCCGGTCTGCATCATGCCGCCTGAGCCGGACGTGATGCCGCCTGCGGGTGCGCCCGCGCCCGAATGCGGGGCGGTCACGGAGGCGTCACCGCCAAGCTCACCTGCCGCGCGCGGCGCCGGGATCTCGCCCGTGCCGTGACTGAACACGAACTTGTCGTCTACCACGTCGCAGAGCACGGTGTCGCCCGTGCCCCACTCGCCTGCCAGCAGCTCCTCGGAAAGCGGGTCCTCGATGAGCTTTTGGATCGCACGGCGCAGCGGGCGCGCGCCGTTGGTGAGGTCGGTGCCCTCGGCCACGATCTTTGCGTAAGCGGCCTCGGTCAGCTCGATATTCATGTCGTTGGCGATCAGGCGCTGGCGCAGATCGTCGACGAGCAGGTGCGCGATCGCGGTGAGGCTCTCGGCAGAAAGCTTCTGGAACACCACGATATCGTCGATGCGGTTGAGGAACTCCGGACGGAACAGGCGCTTGAGCTCGCCCATGGCGCGGCTCTTGATCTCGCCGGTGGAAAGACCGCGCTCGCCCGTGGTGCCAAAGCCCACGCTCGAGTCTTGCGCGATCTCGCGCGCGCCGACGTTGCTCGTCATGATAACGACCGTGTTGCGGAAATCGACCGTCTTGCCCTGACCGTCGGTGAGGCGGCCCTCCTCGAGCACCTGCAGCAGCACGTTGAAAATATCGGGGTGCGCCTTCTCGACCTCGTCGAACAGCACCACCGAGTAGGGATGCCGGCGCACGGCCTTGGTGAGCTGGCCGCCCTCGTCATGGCCCACATAGCCCGGAGGGCTACCGATGAGCTTAGAGACCTCGTACTCGCTGCCGAACTCCGACATGTCAAAGCTGATGAGCGCGTCTTTGCTGCCAAAGAGATACTCGGCGAGCGTTTTGGCAAGCTCGGTTTTGCCCGTGCCCGTGGGTCCGAGGAAGATGAACGAGCCGCCCGGGCGGCGCGGGTCCTTGAGCGGCGAGCGACTGCGGCGGATCGCCTTGGCCACAGCCTCGACCGCTTCGTCCTGACCGATGATGCGCGTCTTGAGCACGTCCTCGCACTGGAGCAGGCGGCGGCTCTCGCTCTCGGTGAGCGAGCTCACGGGAACGCCCGAGGTCACCGACACGATGTCGGCGATCTGTGCGGTGTCGATCACGATGGGACTCGCGTTCATCTCAGCGTTCCAAGCGGCACGGGCCTCGCCGAGGGCGATCTCGGCCTCCTTTTGCTGCTCTTTGAGCTCGGCTGCGTGGTTCATGTCGTCGGCCTCAGTTGCCTCCTCGACAGCACCCTTGAGCTCGGCAAGTTTGCGCTCGGCCTCGCGCACGGGCTCGGGGGCGCGCAGGCCCGCGATGCGCGCGCGGGCGCCGGCCTCGTCGATGAGATCGATCGCCTTGTCGGGCAAAAAGCGGTCTTGAATATAGCGGTTCGAGAGATTCGCGGCAGCCTCGATGGCGGCCGGGGTGTAGCGCACGTGATGGTGTTCCTCGTAGCGCGGCGCGAGCGCGTTCAGGATGCTCACGGTGTCGGCGATGCTCGGCTCCTCCACGTCGATGGTCTGAAAACGACGCTCAAAGGCCGGGTCCTTGGTGAGGTACTTGCGGAACTCCTCGGCCGTGGTGGCGCCGATGATCTGGAAGGCCCCGCGAGCGAGCACCGGCTTGAGCATAGAGCTCGCGTCGATAGAACCTTCGGCCGAGCCGGCACCGATGAGCGTATGCATCTCGTCGATAAAGAGGATCACGTCGTCGGCCGCGGTGGCCTCGGCGATCACATTCTTGAGACGTTCCTCAAACTCGCCACGATACTTGGCACCGGCCACGAGACCGGGCAGGTCGAGTGCCCAGATGTTCTGATCGAGCAGGTTCTCGGGAACATCGCCCGAGGCGATCTTTTGGGCCAGGCCCTCAACGAGCGCGGTCTTGCCCACGCCCGGGTCGCCCAGGATGAGCGGGTTATTCTTGGTGCGGCGCGAGAGGATCTCCATCATGCGTTGCACCTCGCCCTCACGGCCGATGACCGGATCGAGCTCGCCCGCGCGCGCCTTGTCGGTGAGATTCTGCGCGAACTGTTTGAGGGTGTCCGTGCCCTCGGCCGCAGGTGCGCCCTTGGAGTCGGAACCCGAGAAGAACGGCAGCCCCGCGCCGGGGCGACCCGCGCCGGCACCGGCGAGCGGACGCTTTTTGCCCTTGTCGTTGGCGGTGAGCTTCTCGACGGCCTCTTTTACCGAGGCAGCCGAGACACCAAGGCGCATGAGGATATCCATGCCCTTGCCGCTGCCCTCCGAAACGATGGCAAGCAGCAGGTGCTCAGTAGAGACATAGGTCTGGTTGTTGTCGCGCGCGATACGGAAGGCCTGCTCCATAACGGTGATGACCAGCGGGGTAAAAGCGAGCTTTGCGGCCGCCTCGCCGGTACCGTCGGCAGAAGCCTCCCCCTCGTCGGCGCCCTCGGGCGCGGCGGGGACGGTGGTCCGGAGCTCCTTGAGGGTCGTCAGGATCTCGTCATACGAGATGTCGAGCGCACGCAGCGCCTCGGAAGCGACGCCCTCCTCCTCTTTGGCAAGCGCGAGCAGCAGGTGCTCGGTGCCGACCTTGTTCGACCCGAGCTCGAGCGCCTCGGTCTTGGCAGTCGACATGACCTTGCGGGCACGGTCGGTAAATCGGTCTAACATTGATTAAGCCTCTCACGTGCTTTGATTACGGTATATAAAGGGCATATGCGCCCTTGTTTACCCACGAATCCCCCATGATAACCGAAACCCTGAAATTTATGTGAGCAGCAGAGACGGGGGCGGTATCATTGCAAGCACCGCGGCCCTTGCGGCCCGCGCGCAACTAAAGAGAACAGGACATTAAATGTCACCTTGCCACTGTCGGACGGCGAGGTGGCATTTCTTTTTTTTGCGCGGCGGTACCGGTACGCAGCAAACGAGAGGAATTGCTTTTTATGTCCAACCCCATCATGCCCAAAACGCGTTTTCAGTCCATCGTGTTCACGGCCATCACTGCGTGGATCATGGTCTACATCATGACGCTCTACAACACGGTGCTCGTGAGCGGCGAGTTCTACAACCACACCTTCATCACGGCATTTGCCACCATGTGGCCCGAGTTCGTCATCATCGCGCTCTGTGCCTTCTTTATTTCGTCGCACGTGGCGCGCGCCTGCGCGTTCCGCGTGATGAAGCCGAGCGACCGCCCCATCTTCATCATCTTTGCCATCCAGACGTTCACCGTGGTTTCGCAGGTGGCGCTCGCAAGCATCATCGGCGTGTGGCACGCAGGCGGGTTTGGGCGTCAGTTCATCCCCGTCTATATCACCACGTACTGCACGAACTTCATCATGGCGTTCCCGGTGCAGCTGTTCATTGCCGGGCCCATCGCGCGCAATATCTTCCGCGTGCTGTTCGGCGCGCAGAACAAGCCCGAGGAACAGAAGATCGAGGACCAGATGCTCGCCGGCGGTCCGCTCCCTACCGAGGACGACCCCAACCCGGCCTCGTTCAACGACCTCATCGACACCAGGCAGGGTGTTGCGCGCTAGGGCGAGACACACCACAGCCAATCGAAAAACCGCAGGACCCACTGTCGGATCCTGCGGTTTTTATTGTTCGGCACCCTTTTGGGGAGCCTATGCGCGCGCGGCGTTGCTACGCGGAGAGCGCGGGCTCCTCGACCGGCCTGGCAGCGGGAGCGCCGTGCATCTGCACATGCTCGGGGTGCGCCTCGGCGAGCACCGTGCCGATGGGGAACGCGCGACGGAACATGTAGCGCACGATCGGGCCGGCAACGATGATGTTGAACGGCCAGGCCATGATGAAGTTCCAGCCGATGTTCTGAATCCAGAGCATGGGGATATTCGGCAGGATGGTGGCGATACCGCCGGGCACGTGGCTCGCGCTCTCGAACACGCCGAAGAGCGACATGATGATGACCATCGGCACCACCATGCAGGAGCTCACGATGACGGGGATGAAGCGCGGCGAGGTCGTCGGCTTGACAAAGAGCTTAAAGGCAACGCCCTTGGCGAGCGGGCTCGCGATGAACCAGTCGCAGAGCATGGCGAACACGTAGGCCACGGGGAACCCGAGCCAGGCGTCGGCGAGCACTTCCATGTTGAGGGCGCCCATGTTGCGCGCCACGTTGTAGATGCTCATCCAGAGCACCATCAAAAAGCACATCGAGAAGGTGAAGATCAGGCTCTCGCGTTTGTTAGTCGGCATAGAAGAACGGTTCCTTTCTGGTTTGCCCCATCGCACGGCGCGGCGACCCCGCAACAAAAAGCGGGCGAGACAAACTTGGGAGTTCGTCTCGCCCGCCTGCAATCTGCGCACGCGTCTGCGACTACTTATGTGGTGGCCTCAGCCTAGCACGAAGGCGTGCCGCTTCGTAAGCGGAAAGTTTGTGAAGGTGTCGGCAAATCTGTCAAGCACTGGTCGGCGAATATGCCCCGTGCGCCCCCTATGCGGTCTGCTCACCCACCTCCGCCCGCGCACGCGCACTCATGATGAGCATCTGCAAGCGGTTTTCGATGTTGGCAAAGCTCACGTCGGGGTCGTAATCGAGCGGCAGGATGTTCGCATCGGGATAGCGCTCCTTGAGAGCGCGCACAAGGCCGCGGCCCACCACGTGGTTGGGCAGGCAGCCGAACGGCTGCAGGATCACAAACGAGCGGCAACCGCGCGACGCGTGCTCCAAAATCTCGGCCGGGATCAGCACGCCCTCGCCCGCGTCGAACGTGTGATGCAGAATCGGGTCGCTCGCCTGCACCAACTCGTCCATGCGCGTGGGCGGCTCGTAGAGCGGGCTTGCCGCACCCAACTTGTCGCAGCGGTCATGCGCGATATCGAAGAGCTTGTCGGCCGTGGCATACCAGACCTTCTCTTGCAGCGGCAGATCGACGTGGTACTCACGCGACTGCGCATGCTTGTAAAAGTAGGTCTTGCGGATCACGTCGGTCATCTTGGCCTCGATCACCTCAAGGCCGTTGTCCTCGAGGTAGCGCTCGATCTCGTGGTTGGCGCCCGGATGGAAATTGAGCAGGTACTCGCCCACGATGAGCACGGTGGGGCGCGGGTTGCTGCGGTCGCAGGGTACCGCATCCATAATCTTGAGTGCTTGCTTGAACCCGCGGTCGAGACCGCGCAGACCGCCCTCTTCCAGCCTGCCGATCAGGGCATCCATCGCGCGCTCAAAGGCGGCATCGGCAGAACCGCGCTCGAGCTCGTAGGGGCGGATGCGGCGCAGCATCGCCTCGAGTGCGTCGATGCGCGGCAGGCCGAAGGCGATCTGGATGCTCGAGCTCAGGCTCAGCTTAAAGCCCGGGTGCGCGTTGTGCGCGTCGACGTCGTCGTTGGTGACAATCGGCACGTAATCGTAGCCGGCGTCGTCGAGCGCCTGGCGCAGCAGCGGCATGTAATGCGTGAGGCGGCAGTCGCCCACATACTTGCCGGTGACCACGGCCACGTCGTGCGGGTCGTACTTGCCGCTCTCGAGCGCCTCGAGGCACTCGCCGATCACGATCTGCGCAGGAAAGCAGATGTCGTTGTGCACATAGCGCTTGCCCAGGCGAATTGCTTCTTCGCGGCCGATGTCGAGGGCCTCGGCGCGCACGCCCTGGTTGCGCACGGCGGCCGTCATCAGGCGGCAGAACGCGTGCGAGGTGTTGGGGATGAGAGCAATCTTCTCCTTGCGATCGCGCTTGGTGTACTTGACCTTGTAGGGATCGCTCAGCTCCCGAACCTCGCGCGCGGGCGCGTCGTCGGCAGCCTCCTCGGCACGGCGGCGCTCCACCGTCTCTATGAACGAGCGAAGGCGGATGCTCAGCGGGCCCGTCGCGTCACTCTCGTCGACCTTGAGCACGAGCGGGGTCTTTCCGCTGATCTCGTCCATCATACGCACCATCTCGTCGGAGAGATAGGCGTCGTGGCCGCAGCCGAAGCTCACGAGCTGAACGAGTTCGAGCTCGGGCGACGACGCCGCGATGACCGCTGCCGAGAGCATGCGCGCGTGGTAGTTGTTGACGATATCGAGTCTGCTGTTCGAGAGGTCAACATCGCGCACGCCCGGCACGGCGTCGGGCGTGAGCACGGGGATGCCCATCTGCGCGAGCATCTTGGGCAGGCCGTGGTTGACCAACTCATCGTTGTGGTACGGACGCGAGGCGAGCACCACGGCGTAGCGGCCCTCGGCGCGCACGCGCTCGAGCACCTGTTCACCGCGCAGCTCCATCTGGTTGGCGAACGCCGTCTGGGCGGTCTCGGCCTGCTCGATCGCCTGGTCGGTGAGCGCGGGCTCGATTCCAAAGGTGTCCTTGAAGTAGCCCTCGAGTTGGCGATCGCGGTCCTCGGTGTCGTACCAATGGAAAAGCGGCGTGTCGAAGGGGATGCCAAAGCGCTTTTCGGGGTTGTCGGAGTTCTTCATCACATAGGGGTAGCCCTTGACCACTGCGCACATCCACTCGCTCGTCTTGGCGGTGTTCTCGGTGGGAACGGTCGTGATGATGGGCATGAAGATGCGGTCGGGATGTTTGCGCGCAAGGTCGCGCACATGGCCGTGCACGAGCTTAGCCGGGAAGCAGATGGTGTCAGACGTGACGTGCGGCAGGCCCTCCTCGAACATCTTGCGCGTCGATGTGCGCGAGAGTTGCACGTTAAAGCCCAGGCTACGGAAGAGCGTGGACCAGAACGGCATGACGTCCCAGAACTCGAGCACGCGCGGGATGCCGATCGTGATGTTGCGGTCGTCGCAGAGCGGCGTATAGGGCCAGGTCTGAAAGAGCAGCTTTTCGCGGTCGATGAAGAGATTGGGGGCAGGCTCGGGATCGGGGGCGGTTGCGGCGGTTGCGGCGGATTTTTCAGCCGCGGCGGGCGCTTTCTCCGTTGCGGCGCGCTCCCCCGCCGAGCCCTCGCTCGCCTGCGTGTTACCTGCAATAGCGACACCTGCCGATACGGACTCGGCAGGCTCACTCGGCTCAGAAACCTGAGCAGCAGGTTCAGCCGTGCCCTCTCGCGCGGGACCCGTCTCGGCGGATTCCACTGCGAACGGACACTGGGCGGCGGCCTCGGGAACCTCGTGCACCAGCTCGTCCCAGTCGATCTCAAGACCGCGGGGGCAGCGGTTGCCCGTCACGTAGAGCGAGCCGTCGCCAAAGGCTACCACGCTACGCTGACAATGGTTGCCGCAGCGGTTGCAGGTAACACCTGCGTACTGTTCGTGCGTGAACGAGGCCACGGCATCAAGGCCGATGAACGAGGAGACCGGAGCCGCCCCGTCCTCACCAGCCTGCGAGCGCATGTGCTCCGCAGCCAGCACCGCCACGCCGATGGCGCCCATGAGGCCTGGATGCGGGGCGCGAGCGACGGGACGTCCCACGAACTGCTCGAAGGCGCGCAAGACGGCATCGTTTTTGAAAGTGCCGCCCTGCACCACGATGTGCTCGCCCAGCTTATCGAGGTTGGACACACGAATGACCTTGGTAAACACATTCTCGATGATGGATCGGCAAAGGCCGGCCATGATGTCACCCGGGCCCTTGCCACGACGTTGCTCGCTCACCACGGAGCTGTTCATAAAGACGGTGCAGCGGCTACCGAGGCAGGCGGGTTCCGTCGAGGCGAACGCACGCGCGGCGATGTCCTCGACCGCGATGTTGAGGTTCTTGGCGAACCCTTCCAAAAACGAGCCGCACCCGGCAGAACATGCCTCGTTGACCACGATGTCGGTGAGCACACCACGCTCGAGCCAGATGGCCTTCATGTCCTGACCGCCGATGTCGAGCACGAACGTGGCATCGGGTTCGCAAGACGTGGCAGCGCGGGCATGCGCCACGGTCTCGACCGTGTGATAGTCGGCATGAAAGGCCCGGGCGAACAGTTCTTCGCCGTAACCCGTCGTGCCCACGGCATCGATCACAAGCTCCACGCCTGCGGCATCCCAACGATCTTTGAGCTCAACAAGACCGCGCTTGGCGGTGTCGAGCGGCGAACCCTCGTTGTTCGCATAAAAGCTGTCAACAAGCTCGCCCGCAGGCGTGACAAGCGCGAATTTGGTCGTCGTGCTACCCGAGTCGATACCGAGCGCAGCATGCACGCATGTGCCGCGCTCATACGCGGTCGGACCGGGCGCCGGGGTCTCGGGCGCGTGCCGGTGCGTGAACTCCGCGCGCTCGTCCTCGTTTGCAAAGAAGGGCTGCGCCAAGCGCTCGTCGTCATCGTGCTGAGGATGCTCCGCAAGGTCGCGAAGAGCCGCGACGCCTTGTGCCAGGTCGACCGTCTGCGCCTGCTCGGCAAGCGCACCGCTCAGTGAGAGCGCGGCCCCGCGCGCCACCATCACCTGAGGCTCGTCGGGCACGATCGCGTCCTCGGGCGCAAGGTTCAGCTGCTCCATGAACACACGGACCAGCGTTGGGTTGTAGGCGAGCGTGCCGCCCTCAAAGATCACCGGAGACTCGATGTCGATTCCCTGCGCAAGGCCGCCGATGGTCTGGCGCGCCACCGCATGCAGGGCCGAAAGCGCCAGATCGGCGCGCGAAACCCCCTGGTTGAGCAGGGGTTGAATGTCCGTTTTGGCATAGACGCCGCACCGGCCCGCAATGTCGTAGACCGTTTTGCCTTGTGCGGCAAGCTCCTCAAAGGCACCCGACTCGGTGTCGACGCCAAGAAGCTTGGCCATCTCGTCAATAAACGCACCGGTACCGCCTGCGCACGAACCGTTCATGCGCATGTCGGAGACGCTCGCGCGACCGTCGGCTCCCTCGCTAAAAAAGATCATCTTTGCGTCTTGCCCGCCAAGCTCGATCGCGCAACGTGTGCGCGGATAGAGCTCCTGAATGGCGAGCGAGTTGGCGACGACCTCCTGAATGTAGACGGCTCCGAGCGCCGTCGCGATATCGCGTGCGCCCGAGCCGGTCACGGCTATGCGCGCGGGCGCGTCTCCAAACCGCTCACGCACCTCGTCGAGCGCATCGGCGGCACTTGCCGCCTGCCGAGCTCCGTGCCGCTTGTAGCGCCAATACAGAACCTCGCCCGATTTTTGGTCACGTACCAGCACCTTAGTGGTGGTCGAACCAATGTCGAGTCCTACATCGATCCCCTTCATTCATCTCCTTGCAATGCAGTTCCGCCAACGCGGCCCACCGGGTTATACCCTTCTGAATTTTGGAAATCGCGAGCTTGATATTTTCTTCATGTACCTAACTGATTTCGCCGGCTTCACCGACGCAGTGTCTATAGTTGAGGCCTATTCGCGACAAACGTTCTCAAACCAGGAGACGCCTTGCTCACCGTCATCGTTCACATCGGCTCTTTTACCTGCGCTTGCGGAGCCCTTTGGCTCTTTGCAAACGCCACGGCCTCACTCGCACGAAGCGGGATTACGCCGGTAGGACTGCTCGGAATCGCTACCGGCCTTGTATTGGCAGGCTGCAGTGCGCTCGGCATTCTCGTACCCAACGTCGAGGAGCCCCTCGTTCGTGCGGTCTTCGCGCTCAGTTGCACGCTCGGCAGCATCTTCTCCCTCATCTGCCTCGCGCTCGAGGTTGCTACGCAACGCGCCCGCAAGGACCCGGGCTCCCCCGTGGACTTCATCGTCGTTCACGGCGCCGCACTCAAAGGGCGACGTCCTTCCCCTTTCTTGGCCGAGCGCCTCGACTGCGCCATCAACGCGTGGCAGCAACGTGGGGGCACCCCAACAATCATCGTCTCGGGAGGCCAAGGCTCAGACGAAGTCGCCTCCGAAGCCGAGGTCATGCGCGACTATCTTCTGGTCCACGGCGTGCCCACAGCCAAAATCCTCTTCGAAGACCGCTCGACCACCACAGCAGAAAATCTCGCCATGAGCTACGAACTTGCGCGCTCGGCCAGCAGCAAAGAACGTCCCTCAATCGCGCTCGCGAGCACTGACTTCCACATCCCCCGCTGCCTGCTCCTGGCAAAGCGCCTCGGCCTTGCCCCCATCGGCATCGGGGCGAGCACGACCCCGCTCCGCTATCCCCGGGCCCGCATCCGCGAAATCTACGCCTACGCCACCACCCTGCTGCACATCAAATAGCGAGCAAGGCGCCCGCCCGCCAATGGCCCAACGGGGCGAGGCGGACGGGCGCTTTCATTTGCCGAGGACCTTTCTGAGGGAAGCCCCGGCAGACGTCAGGTTCGTGCGCGCTTCAACCGGAAACCCGGCAGGCGCTCAGATCAGACTCAGGCCGAATTAGTACAGCTTTGCACCAGCCGGCACAGCGTCGTCGAGCTGCAGCAGGTTGAGGCGCTCCTCGTCGCCCTCCTTGTGGATGGCCGAGAGCAGCATGCCGCAGGAGTCGATGCCCATCATGGCACGCGGCGGCAGGTTGACGATAGCCACGAGCGTCTTGCCCACCAGGGACTCCGGCTCGTAGAACGCGTGCACGCCAGAGAGGATCGTGCGGTCGTTGCCGGTGCCGTCGTCGAGCGTGAAGTTGAGGAGCT
>CAVDZW010000101.1:473-12035 GCA_963613305.1 bacterium | reverse complement strand
CCTGCGCTCGCTCCGCGATCTCCTCCTTGCTAAGCACCCTGCCGGTTGTAGAAAGGGCAGAACTCAGCTGCTCATCTGCGTAGGCATATGGGGGAACGGCGGACAGCAAGAAGGCGAGAAGGACGGAACACGCGATCGCCGCGTGACGGAACCTACCTAAAGAGCGCATTTTTGCCCCCGCCTCCCAAAGTGCGCATGCTGCCGGTCGCAGACAGATGCGTGGCTTGAAGCTTCATGGTAGTTGAAAAATGAAAAAGAGGGCAAAAAGCTGACCCTGAAGGCTTCGGGCCGGAGATTTGTAACCCCAAAGCTTGAATGGTATTGGTTTTCGATCGTTTGCTAAATCCAGTTCTCGATTGGTATTGGTTTTGGAGGACTTGCTGAGCAGACCCTTGCTTTCAATCATTAAAATCGCAGGTCACGGGCTTTCGAAATGCTTCTCTAGTTGGCTCGTTCGGTAAAACCGATACCAATCGGGCTTTCGTTTTTGAGATTGCGCGAAAAGCGATACCAATCGGGAGTTGATTGAGATTTTGTTCTTCGCAAAAGGCGGATGCGCTCCCGCTGAGCCCGAAGGTCCGGTTCTGGACAGGGGTGCAGCGCTGTTTGCGTTGTGTCTAAAGCAAAGCCGACAAGGCCCCCGCCTCGGTGATGGTCTCGAGCATGCGCGCAAAGCCCTTTGGATCTTGGATCTGGTACTGCATGTGGTTGTAGCCTTCAAAGACGGGAAAGTTGCCTTGTGGGTAGGCGGCCATCACAGCGTCGCGGTACTTGAAATGCTCCTCCGCGCTGCCGAACTCCCAGAAAGTGCACGCCTGCAGGTCTTTGGGCAGCTCAGCAAAGGGCTTGTTCTCGAGGCTGTCGGAGAGCTGTCTTCGCAGGTTGGCATAGGTGAGTGCGCGCCCTGCGTCTATAAAGTACGGTTTGATGGCGTCGTCGTCGCACCACATGATGTGCTTGAGCGCACCGCCGCGCGACCACCAAAGGCTTTTGATCGCAAGCCAGAGCGCGGGCGTCATGAGCCGCCGCACAAGGGGCGATATCTGCGCGAACTGACCTCCGTCAAAAAAGACGTGGCCCACCGGTACACTCCCCTTAGCGAGAAACGCCGTAGCGAGGTCTGCCCCTAGGGAAGACGCCACCACGAGCGCGAGGGAGGTGACGCCCGATTTTGCCAGGAACTCCTCGACCTGTGCGATCTCGTCGGCACGGCTCACGTAGGCTTGTCCCTCGCAGTAGACGGTTGATGTTGGCATGATGCAATAGTAGCGTTCCTGCAGGTGTGAAGCTACGCGCTCCGAGCTCGCGCCCGTGACGCCCATGGCGTGAAAGAAGAGTATCGCTGGCATCGACGGATCGCCGAGGGTTTGGAACCGCATACGTGCCTCCAAGAAGTTCGCTCAGGTTTACATTTTAGACCTAAAGTGAGACGTGAGACATGTTTTACCGGCGCACGTGCGGCGCGGGGGGCGTGGTGTCGAACGCGCCGATCGGCTCAGGCCCGCGTGCGACGAGGAGTTGGCTGTTTAAAAAGCCCGTGTTTGTTGCAGTAAAGGTAGATATGGCCGCTGCCCGCAATGCGAAAGCGCGGATTGACCTGCTGCTCGGGGTAGAGCTTTTGGATGCGCATGGCGCCCGAGGTGACATATGCCACAAAGCTCACGTAATGGTCCTTGGTCATGGGGTGGTCGAGCGTGACATACCAGTCGTCCTCGATCCGCTCAATGCTGAAGGCATGGGCGCCGTCGGGCTTCTCGGCTTCAAGGGGGAGAAGTGTGCTGCCGCAGCAGCTGAAAGAGCCTTCGCCCATTGCGTGCACCACGTTGCCGCAAATGGGGCATACGTAGAAGACGCTGCGCAGCATGTTGCCCGCGCGGTTGGCGTTGGCGCGCACGTCGCCGGCCAGGAGTTCCGCTACCGAGGCTCCCAGCTCTCGGGCAAGGGGCTCGACGAGCGTGATGTCGGGGAGCCCGCGGCCCGATTCCCATTTGCTCACCGCCTTGTCGGTGACGCCGAGCGCACAGGCGAGTTCGCGCTGGGTGAGGTGGCGATCTTCGCGCAGCCGCTTGATGGTTTCGGGCGCGAGGAAGGTACGGGGCTGGTCGTTCTGATTCATGGGCTATCCAATCGAGTGCGTGGGGATGCGGGCAACCGCCTTGAAAGGCAGTATTGCCGCCGCCCGCCGCGTTGCCAACCTACGCTGCGTAGAGATGGGCGATCGGACATCTCTACGCACGGCTCGATGGGCGTTATCCCTACTCCGCCAACTCTCGCAGGAGCTTGATCTCTGCTGCATATCCGTCGAGTTCGTTGGGGGTTTCCAGAATGAACGGGAGGTCGCGCAGGTGCGGGTGACGCACGATGCGGGCGAAGGTCTCGATGCCGATGTGGCCCTCGCCAATGCACTCGTGGCGGTCCTTGTGCGCCCCACGGGGGTTCTTGGAGTCGTTGGTGTGCACGGCGCGCAGGCGCTCGATGCCCACCACGCGGTCGAACTCGTCGAGCACGCCGTCCAGGTCATTCACGATGTCGTAGCCGCCGTCGTGCACGTGGCAGGTGTCCAGGCAGACTCCCAGGTGGTCGGAAAGCTCCACGCGCTCGATGATGGCCGCCAGCTCCTCGAACGTGCGGCCGACCTCCGTGCCCTTGCCGGCCATGGTCTCGAGCAGCACGGTGGTGTTCTGCTCGGGGCGCAGCACTTCGTTGAGCAGGGCCGCAATCAGGTCGATGCCCTTCTCGGCACCTTGCTTCACATGGCTTCCCGGGTGGAAGTTGTAATAGCTGTGCGGCACGGCTTCCATGCGCACCAGGTCGTCGGCCATGCACTCGCGGGCGAACTCGCGGGCGTGCGGCTTGTCGGAGCAGGGGTTCAGCGTATAGGGCGCATGCGCGACCAACGTGCCAAAGCTGTTTGCCGCCATGAGTTCGCGCAGCGCTGCCGCGTCGGCCGGGTCGATGGCCTTCGCCGCTCCGCCGCGCGGGTTGCGGGTGAAGAACGCAAACGTGTTCGCACCTATCGACAGCGCGGTCTGCCCCATGGCAAGAAAGCCTTTCGATGTGGACAGGTGGCATCCGATGGTCAGCATGTTTCCCCCTTCTTGGTGTTGAGACGGTGTCCCGGCAGTTTACAGGCCGAGCCGTCTTGGCTATACCCTCACGTGTGGATTGCGATATTGGCCGTGGGCCTTCGTGCGCTTGCCGTGTTGGATGGCGAACTTTGGGCAGGTGTGCAGGCAGCGAAGGCAAGCGGCGCACTGATCCTTAACCCAGACGGGACGTCCGTCTTGGATTTCTATGGCCTGGACGGGGCATCTTTTTGCGCAAAGGCCGCATCCTACACAGCTGTCTTCAACGGAGAAATGCTTGGTCTGGCGCATTGTCTTGTAGTACGGACGATAGACGGCGCGCGCGATTGCCGGCATGCGGCCGCTTGCGTGGTCTCCCGTGGAGCCTTGGCTAATCAGCTCTATGACTTGCTGGAGCTGCGGCTCGATCTTCTCGTTTGTGGCGGTGACCTTTTCTGCGTCGGAGAGGTCGAAGATCGGCGTCCACGTGTCCGGCATCTTTACACTGTAGTAGGCGTCAAACGTTGTATCGCTTCCGGCTTTGAGGGCCCGGTTCGCCCAGTAGCAGCTCTGCCCGCGCGTTGTGCCGTACGTCACGACAAAGAAAAGCGGGCCGGCCCCTTTCTGCAGCCTGTGTGAGACAAGAAAATCCTCGACCACGGACGGAATTCCCCAGGCGTATACCGGCGAAACGAGTCCGTGCACGTTCGCGAGCTCGCGCTCCGTGACCTTCTCGATGGAGGCGTATTTCGTTCCAAGAGCCTTCGCGATGCGCTGCGCTACGTATTTAGAGTTTCCCGTTGCCGAGAAATACAGAATCATCCTGCCACCCCTTTTGTGGATGCTTGCTTACGCGGGTAGGGTACCCAAGGCGACGTTGGGCTTTCGCGTCAGTTGCGGCCCTAATGCGGTTCCGTGAACGTGAACGGGGAGCCGCGCGCTCACGGACTCCGGCGTCGCCCCTTGCGCGCGGCTACACTCCAAACATCGTCTCGAGCAGGGCGGTGCCGGTGGCGGTGCGGAAGATCTTCTCCTTCACTGAGGTGATGGAACGTTCGGACGAGTTTTCCTCAAAGAGGTTCACGAGGAAGTCGGCCTCAACAAGCACCTGGTAGTCGATGCCGTCGATGTTGGTGTAGGTGTGGTGGTGCCCGACCAAGTAGGCCACGCGTTCGCAGCGCTCGACGCAAAAGCCGACCTCAGTAAGCATCTTGCGCGCCGGTTCGGGTCCGAGCTCCTCCTGCAGTTTGCCGTCGTTGCGGCCGTGCTTCTCGAGCGCCGGGTGAATGCCGATGTCGTGCACGATGGCCGCGGCCTCGAGGGTGAGCAGCGTCTCGGCATCGAGTCCCTCGCCCACGCCGATGGTCCTGGCAAAGCTCGCGACCTTAACAAAGTGCTGGATACGCATGGCGTCGCCCGCGTCAAACTCAATCATCTTGAGCATGAGGGCCTGGAGCAGCTCCTCGCGTCGGCTCACGTCGCTGTTCGTTTCGTTCATTTTGTTTCCCTCTCCGGCCTGCTGGGCAAGGCTTCGTCATTCCGGACGGCCGCACCCAGCAGCTCAGTCGTTCGCACGACTCATGACTATAGAGCCATTTGATCTGCGCAAGGCCTTGCATGGTTAAAAAGCACCGACGTATCTGCCGGGACGTTTTGCTCGCGACCTGCATAAGCGCATGCCTCCCCGTTCGCGCGATAAACAGGCATTCTCGGCGACGCACCCCGGGTTCATATGGCAGCCCAAATGGCGTTTATGCCGTTCGTTTAAAACTTTTTTTCGATAGTGAGTAGCAGTATTCGACTTGCTCGAGTAGACGACCGTTCCGGACCGATTTTACCTGCGGTTTTGTCGGCAAAAACGGCTTTCTACTTGATCGATTGCGATACTGCTACTCACTATCGCATTTTTTGGATTTCTTGCAGCCCCTGGAGCCCCCTGATGTCTCCGGGGGGGCGTTAAGAAGCCTTCCGCCCGCTCCCGTAGCCCTTTTGATTTAGGCTATAGCTCAAGATAATCGTCAAGGTTCAACAGAGGTCGCCCATGCCTGGATGTTCAACGCACGAACCCGTCGTCTTTCAAGAAAGTATCGTCCGCTTTGTGAACGGGGAGATTAAGAGCGTTCTCCCTGACGATCCCGCGCAGTCGTACCTGATCTTGGACTACCCCACCGTATACATCTGCGCTGCCGGCGAGCGGGGCGCGTCCAAGACGTTTATGGCCTATGTCGGCGAGACCAACAACATTCGGGCAAGGACCTCGCAGCACCTAAAGGCCGACGCGGCGGTTCGCGAAGACTGGAAAGCGTTCAAAGAGCAGATGAGCGCCGATCCCGAATCGGTAAAGCAGTACGTGGTCGGTCACGAGCACTTTAACAAGTCTCTCACCCTCGATTTCGAGAACCGGATGATGCACTACCTGATGGGTGTCAGCTCCGTGGAAAAGCTTAACAATCGAAGGACGAATCCTCAGGGGGATTACTACACAAAAGACGAGCTTACCGACATCTTCAGCCTTGCCTGGAAAAAGCTCCATGGCTATAATCCCGACCTCTTTCCTGCCGAGGCAGAGGTCCTCGATTCTGCGCTTTACAAGGCGTCTCCATTCCATAGGCTCTCGCCGGAACAGTTCGCTGCTGAGGAGCAGATTAAGGCTGCCATCGTGAAGGCAAAGGCGGCGTCGGCCAAAAGCCTGCCTGACGGTGCTTATGGAAAGCTTATCGTGGTAAAGGGCGGAGCTGGCACGGGCAAGACCGTTCTCTTGAGCCATCTCTTCAACGCCATCGCATCGGGAGAGCCTGCTTCTGGCGACGGTTTCGATGGGGAAGACAAGAGTGGCGACAAGAGGGAGGACAAAGAGCGGGACGGCGCATTCCTTCTGATAGGCCACGACGAGCAAAGGACCGTTTACGACCAGATCGCCCTCAAGCTCGGCCTTCAGAAAAAAGCGGGGCAGGTTATCCTCAAGCCGATCACCTTCCTCAACAAGCACAGCGAGAAGAAGGCCTCAAAGAACGGAAAGAGCACCACTACCGATTTCGATAAGCCGAGCTCCAGGGTGAGGATCGCCCTGATTGACGAGGCACACCTGCTCGATACGCAGAGCGGACAGGCATATCAGGGTGATAGCATTCTTTTGGATGTGATGCGCCGTGCCGCCGTGACAATCGCTGTCTTTGATCCCGAGCAGATACTGGCAAGCTCTCAGCGCTGGAGCGATACGGATCTCGAATGCCTGCTCGGCGGAGAGGCGGATGCGGGTGAGGAGTTCGCTACCGTGACCACGAGTGGTGGGGCCTCTTTTGAGCGTTTGGGCATCGAACTCACGGGGCAATTTCGTATTGCGGCAAGTGACGAGGTTGTGGACTGGATCGAGAACTTTATTCACGGCGTCGAAATAGGCCCCATACCTCAAAGCGCCGGATACTCGCGGGATGGCCAGCTTGTGGAAGAGCCTTACGAGATCCGTGTCTTTGATTCCCCCGTCGAGCTTTATAAGGCGATTCGCGAGAAGGCTGCAAGTGGGGGCAACCAGGCTCCCGGGCTCGCCCGTATGCTTGCCACCTATGACTGGGCATATTCGAGCTCCAAGAATCCGGATGAGCCTCACGGCCTCTGGAACGTCGAGCTGCATCGAACGGCGGATGGGGCATGGATGCCAGGCCTTGCGGACGGCGACTCTCGCGGCTACGTCCCCGGCGATGGCGATCCCAACAGGTTCTGCCAGCCTTGGAACTATGGTCTCTCGCCCAAGAATGGTCGCGGCAGCAAAAAGGATTCCTGGGCGGAGCGTGCCGAGACGCTCGAAGAGGTGGGGTCTACCTTTACGATTCAGGGATTTGACCTGAATTACGCGGGCGTGATCATTGGGCCTTCGGTCACGTATAGAGACGGCAAACTGGTCTTCGACGCCACTGCAAGCAAAAACAAGGGCGCGACCAATAAACGTCGCGGCAAGATCGATTATTCGGAAACGAATTTGAGGAACGAACTGAATGTCCTGCTCAAGCGCGGGGTTCACGGGCTCTACCTGTTTGCCGTCGACTCGGAGCTTCAGGCTGCGCTTGTGGACGCAGCAAAAGCCGGGGAGCATATGGTCGGGTAGTGGTTTCCCGTTCTAGTTGCGTTGCGAGGGGTGCGGCGACCATCGTTGGTCGCTTTTGTAAAATGCGGCGCCCCGGTATGGCCGGGGGAGCCGCGAGCCGCCAGTTCTTTGTCGACAGCATTCGGAGTAAGAAACCGAACGTGGTCGCTGTGGTTAGTCGAGGTCGTTCTCGATGTCTTTGATCTTCCTTGCCGGGACGCCGCCGACCAGGCAGTAGTCCGGCACATCCTCGGTCACCACGGCCCCGGCCGCCACCACGACGCCGTTTCCGATGGTGACGCCCGGCAGAATCGTGACGTTTCCGCCGATCCAGACGTCGTCTCCGATGGTGATCGGCTTCCCGATGCCCAGGTGCTCCCTGCGGTCCTTGGGCGTGAGGGAGTGGTCGATCGTCGCTATGAGGGTGTTCGGCCCGATCGTCACATGGTCGCCGATGCGGACAGGCATGATGTCGAGAATGGTCACGTAGTAGTTGGTGAAGAACTCGGCGCCCACATGGATGTTCTTGCCGTTGTCGCACTTGAACCCGGGGCTCAGCAGCATGCCCTCCCCGGCGGTGCCAAGGTGCTTTTTGTACAGCGCCGCGAACTCCTCACCCGATGCGTCCGCGTCATGCAGCTTTTGGAGTTCTCTGCAGAAGGTCGTGGCGTTCTGTTTTCGGGCATTTACCTCGTCGTCGCACAGGTCGAAGTACATCCCGGCGTCGAGCTTTTCCACCTCAGTCATGTTCGTCCTCCAATAATCGAAGCTCCTAGCGCAGACATCCCCTCGGCGCTGACCCGGCTCGTCAGCCTCCGTCTGAAATGCCCGCTCTTCTAATAAAAGATGGTGGACCCGCGGTCCGGTCCGTCAGCTTGTGCGCCCGACGCGGGCGGCGAGGTTGCGCCAGAAGTAGCGCACCGGGCCGGGGTCGTGCGTGAGCCGCTGGGGAAGGGTGGGTACGCGGTCGTAGAGAATTTGCAGGTACTCGCCCCAATCCTCACCGTAGTCCAGGATCTCGATGGTGTGCACGCGAACCGTCTCGTTGCGCGAGAGCAGAACTTCGGTAACGACGCCCTTGAGCTTTACGTGGTAGCGTCCGCATTCCACGGCAAGCTCGACCTGCGACCCAAGGCGCAGCTCGTCGGCATCGTCGAGGTAGACGCGCACGTTGTGCTCGGTCAGCAGGGTTGCCACACCGTCGTAGACGGTTCCCGGTGCGGGCCCGCTCAGCGTGCTGACGCCCTCGAGCAGTGTGACCCGGGTGAGCTCAGCCGACTTGACCTTGACGTTTTCGCCGTCCGAGTCGCGCCCGTCCACAAGGAAGAGGCTCATGCTCAAGAAGTAGAGGTTGCGTAGCAGCCAGAACAGGAGCACGAAGAGTCCCGGGGAGGCTATCCATGTGAGAAGCCAGACGACGCGCGCGATGCCGATGATGGAGAGCGCCACCAGCACGATAAAGGGCGCCATGTTTCGATGGTCCGCCACGCGGTGCTTGGCGGGGCCTGACTTGTCCGTGACCTTAAAGCTCGAGAGCGTGATGCCGAGCGACTCCTTGACGATAGGTATGAGCAGGGCCGGCATGACGGCCGTCTCGTGCACGCCGCTCCATCTGGTGGCGATTCTTCCCTGGCTCACCACGCGCAGGCACACGAACTGCGCAATGAACATGGGCAGCCAATAGACCACCAGGTCAAGCCAGCTGCATTTGAACACCGGTATGTTGAGCACGGCAAAGAGCAGCGGCGAGAGCAG
Organism: bacterium; assembly: GCA_963613305.1. Taxonomy (GTDB): domain Bacteria; phylum Actinomycetota; class Coriobacteriia; order Coriobacteriales; family Coriobacteriaceae; genus Collinsella. Next base: position 3,134 of record CAVDZW010000101.1, on the reverse strand, counting down.
GTAGACGAGGTTCTTGATAGGGGAGTACCAGTAGACGACTGAGCTCCAGTAGCTCGTCTTTTGGGCGAGGGTGAGACCGGGGCGCCCCATGATCCCCAGTTTGCGCGCCGTGACGATGACGCCGCGGCCCCAGCGCGTGCGCTGCTGGATATGCTCAGCAAACGTGTGCGGCGTGCTGCCCGACGCAAGTGGGCGGGGGAGCGCCAGGCTCACGTAACCGGCCGACTCGATGAGCAGGCCCGTCGCAAAGTCCTCGGTGATCGACTCCGTGTAAAAGCCGCCGACGGCATTCAGAGCCTCGCGCGCAAGAACGGTGTTGGAGCCGCCATAAATGACGCTGTTGCTCGCCGTCTTTGCCACCTCGACCGTGCGATAGAAGTAATCCTGCTCGTTGGGGATGCTGTTTTCGGCATAGAGGCCGTGCTGGAACACGTCGGGATCGTGGAAGCATTGCGGCGTCTGGAGCAGTCCGAGCTTGATCTGCTGCTCCGGCGGCAGGCCGGCGTTGCGACGCTCCGAATCGACAAAGTAGGGGATGGTTTGCATCAAAAAGCCGCTCTGCACGATCATGTCGGCGTCGAGCGTCACCACATAGGGCGAGCTCGTGCGCGCCATGGCTGCGTTGAGATTGCCCGCCTTGGCACCCTTGTTGTCCGGCCGGTCAAAATAGCCGATGCCCATGCGCTCGGCCAGGGCACGGATCTCGGGACGGCGGTTGTCGTCGCAGAGCCAGATGTGCACTTTGGAAAGGTCGGGGTACTCCAGGTGCTTGCAGCCATTAATGGTCTTGACGAGCAGGTAGTCGGGCTCGTTGTAGGTGGCGATAAAGATGTCGACGTCCGGGTATTCCTCGGGCTCGCAGGCGGGCAGCGGGTGGCTGCGCATGCCGGCCACGTCGCGGAAGTGCACGAGCGACTCGACAAAGCCCAGGATCTCTACCAGGAGCAGAACGATATTGCAGGCCGCGGCCAGCCAGCCGTACTCGAAGGGCACGGAGTAGAACATGCGCCAGAGCAGGTATGCGAGCGTAAAGAACGTGCTCGCCAAGATGGTGGCCTGGCAGGCGAAGGCGCGCCTGGGGTTGACCTTGCTGGGCTTGGGGTCCTTCCCCAGGCATAGGAGGTCCTCATAGGTACGGCCTCGCTTTTTGCTGCGGCGCATGGCGACGCCCGCCAGCAGGGAGAGCGCGATGAGTCCGAGGGCCACCGGGGCAAACTGGAGCCACGCCTCAACCGAGGCCAGGTTCACGCCCGCCGTGATGCTCTTCCAAACGTCGGCCACACTGGTCGGGCGATCGCTCTTGTTCGCGGTGGGGATTGCGATCTTTGCCGGGTCTTCTCCCTGCAGCAGTGACCGCACCCAAGTGCCCGCCTGGCTCAGGTCATCGTCGTCCAGATGTTCGGTGGCACTGCTGTTTGAGTCGATGAGCGAGCTGGTCTCGTCTTTGTTACAGAGGCTCCAGACCGTATAGCTGACCTTGTGCTCGTTGAGGTAGCTGAACCACTGTGCGGCCGAATCGAAGTCGATCTTGCCCGTGCCGTCCGCCTCGGAGAGGCCGCACTCGCTGACGAATACCGGCAGCCCCTCCTGCAGAACCTGATCGAGGTCATCGCGCAGGTCCTGGCCGTGAGTCGACACGTAAAAGTGGCAGGCGTACATGATGTTGTCGAACTGGCTCAAGGGGTCATGCGCGGCGGACAGAAGGTCCTGGTCGTTGATGGGCGTTCCCACGACGATGACGGCGTCCGGGTCGTTTGCGCGGATGACGGGAATGACCTTCTCGGCGTATTTGCGAATCAGTGCCCATGTGGTCGCGCCGTTGGGCTCGTTGCAGATCTCGTAGATGACGTTGGGGCTTTGCGCGTATTCAGACGAGATCTGGTCAAAGAACTCCATTGCCTCGTCAACGTGCTCGTTGGGGTCGCTGTCGTCGAGAATATGCCAGTCTACCAGCGCGTACATGTCGGCGGAGATAGCGGCGTCGAGTCCCGTGTGAAGCGTCTTCATGGTGGCGGAAGCGTCCTCGGTGGCTTCTGCGCAGTAGTCATCCGAATAGAGCGCCAGGCGGACCAGGTTTGCGTCCCATTCTGAAGAGAGCTGCTTAAAAAGCGGCTTGTTCGCATATTCGCCGTACCATTGCAGTCCATGCGTGCTGACGCCGTGCAGTTGGATCTCGTTGCCCTGGGCATCCACGAGCGAGCTTCCCTCGACCGCGAGGGCGCCGCTGGTGGATGGGCGCGCCGTGATACCGTCGGCTTGCGCTTGAGGCGCGAACGCGAACATGAATGACAGCAAGACGGCCAAGGCTAAAGCGAATCTCCGCGACCGTCGTTCAAAATCAAAATCCAAGGCTAGCCCCCCTCTTTGCAAAATTGTTTGTTTCACCTTATCACTGGGGAAGTTCGGGACTGCAGTCTCGCGGGGGTGGAAATGGCGTTGACACCCACGCGTCATGTCTAGGTGGTCACTGGTGTCCCTCCTCTGCCCATTCCCGCTTGCGGTTGACGCTCGTCGTTTATGTTCCGGCCTGTGTGGCGCGATGTTTCGTCTTGTCGCGGCTTTATGTTCGATAGCGTCAAGAAGCAAGCATGCGGGCGAGCTCTGGCGTGCAACCGGCTCCGCTCGCAGCCTTCTTGCAAATCGCCTTATAAAGCTCAACGG
>CAVDZW010000101.1:0-463 GCA_963613305.1 bacterium | reverse complement strand
GCTCAACGGGAGGTCTTTGCGTTTTCCGGAGGCAACGGGGGCTCCAGGAACTGCAAAAAACCCTAAAAATGCGATAGTGAGTAGCAGTATTGCAACTAGTCGAGTAGAAAGCCGTTTTTGCCAACAAATCCGCAGGTAAAAACAGTCCAGAAGAGCCGTCTACTCGAGGAAATCGATTATTGCTACTCACTATCGCATTTTTTAGAGTTCATGCGGGATTCCAGCCTCTCCGCTGGCTTTAGCGGACGTCGAAAAGCCTCCCGGCAGCACTGGATCTCATTTAATTAGGCCGTAGCTCAAAGAAGTAGCGCGCAGTGCCGGACTTGTCGGTGACCTTAAAGCTTGAGAACGTGATGCCGTTCGCTCAGCTTGTCACTCGGGTAATTCGGGGTTGTGGCTTTACGGGCGTAAAAGCGCTGGTATCGACCGTGCGCCATGTTCTGATGGTCAATGCCTTCCGGCT
>CAVDZW010000100.1:1314-4606 GCA_963613305.1 bacterium | reverse complement strand
ATATCCACCACGCGAGCACGGGCGGCGGCCAGGTCCTCATCTGCGTCGACGGCTTTGGCTGGTACCAGGAGGAGGGCAAGCCCGCCCAGGCCCTTAAGCCCGGCGACATCGTGGAGATCCCCGCCAATGTCAAGCACTGGCACGGCGCGCGCAAGGACTCCTGGTTCAGCCACGTGGCCTTTGGCTATCCCGGCGAGGACTGCTCCAACGAGTGGTGCGAGCCCGTGGACGACGATACCTACAACGCGCTGGACGCTTAATAGCCCGCTCGTAAACAAGCACAACCGAAAGAGAACGCTATGAACAAGAACATGCTGGTCGTGTACTACACCTACACCAACGGCAACACCGAGAAGATCGCCGAACAGCTGGCGCAGGCATGCGGTGCCGACCTCGCGCAGATCGAGACCGCAGAGCCCTACCCCGACGACTACGACACCACCGTCAAGCAGGCGCAAGACGAGATCGACGCCGGCTTTGAGCCCGAGATCGAGCCCCTCGAGTTCGACCCGGCCGCCTACGACGTCATCGCCGTGGGCACACCCACCTGGTGGTACACCATGGCCCCGGCCGTCCGCACGTTCCTGCACTCCGTCGACTGGACCGGCAAGACCGTCGTACCCTTCTCGACGAGCGCCGGTTGGCCCGGCAGCACCAACGAGGACATCAAGGCCGAAGCAGCCGGAGCCAAGATTGGCCCCGCGCTCGAGATCACCTTCGACTCCGCAGGCGGCACCCAGCAAAAGACCCCGCAGGCCGAGGTCGATGCCTGGATTGCATCCGTCAAGCAGTAGCGCAGCTGGCAAGCGCTAATCTAAACGGGCAAGGGGTCCACCCCCTTGCCCGTTTTATAGAAAGGAATCCCCATGTCCACGCTCTACATGGTCCGCCACGGCCAGACCCTCTTCAATCTGATGCGTCGCAAGCAGGGCTGGTGCGACTCGCCTCTCACAGAGCTTGGCATCGAGCAAGGCCGCGCGGCCGGCGCATGGCTCGCAAAAAACGCGCCCGCCTTCGACCACGTGTACAGCTCGACCTCCGAGCGCTGCTGCGACACGACCGAGCTCATCGTGCCCGGCATCCCCTACGAGCGCGTCAAATGCCTCAAAGAGTGGAACTTCGGAAAGTTCGAGGGCATCACCGAGGACCTCAACATCCCCGTGCCCTTTGGCGACTTCTACGTGCAATTCGGCGGCGAGGGCGAGGTTGAGTTCCGCACACGCCTCGTGGAGGGCATGGTCGAGCTCATGCAGCGCCCTGACCACGAGTGCGTCCTCATGGTCTCGCACGGCGCCGCGATGGCGCAGGTCCCGCGCTACTACGGCGATGACTTCAAGAACCACACCGACCTGCCGCACATGCCCAACTGCGCGATTGCGCGCTACGACTTTGACGGCGAGGCACTCCATCTGCAGACCATCATCGACCCGGCGGCGTAAAGAAACCCGCGCCCGCCCCATCGAGCCGCGCCGCCTGCAATGATGCGAAGGGTCGCCCCTTTGCATCATTGCGGGTTTGATATTGACACCAAGTAGCCGCGCTACTCGCGGAGGGCGATGGTGATGCGGGCGTAATCGAGATAGCCGAGCACGCTGTAGTGGTCGGCGTGGTCGGGAGCAGGACTGCCACCGCCTCCGACCACGCCCAGGTAGCCCCCATCAACTGTCTCGCTATCCTTATTGGCCACGACCACGTACCAACGGCTGTTCTCGCGCGCGGGCTTGCGCAGCTGGCACGCCAGCGTCAGCTTGCTCTCGCCCTCTTTGCGGAAAAACGCCCCGCCCTCACGCATCTTCTTTATGAGCACGCCGTCGAGCCAAAAACAGATGAACGGTGACTCGGCGTAGTTGGTGAGCGCCTCCGCCTCGTCGTTGTACACATAGCAAAAGACCGCGCGCTCGGGCATGCCGGCAAGAAGGTCGACCTCGCTCTCCTTGAGCTTGAACTCAACCGTCGTGATCGCCCCGGGACGGTCTTCGCTCTCGTGCACCCTCGTGTAAGAAGTCTTCACCTGAAAAAAGAACGTCTCGGGATCGGTGCCCGGGTGCTCGAGCTGTCGCTTGAGGTTGATGGAAACCACGTCGATACCCATATCGGCCGGCGGACGCAGGGCATCGAGCCCGTGCCGATACAGCGAGCTCATAAGCTGGTACTCACCGGTATAGCCGCTATAAAGCAGTTTGAAAAAATCCTGAGCCATGTTCGCTTCCCCCATTGGTGTTCAGTCAGCACGATTCTAGCGCGACGCCGCAATGCCGAGATCCTTCATCAGCCGGGCGCACCTTGCTTCAATCTCATCGGCAACGTTCTTGGCCTCCTTTTTGGGCAAGCCGGCCTTTTCCGCCAAGGCAAGCAAATCCGTCGCCGCGGGCCTACCGTTGCCGCACACCGTAGTTGCATGCTCGTTGCCGAACGACGTGCTGTAGGTCAGGTCGTACGCCGGAGAGAGACGCCAGCCGCATTCATAAAGCCAGGCGAAGTTGTTCGAATGGTCATCTTGGTTGTGCGCATAGACGTTGAAACACATCAACCGAAAAAGCTGCCAGGACTCCTCGAGACTGTTTGTGAGCATCTGTCTAACGGCAAGGTGTCACGAGCGTCCTTGTTCATCGATTACCTCCTGAATTGAACGGTACGCCGGTTTAGCAAAGAGAGCGTCGATTTCCGACTCGCAGGAGAGTGCGCGGGCTATTCTCAACACAGCTTCGAAGGAGGCCTGCCCCGTCTGCTCAAAACGGCGAAGCGTCCCGAGCGAAACACCGGATCGCTGCGACAGCTGCTGCTGGGTAATTCCCAAAGCCCTCCTGCGCTCCTTCTCGCGAGCAGCAACAGCCTTTAGAGACTCGGCTGGCGACTTCATGGTGACTAGCCTATGAATATTACTCATATATGCGTAATCCTTTAAATATATAAACCTGATTACTCATATTTTAGCAGTTTAGTATCAGGCATTGTCAGGTGCATGATTTAAACGCCACGCCATCTGAGGCTCCACACCAACCACTACCCCGCGCACTAGGAGCAACTCGGCTGCCCATCATGCCGCTGCGATCGGGTCGACGGAATCCACGAACGGATCGATGGAATCGAGGTCAAAGTTGAGATCGAGCGGGAGCTCCGCCCACTGCTCTTCCCATCTCTCCTGTTGCTCCAGCTCGACATATCCCGGATGCCGCTTGAGCTCGTAGGCCGGTTCGAGCACGCCGCGCTGGCCACGCTCGAAATACCACCAACTACCCGCAGGGGTCTCGAGAAGCGTGCTCGGTGTGCGGTTGGCGCGCAGCGAGAAGTA
>CAVDZW010000100.1:0-1250 GCA_963613305.1 bacterium | reverse complement strand
GCTGGCTCACCGTCTGGCAGATGAGCGTGCAGCTCATCTCGCGACTGCGGATGACCGAGAGCACGTCGTCGATGCCGGGCAGCTCGAGGTTAGCGAAGTCGTCGAGCACAAAGCGCACCGGAACAGGCAGCCTTCCCCCGTTGCAGGAACTGTCGGCAAAGGCGCAGAGGCTCTGGAACGCCTGGCGCACAAAGAGGCTCGTGAGCGGCGCCAGGCTCCGGTCCATGTCGTCCATGGTCACAAAGAGCGCACGTCGCTCGCGGCCGAGCTGGCGGAAATCGATCTGCTTGGGGTTCCTGAATGACGCGAGCGCCCCGTCGAACGTGAGCGGAAAGATGTTCGCTGCGATGATGCCCATGATGCTCGCATGCATCTTCTCGGCACGCGACGTGGTACGGGCGCGCCGGAACAGTGCCGCGGCATAGCTGTCGGGATCCTCCCGCTCGAGCTGGGCGAACATGACCGCCGCGTCCCCGCTGCATGCCCGTTCGAACACGTCGACCACCGAAGCCATGTTCCATGCGCGATCCGGCAGCGCCTCAAAGACGTAGGCGATGTAGCTCGCCAGGTAATTGGCCGCGGCACTTGACCAAAACGGGTCCTGGCCCATGTCCTCGCGCGGAAACAGCGTGGTCGCAATGCGCACGATATCTTGCCCGAGCGGGCGTCCGCGCCGCCAGCGCACATGGTTCAGCGGGTCATAACCGACCGACCCTTCCATGGTGGTGAAGTCGAGTTGATCGACCTTGTAGCCGTGCTCGAACAGATAGGGTCCAACCTCGTCGCAAAGCCGGCCTTTTGAGTCGAGGACCACGTAGGAGCCCTCGCATTGCAGCAGGTTGGGAATGACGAAGTTGCGCGTCTTGCCCGCGCCCGAACTTCCGAGCACGAGCAGGTTGTTGTTGAGGCCGGTCTTCCACGAGTCCATGCTCGCGGTGCGCTCGGCAGTGAGGATAAGCTCGCCCGCGTAGGCGGAACGGTCGGTGGTTGAGGTGCTGATCATGAGGTCTTCTTTCGGTTGAAGGGTTTTTAGGAAGTTCTTCTGGAGCTGTGGCCCGTCCGCGTGATACGCCCACACGCAAACGTCCTCGCGAGCAAGGTCGCTCAACAAGCAAAGCGCTCGGCACTGCGGGAGGTTTGCTTAGCGGGCACATCGCATGAGCGGCTTGCTGGGCAGCTGCTAAAGCGACGTGACGATGCGGTCGGCGAGGCCGGCTTGGACGGCTTCTTCGGCTTCGAAGTAGGTGTCG
>CAVDZW010000099.1:9259-12418 GCA_963613305.1 bacterium | reverse complement strand
GGTTACTTCGGGGTTCGCCAGATGCATGCTCATGAACAGGAGGCTCAGCAGCACGCCGCCGATGATAGACGGAACCGTCGGGCGGAGTTTGTCGCCGCAGGTTCCGCGCAGAACCACGCCGCGGAACATGACCTCTTCCCAGGTGGTCTGCATCCACACGAGGGCAAGCGCGAGAACGATATTCACCGCGATGGGCAGGATGCCGATATCGTTAAGCGTCGACTCCGCACCCTCGCCACCGGGAACGGCATACATGGCGATCACCGCGCCAACGATCCAAAAAACGAGAATCAAGCCGGCAAGGCGAAGGTCGAACCTTCCCTTGCTGCCAAAGACCAGATCGTGCATCGACGTTTTGCAGATGCGCTTGAGAAGCCAGCACATGGCCAAGAACGAGAGCGCAAAGCCACCGAACGAGTCGAGAACCTCCGGCAGCCATGCCCACGACCCAGACAGATCCAGCATGCCCGTCAGGCCGCCGAACGCCCACCTGATAATCTCAGAGGCAAAGTAGGTCACCACAAAGAAGATGGCCCAGCTCTTTGCCGGAGCCTCATTGGGCTCCCAGGTCGGCTTTACCTTTGTTTTATCTTTTGCCATAAAGACCCCTTTCCGATAAAACGTGCGCAGAGGGAGCTCTCCCCTTACGCCGCAAACGATGCTAGCACTCTTGGGCACTACCGATACGTCAATGGGGGGGTAATTAATAAGTTGAGACTCATCAGGCCGCGTGCATGCAGAGGTGGCTTACGGAAGGATTTATCAGTGGAAACATACAGGAGATACACTCGAAACAAATATGCCCCGCATCGGCTCGAGCATTTTTGTTCAAGTCGATACAGGGCATGAGAATCTTTAAGACCGTGCCTTAGGCGCGAACGAACGCGTGCTCGACCTCAGCGATATAGAGCGTGTGGTAGTCGTGCTCGGGATAGGTCTCGGCATCGATAGCCGCATCGACGAAATTCTCGGGTCGAATCTCGTCCGCATAGAGCTTGCGGCACACGAGCACGAGCTCAGCCTCCTCAAACGCAGGCTCCCCTGCAATCTGCACCGGCGTGAAGCCGACCTCGGCGACCTTATCGCCATCGCGGCCGCTCTTGGTACCGAGCACACCAAGCGCGCGCTTGTGCTCGCTTGCATAGAACGAAACGGTAAAGAGGCCGTTTTCGTCCACGAACTGCTTGGTGTGGCGCTGCGGGCGAATGTAGACGGTGGCTACCGGACGCGACCAGAGCGTGCCGAGTCCGCCCCAGCTCACCGTCATGGTGTTAAAGGATTCTTCTGTTCCGGCGGTAACAAGCGCCCAATCCTTATCGAACTTGGTGAACGGGCTCACCTCGAGCTCGTCGAGCGCGATCTCTTTAAATGCCATGGAGTCTCCTCTCCGCTGTATGTACACGGAAGGACGTATACCCCGCAGCTCCTGGGCAAAAACACTCAAATCACTGCTTTTACCTGCGAAAATTTGCTTATTTTAAAGGAAATTGAAAGCAGTACGAGGAGCCAGCGCTGCTACTCGTTGGCAAAGAAGGCAAAGGCGATGGCCCCTGGGCCTACATGCGTGCCGATCGTGGCGCCAATGAGGTGAACGGGCAGCTCCTCGCGTCCGGAGTCTTCCCAAAGCCCGTGGCTATCGGCGATGTACTTGCGGAGCAACTTGTCGGAGAGACCCGTGTAGCCAAGAGCGATGGGCAGGGAGAAGTCGATGCCGCCTGCACTCTCGACCTGTTGGTTCAAAAGATTGCGGCCGTTCTTTGAACCGCGTGCGCGACCGAGCATGACAATTTGGCCGTCTTCGGCGGCAACCACCGGCTTGACCGAGAGCAGCTCGCCCACGAACCCGGTCGCCGTCGAGATACGCCCGCCGCGACGCAGGTACTCGAGCGTGTCGAGAAGGCCGAGCACGCGCACGCGATCGCGGATGCGCTCGACGTCGCGCGCGATCTCAAAGGCCGTCGCGCCCGCAGCAGCGCGCTCGAGCGCATATTCCACGAGCACGCGCTCGCCGAGCGTTACGTTATTGGAATCGACGACAAAGATGTCGCCGCCCGGCGCCTCGGCAAGCGCGGTCTGAGCGCTCTGATGCGTGCCCGAGAGCTTGGAGCCGACCGTGATGATCACGGCGTCATCGCCCTTCGCGCGCACTTCAGAGATGGCCTCGGCAAACTGGTAGGGGTTCACCTGTCCGGTCTTGGGCAGCTCGTCTCCCTCGATAAGCAGCTCGTAGAAGCGCTCACGCGTAAGGTCGACACCGTCTTGGTAGACGGTCTGCCCAAAGGTGATGGAAAGCGGCAAGACGGTCAGGTTCTCGTACTCCCCCGCCTGGATATCGCTTGCCGAGTCGGTGATGATCTGAACTGTCATGGTTTAACTCATTTCTGTTCGATGGTGTGGACGCGAATTTCGGTTGTGATAAATTTTGTTAACTGATTAACATGCCCGCGACATAGGTATGCGCATGAATGTTACGAACTTGCAGGTAGATTGCAGCCCGCTCACGCGCCCGATTGCCAGGAAGGAGAGGCGCCCGCCAGCAGCAGGCGTCTTCAGTCTAGTCGCGCGAGACTCCCTTGAGACAGTCGAGCACCTGCGCAAGCGATCGGTACATCTGCGCACGCTCGTCGGGCGTGAGCGCCGAGGAAACGGCATGCATCACGTATCCGATGCGCTCCCGCGCGCGCTCGGCCGCCGTGCGCCCGCGCTCGGTAAGGCGAACGGGCGCGCGGTAGTGGGCATCGTTCTCCCCCGTCCGCACCTCAACGAACCCCTCGCGCTCCATGCGCGCAAGCGTGCGCGACACAGCAGCACGCGAAACGCCGACGGCACGCGCCAACTCGGCCCCTGTCATGCCTCCCGTAGCGCCCGCAAGGTAGTAGAGCACCATGATGTCGGCCCCCGTGAGCCCAAGCTCAGCGCTCTCGGCAGCCTTGATGCGCTGTACCTCTTTAGCAAGCGCCGAGATCGTTCCCACGAACTCCTCAAACCGCTGCTCATCGGTCGCAATATCAGTCTCGCGCGCCACCAAGGCACCTCCCGTACAGCCAATCCAACTTGTTAACAGCGCAACATCCTACCGAAACCAAGCCCCAGTTCAAACCGCCCCACAACTCCTCGACAAAGTCCGCGCAAGGCGAAGCCACCCGCACACTTTAAAGG
>CAVDZW010000099.1:1381-9249 GCA_963613305.1 bacterium | reverse complement strand
CCCGCAAAAACCCAGCACCCCTAACAACCGGAACCGCGCGAGGCGAAGCCACTCGCGCACCATTAGAGGAGCCGCATAAGCCCAGGCCACCTAACAAACGGGCAATGCGCGAGGCGAAGCCACTCGCGCCAAGCAGAGGCGAGCCCTGCGTCAGCTCGTATCCCCCGCAGCCGGAACCACGCGAGGCGAAGCCACTCGCGCCAACCGGAACCGAGCCCTGCGTCAGCCAGTCCCCCTGTGCCAACCAGAACCGGGACCTGCGCCAGCCCGTTACCGCCACAACCAAGCACCACTCGCCCTCCGCGACCAGCGGGGCTTACTGTGCAGGAGCTAAACGGTAGGCGGCAGGGGTTCCTTTCTAAGCGAAAACGTTTGCGAAGCTCGTTTTCGCGTGAAAGGAACCCCTGCCGCCGGACAGCAAAGTAACCAAACCCAGTAAGACCCGAACGCTACCTCTTATGATGTATCAAATGCCCGCCGAGCCGCTTGTGCCCGCCAGGCACCACGCGCGCCGGCACCTGTGAATGCGGTCCCGCCTCGCGCACCTCCTTGGGCAGATGCGAGTACTTTTTCTCAAAGTTCTCCTCAAACATCGAGGCCAGATGATGCGCGGCCTCGTCGTAGCGCGCAGCGCTCTGCCAGTGCTGACGCGGCACGAGGATGCCGTCGGGCACGCCATGGCAGCTCGTGGGGATATCGACGTTAAAGATGTCGTCGTGCACGAATTCCGACTCCTCGAGGGTGCCGTCGAGCGCGCGGGCCACGAGGGCGCGCGTGTAGGCGAGCTCGATGCGGTGCCCCACACCGTAGCCACCACCGATCCAACCGGTGTTCACGAGATAGACGCGTGTGTTGCCATCGGAAATGCGGTCGCCGAGCATCTTGGCGTAGATCATCGGGTCGAGCGGCATAAACGGCTCGCCAAAAAGCGACGAGAACGTCGGCGTAGGCTCGGTGATGCCCTGCTCGGTGCCGGCCACCTTGGCGGTGAAGCCGGTCACAAAGTGGTACATGGCCGCCTCGGGAGTGAGACGCGAGATAGGCGGCAGCACGCCAAAGGCATCGCATGTGAGGAAGAGCACCACGCTCGGAACGCCGCCCATGCCCTTGCACCAGGCATTGGGAATGTGCTCCACCGGATAGGCAACGCGGGTGTTGCGCGTGAGCGAGGTGTCGTTGTAGTCGGGCGTGCGGTCGTCGTTCAGCACCACGTTCTCGCAGAGGGCGCCAAAGCGAACGGCGTTGTAGATCTCGGGCTCATGGAAGAAATCAAGCCCCTCGCACTTGGCATAGCAGCCGCCCTCGATATTGAAGATGCCCATGTCGGACCAACCGTGCTCGTCATCGCCGATGAGCAGGCGCGTGGGGTTGGCCGAGAGCGTAGTCTTGCCCGTGCCCGAGAGGCCGAAGAACACGGCCGTATCGTGCGTTATGGGGTCCATGCTCGCGGAGCAGTGCATGGGGAGCACATCGTCCTCGATGGGCAAAAGGTAGTTCATGACGCTGAAGATCGACTTTTTGATCTCGCCGGAGTAGCCGGTACCGGCCACGACGATGATGCGCTCGGCAAAGTTGATGACCACGCCGGCCGAGGAGTTTGTCTTGTGGCGCTCAGGGTCGCAGACAAAACCGGGGGCCGCGAGCACGGTAAAGTCGGGCTCGCCAAAGCGCGCCATCTCGCGGGCACGCGGGCGCACGAGCATCTGCTTGATAAAGAGCGCCTGGCTCGCGCGCTCGCAAGCGACCATGAACTTGCGGGAGTGGTTGCGGTCGGCCCCGGCCATGCCGCGGACGACAAAGACATCGCGCTCATCGAGATAGGCGAGCACGTCTGTACGGAGCCGCGCGAACGCTTCGGCGTCGATCGGGCAGTTCACAGCACCCCACGCGATCTTGTCGTGCACGTCGGGCGTATCGACCACAAAGCGGTCGTTGGGCGAGCGCCCCGTGAACTCGCCGGTCTTGACCACGAACGCACCGTTGGAGGCGAACTCGCCCTCCTTACGCGCGAGCGCGTGCTCGGCGAGCTCCGCGATCGGCAAGTCAACGAAAAAGCCGCGCCCGGGGACGGGATCGCCCTCCGCACGCGCGGCATCGAGGCCGAGGCCCTCGAGAATCTTGGCAGCCGTTGCTTCCGCCATATGTTCCTCCTTATTGCGCGCGCACGCGGCGCGGGGCACGCGGCGCTTTACTCACGTAAAGCCCTTTATGCCCCGGAGGTCGCACACAAAAAGAGACGACCGTTCACCAATCGGCAAACGGTCGCCAGCATAAAGGCAGATATGCGGATGGAATCCGGCCACCAAACGGCGGATCTCAGGCCTCGGCCTGGCCCATCAGGACCTAGAGCGCAAGCCCCGCGCCCGCAAAGGCGAGCAGGCTCATACAGACGAGGAACGCAAGGCCGTAAGGCAGGATCGCGCTCAGGAGCTCGGCGTCCTTGCCGCGCACGTGCACGGCGGCGAGGCCGATGGCGAGCGTCTGCGGCGAGAGCATCTTGCCGGCCGCCACGCCGAGCGAGTTGAGGGCCACCATCCAGTAGGGGCTCACGTCGAGGGCGTCTGCAGCCTGGCTCTGGATGGCACCGAAGAGCATACCCGAGCTCGTGCCCGAGCCGGTCACGAACGTGCCCACGGCACCGATCCAGGGGGCGATGAGCGGATATGCACCACCCGTGACGCCGATGCAGAAAGCGCTGATCGACGAGATCATGCCGGCATAGCCCATGACCTTGGCGCAGGCGAGGACCGAAAGCATGGTGATGACGGTGGGCATCATCTGCTTGACGGTGGCAGCGAGCACCTCGCCCATGACCTTGAAGCTCGCGCCCTGGATGCGACCGCCCACGAAGGCGGCGATGAAGATCCACACGCCCGGGGTGTTGATCCACGAGAAGGTGAGAGTACCCGGGTTTTTGCCGTCAAAGACCTGCACGTGCGAGGCGATGGGCGCGAGGCCGTCGTGAATCCACGGCACGAGGCTCGAGGTGCCGAGGAGCAGCACGAAGATCAGGATGAAGCAGCTCCACGCGGTGAGGGCGCCCTTGGGGGTCACGGCCTCGCCGGCCTCGATGCGCATGTGGAAGCGCTCAGAGAGATGCCCGCTCTTCTCGGCGCGCATGGAGAGAGCGGCGGTCACGCCGAGGGAGACGATGGAGCCCACGACGACCGCGAGCTCGGCGCCCACGAAGTAGGCGACGGCGGTCGAGGCGACGATGAACGAGATGCCGGAGGCAAGCGCGATGGCGAGCACACCGTGCAGGCGCTCGGCCGGACTCGGCATGTTGCCCTCGGCGTCCTTGATGCGACCGGCCACGAGCACGATGAGCACGGGCGCGACCACGAAGAACGGGGCGAGCTGCAAAAGCTGGATGAACGCAAGGCGCGTGGAGTCGAGGCCCACGAGCTGCGCGAGCGAGACCGTGGGGATGCCGATCGAGCCGTACGGAGTGGGAACGCCGTTGGCGAGCAGGCAAATGAGCACGGCGGGAATGGCCTCGAAGCCAAGACCGGCAAGCATGCCGGCGGGGATGGCCACCGCGGTGCCGAAGCCCGCCATGCCCTCCATGAAGCCGCCGAAGCACCAGGCCACGAGCAGCGCCAGCAGACGACGGTCGCTCGAGATGGAGGTGATCATGTGGCCGATCACGTCCATGGCGCCCGTGCGCACACAGAGGTTGTAGGTGAACACCGCGGCGATGATAACGAGCACGATGGGCCAAAGCGCCATGAGGATGCCCTCGAGCGAGGCCGTGGCGACCTGGTCGGCCGGTAGGTGCCACCAGAAAAAGGCGAGCAGCGCCGAGAGGACAAAGGAGCCGATCGCCGCCTTCCATGCCGGCCACTTAAAGACGAGCAGCATGACGACCAGCCAAAGGATCGGAACGAGGGCGAGTAGGAACGATACGAAATCCATAACAGGGCTCCTGTTGTGCGGCGCAGGCCGCATCGGGGGTGGATAGCCGCATAAGAATAGCGCAGGGGGCTTTCATATAATCTGTGCTTTGTAAAGTATTTTTGCCGCAGACGGCATTTTTTGTCGGCAGATGGGTATTGCCCGCGCAAAATTAGCAGGTAGACGTGCTCGATCCCGCACGAGAACCCTGTGACCGCAGGGCGCAGGGCGTGGTCACGCTCGACCCAAGGCGGCCGGAATCCGTCCGCCGACCGCGCAAGGTGGCTCAAAACCGGACGGCCGCGCGTCCTCACCGAATCGAAGCGCCGACCGGATGCACCCCGGCAGCATAACCGCGACGATATAATGCGAAACGTTCACGAAAGGAGCTCCCGTGGCCCGTACCCCCATCGACCGCATCCGCGAGGCGATTGCACGCCGTCGCGGCATCACCGACACCTCGGTAGGCAGCGCCGCCGCGCACCGGGGCGGGCGCATCGAGACCGGTCTCTTTCCCGCCTCGCACACGCTCGAGGAGCTCGAGCGCACGGACACCCCTCGACGCAACCAGGCCGGCCGCCCCGCCCGCCGCAGACGCTCGAGCGAGACCGGCTTTATCCGCCGCACCGTCAACGCCTGGTGGGGACGGCTCCTGAGCTCCATCTACGCGGGCGATCTTTCGGGTCAGGAGGCCGAATACGAGGAGCACGCGACCCGGCGCGACTATCTCTGGAACACCGCGGGCACGGCCATCTGGGGCTTTGTGTTCCCGCTTCTCACCATCGTCTCCACGCAGTTCGCCGACGCCGAGCAGGCGGGCATGTTCTCGATGGCCTTTGTGACGGGAACGCTCCTCATGATCGCCTGCAACTACGGCGTGCGCAACTATCAGGTGTCGGACATCGACGAAGCCGAGAGTTTTGCCTCCTACCAGCTCAACCGCTGGATCCTCGCCGTTCTGGCGCTCCTTATCGGCGTCCTCTACGTGCGCGTGCGCGGCTACAGCGCCGCCATGGCCACCATCAGCATGGGCGTCTATATCTACAAGATCGTCGACGGCGTTGCCGACGTCTACGAGGGACGCCTGCAGCAGGCCGACAAGCTCTATCTCGCGGGCATCAGCCAGGCACTCCGCTCCGCAGGCGTGGTCATTGTCTACACGCTCCTTTTGCTCATCACCCGCAACATGGTCGTGGCGAGCATCGGAATGGCGATTGCCGCCGTGGCCTCGCTCGCGCTGCTCACGCTCCCGCTCGCCCTGCTCGAGACCGAGAAATCGCGCCGCCCGCGCCTCTCGGAGGTGCGCGACCTCTTTGTGCGCTGCGCCCCGCTCTTCTGCGCGCTCATGCTCTTTAACCTCATCGAATCGATGCCCAAGTTCGTGATGGAAGGTGCACTCCCCTACAAAAACCAGCTCTACTTCAACGCGCTCTACTTTCCCGCGCAAGCGATTCTGCTCGCCATCGGGTTCGTGTACAAACCGCAGCTCCTCACCCTCTCGAACATCTGGGCGAGCCCGAGCAAGCGCAAGCGGTTCGATCTCATCATTTTTGCCGTGCTCGGCGTGATCGTGGTCATTACCGGTGCCGTCTGGGCGTTCATGGGCGCCTGGGGCGTGAATCTCCTCGGCACGCTCTACGGCCTGAACTTCGAGAAATATCGCACGCTCGCCTACCTCATGGTGCTCGCTGGCGGCGTCACTGCGGCAATCGACTTTCTCTATGCGGTCGTCACCGTGCTCAGGCGAGCGGGCGACGTCATGCGCGCCTATCTCGTGTGCTTTGTCGCCTCCGTCGTGATGCCGCTCGTGCTCGTCAACCTGTTCGGCCTCATGGGCGCCGTGGTGAGCTACCTTGCCGTCATGATCTTGCTGCTGGCGCTCCTCATCGGCGAGTACGTACGAATCCGCCGGAGCATCGACCATGCCCGCAACCCGTTCAGGGGCCTGCACTAATCAGGAGCCTGCACTAATCCTCGACCGGGGCATAGAACGTGGCGCCGTCGTCGAGGCGCAGCACGCCCACGGCGCCGAACTCCGCGCCCGTAGCCGCCGAGCAGTCTATGTCGATGCGGTCGGGAACGCCCGCGGTGGCCTGGCCCGCTCCCACGAACACAAAGCAACCGCGGCCGGTCTTCTCGTCGAGGCCCGAGCAGTTGGCGACATCCGCATAGCGCCCGAGCGAGACGGACGGCGTGTGGCCCGCGATGACCACGGGGCCCGAACCCTCCGCATCGACAAGGCCCGTCGGCTCGCCCCAGAAGGGACCGCGCGTCCAGAGCAGGTCCTCCTCGTCTTGATCGGCGAGCATGGAGCGCAAGAGCTCAGGGGAAGCCGCCGTGGCGCCACGACCATCCGCGCAATCGACACCGTGCTCGAGCAGGTAGCGGCGGGCACGGGCGGAATCGATGCCCGCGTGCACCAAAATATAGGGACGTCCGGAGACCTCCACCACATCCGAGAGCGCAAGGCCGCTGAACCAGCGCCCGAGCTCCTCGAACTCCTCATCGCTCAGGGCCTGCAGCTGGTTGAGGGTGGTCCAGCCGCCGTTGATCTCCCAGGTGTCGCGGTCGATCTGGTCGGCCGTGGCCGAGAGCGCGCGAAGCATGATCTGCTCGTGGTTGCCCTTGAGCACGCGCACGTTGGGAAGCGAGCGCACGAGCCGCACGCAACCGAGCGGGTCGGGACCGCGGTCGATCATGTCGCCGAGCACGTAGACGGTGTCGTCGGCACCGGGCTGCGCCAGCTCGAGCGCCGCATCGAGGGCGCGAAGATGCCCATGCGCATCGGATGTGACGTAGACGGCCATGCTCCATCGCTCCTCTCCTGCCGTTCGGTCCCGCGCGCGCAAGTTCGCCCCGCGCAACCTAAAACCTCAACTTAAACTTCAACGTTCATATTGTAACGGTCTCGTGCACGGGTGCAACAGGGGTCCGGCCCTGGGTAGGATTAAACGAACGCTCGTAGCGGCCAGCCCGACGCGTATCGTCCCCGACCACAAGGAGCGCACTCCCCATGAACCAGCTTCTACTTTTTTGCGGCATCGTGATCGTCGCGTGCCTGCTCATCAAACCGGTGGCCAAACGTCTGCCCTTCCCTACGCTCATCATCTTTGTGGCGCTCGGCATGCTCTTTGGCGTCAACGGCCCCCTGCACATCGACTTCGAGAACTACGAGCTCACCGAGAGCGTCTGCTGCACGGCGCTCATGTTCATCATGTTCTACGGCGGCTTCAACACCAACCTCGAGCTCGCGCGCCCGGTCGCCGTGCGCTCCGTGCTGCTCTCGACTGTCGGCGTCGTCATCACCGCAGGGCTCACCGGCACCTTTGCCCATCTTGTGTTCGGCATGGACTGGATTTCTTCGTTGCTGCTCGGCTCCTGCGTGGCATCTACCGACGCGGCGAGCGTGTTCAGCGTGCTCCGCGAGCACCGTCTCTCGCTCAAGAACGGGACCGACTCCATGCTCGAGCTCGAATCGGGCTCAAACGACCCGCTCTCCTACATGCTCACCGTGGTCTTTGCCACCCTCGCCGCCGGCCACTCCGTGAACGTTCCCGTGCTCCTTGCGCAGCAGATCGGAATCGGCATCGCCTGCGGCCTTGCCATAGGCTGGCTCGCCTGTCGCATTTTCGACCGCTTTGGGCAGGACATGTCGGGCTCCGAGATCATCGCCCTCGTGGGCGTGGCGATCGTGGCCTACGCGCTGCCTAACTGCTTTGGCGGCTCGGGCTTTTTGTCCGTCTATCTCGCCGGCATGGTGCTCGGCCGCGCCGACGTGCCCGCCAAGCGCGAGGCCGCGCGATTCTTCGACGTGATCTGCGAGATGGCCGAGATGGCGATCTTCTTCCTCATCGGCTTGCTCGTGACGCCCGCGCGCCTGCCCGAGATGCTCCTGCCGGCCGCGGGGCTCCTCGCCTTTATGCTCCTCATCGGCCGCCCCCTCGCTGTGGCCGGCGTGCTCGCCCCCTTCCGCG
>CAVDZW010000099.1:0-1371 GCA_963613305.1 bacterium | reverse complement strand
CTTCCGCGCGAGCGTACGCCAGATGGCCCTCGTGAGCTGGGCGGGCCTGCGCGGCGCCGCATCGGTGGTCTTTGTGCTCTATGCGGTGGTGGAGGGCGTGCCCGGCGCCTACGACCTCTTTGACCTCGTGTTTTTGGTGGCAGTTCTCTCCATCGTGGTGCAGGGATCGCTCCTGCCCGCCGTGGCGCGCAAGCTCGACATGGTCGACGCCTCGGCAGACGTCATGCGCACATTCAACGACTATCAGGAAGAGGGCAGCCTGAGCTTCGTCAAGATCAAGGTCGATCGCGAGCACCCCTTTGTGGGCAAGACGCTTGCCGAGGCAGGCTCGATCGAGAACATGCTCGTGGTGTTGATCTTGCGTCATGGGTCGGAACCGCTGATCCCCAACGGGAGCACTCGCATCGAGGCAGGCGACCTGCTGGTGCTCGCCGCCCCCACCTTTGAGAAGAGCGAGCAGATAGAGCTCCGCGAGTTCCGCATCGGCGCTCGGCACCGCTGGGCCAACCGCGCCCTGCGCAACCTGCCGGCCGAGCGCCGGCGCTTTGTGGTGGTCATGCTCAAGCGCGAGGGGCGCGACATCATCCCCAACGGCGACACGGTGATCCACCCCGGCGACGACGCGGTGGTGGCGAGCCTGGCATAAACGTCGCGGCGCGAGCCCGGATATGCGGGCGCCACTTTGCACATGTGGCCGCTTAAAGGTCCTTCCCCCAGGCCGCCTGCAACCGAATCTGTCAACCGCTTACCGCCGCACACCTGCACAAATGCGCCACACGGACATCGAAACCCATTCAATCCGACCTAAATCCGAGCTGAACACTCGGATTTAAATGTGACGGTTGCGCCGTCTTCGCTCCACTGTGCTAAAGTTAGCCGAACGCGATTGCCTCGAGAAAGGTTTGATCTGATGGCTCGTGTCCATAATTTCTCAGCCGGTCCCGCCGCGCTGCCCGAGAGCGTTCTTGCCGAGATCGCGAGCGAGATGCTCGACTACCGCGGATGCGGCATGTCCGTGCTGGAGATGAGCCACAGGTCTCCCATGTACCAAGAGATCATCGACGACGCCGAGGCCACGCTCCGCCGCGTGCTGAGCATCCCCGACAACTATCGCGTCCTCTTTTTGCAGGGCGGCGCCACGCTGCAGTTTGCCGGGATCCCCATGAACCTCATGCGCCGCGGGCGCGCCGGCTACCTCGTGACCGGCAACTTTGCGCAGAAGGCGTTTAAGGAAGCCGGCAAGTACGGCGAGGCCGTCTGCCTCGCGAGCTCGGAAGACACGAACTTCGACCGTATCCCCGACCTTGCCCCCGTGAACGAGCGCATCGCTGCCGAGGACCTCGACTACGTCTATATCTGCGAGAACAACAC
>CAVDZW010000098.1:0-8009 GCA_963613305.1 bacterium | reverse complement strand
AGTGGGCCACTACCAAGCACCGTAAGGGCGCGCAGGACGCCAAGCGTTCCGCCCTCTTCTCCAAGCTGAGCCGCAACATCACCGTTGCCGCCCGTCTCGGCAACGACCCCAACCCCGAGAACAACGCCTCGCTCGCGGCCGCCGTGGCCAAGGCCAAGGCGCAGTCCATGCCCAAGGACAAGATCAAGTCGGCTATCGACAAGGCCTTCGGCACCGGTGCCGACGCCGCCGTGTACGAGAACATCGTGTACGAAGGCTACGGCCCCGCAGGCGTCGCCGTGTATGTTGAGTGCCTGACCGACAACCGCAACCGCACCGCCGCCGACGTGCGTTCCGCCTTCTCGCATGCGGGCGGCAACCTCGGCACCACCGGCTCGGTGGCCTTCCAGTTCGAGCGCAAGGGCCAGATCGTCGTGGCCAAGGAGGTCCTCGACCCCAACGCCAAGAAGGAGACCATGATCGCCAACGGCGCCGCCGGCGACGAGGACGAGTTCATGATGGCCGTGGCCGAGGCCGACGGCGAGGATTACGAGGACGCCGACGATCAGTGGGTCGTCACCACCGCCCCCAACAGCCTCATGGCCGTTTCCAAGGCTCTTGAGGAGCAGGGCATCGAGGTCAAGGGTTCCGAGCTCACCATGATCCCGACCACCCCGACCGAGGTCTCCGGCGCCGACGCCAAGAAGGTCCAGCGCCTCATCGACCGTCTCGAGGAGCTCGACGACGTCCAGGACGTCTACAGCACCATGGACATGACCGACGAGGTCATCGCCGCCCTCGAGGAGGAGTAAGACCGGTGCGGAGCATGTTCCGCGTCTGATTGAACCGTTCTGAGCCGAGCCCGTGCGCACCGCGCCGAGCCCGGCTCTGTGCTAAGAGGGGAGGGTCCCGTGCGCGTGCTTAAAAAGCTTTTGGCCATCGTTTATCTTGCCGCGGCGATTTGCGCCCTCGGCTGGTTTGGCGGCATGGTGTTCACCACGTACTCGGCGCGGCTGACGCTGCTGCTTCGGCACGAGTACGCGGCGCGCATCGCGGTCTTGGCGAGTATCGGCATCACCGCGCTTGGCGTGCTCATCACGGTGCTGCGTCTGCTTATGAGCCGCCCCGAGCCCAAGGGCCTCAAGCTCGAGGGTGGCCAGCAGGTGGAGGTTGCGCTTGCGGCCGTCGAGTCGTGTGCCCGCGCTACCGCGGCCGCCGAGGACGACATGCTGGTGGAGCGCGTGATGGGGCGCATTCAGGGCACGGGAGCCGCGCGTGTGCGCCTGGTGATCGAGCTCGCTTACCTCGGCGACGAGGACCTCAAGTCCGTCGGCAACCGCGTGGGCGCCAACATCGAGCGCGCCTGCAACGGCCTGTTGGGCGCCGAGGCGGTCTCTGTGCGCATCAAGTTCCTTCCTACCAAGACCAAAACGCTGACCAAGGAGGTTTCCGGTGAGCGAGAGTAACGAGAAAAAGCCCAAGTCGGCACCGCAGCTGATGGTCGACTTTGCGCCGAGCGAGCCCGCGCCTGCGCCCGCCAAAAGCAAGGCGCTTGCGGCAAAGCCTGCGCACAAGAAGGTCGTCGAGGACGAGGCGGCTGCAGAGCAGCGCGAGCCCGATGACGATCTCAAGGACGCCGTCGGCCTCATCAAGGGCATGGGCGCTACCGCATGGCGCTACGCCGTCAAGCACCCGGGCACGGCCAAGGG
Organism: bacterium; assembly: GCA_963613305.1. Taxonomy (GTDB): domain Bacteria; phylum Actinomycetota; class Coriobacteriia; order Coriobacteriales; family Coriobacteriaceae; genus Collinsella. Next base: position 6,321 of record CAVDZW010000098.1, on the reverse strand, counting down.
CGCGCTCGCGGGCTTTATCCTTGCCGTGCTCATTCTCACCGTGGGCCTGTGGGACACGATCGTCATCGCGGTCTTTGTGTTCGTGGGTGCGCTGATCGGGCAGATGCGCGACGGCGACAACGGTATCGTCAACTTCTTCAACCGCCTCTTTGGCGGCCGCGGCTAGCTTAACCATCGAGCAAAGGAGCATCTCATGGCAAACGAGAACGTCGAGGAGCGCGAGCCCGAGCAGGAGCTCGCGGTCGCTGAGGACGAGCAGCTCGATCAGGAGATCGAGGAGTACGACGAGACCGAGGACTCCCTCACCTATTCGAACGGCGTGATCGAGAAGATCGTGGCCATGGCCACGCGCGAGGTCCCGCACGTGCTCGGCATGAAGGGCAACCTTATGCACTTTGTGCAGGAGCAGTTCGGCGCCGAGAACCTCACCAAGGGCGTGTCGGTGGAGGTCACCGACGACAACCGCGTGGTCGTGAACATCTCCGTGATCATTGAGTACGGCGCCTATGCACCCGATATTTTTGAGGACGTTAAGGAGCGCGTGACCGAGCGCCTGCAGGCCATGACCGGTCTTGAGGTGGCGGGCATCAACCTGCGCATCGAGGACGTGGTAACGCCTGAGGAGTATGCCGAGAGCCAAAAGCATCTCATCGACGGGCTCAAGCCCGAGGACGAGGCCGAGCACGCGGAGTAACCTGGTACAGCCGCGGTTCGCTGAAAATTAGCCGAGCGTTAAGCGCGCTGTCTCTCGCTGAGGGAGATGGCGCGCTGCTTTAATATGTACGTTGCGCAACAAAAAGCGCTTCCTTTACGGAATAACGCATTCGCATGCGCCTCCGTGTGTGCGATCGAGAAGGGAAAAGGGAATGTTCTGTAGTCAATGTGGTGCCCCCATCGAAGGGGACGCTCGCTTTTGCCCGATGTGCGGTGCGGCCGCCGAGGGCACTGCCGGGCAGCCGGCGCCCGAGGCGCAGCCTGAGTCCGGGGCCACCCCGCAGGCCCAGGCACAGCCCGAGCTAAACGCTCAACCTGAGGCCCAGACGCAACCGGATTTTGCCAAGGCATCGGCTGCGGCCGCCGAGGAGCAGGCCGCCAATGCTCCGCAGCAGCCTGCGCCCGCAGCACCCATGTATCCCAAAGGTTGCCTTGCGCAAGCTTTTGATGACATCACCAAGGTCAAGGGCGTGCTCCCGCGCATCTTCCAGATCGCATTCTTGCCGGCGCTTATCGCGGTGGTCTCGATCTTTGCCGCGGTTATTCCCGTCATCGGCTGGCTTCTTTGCCCGATCGGCCTGATCGCCGCCGTTGTCGTCGCCAACTGCGGCACGGGTTACGCGATCGAGTGGGGTCGCGATCTCTCGCGCGGCGAGGGCTTCGATATCCACAAGCCGCTCCTGCGCACTTCGGTGCTCTCGCTTGGCATCTTCAAGGGCGCGCTCGAGTCCACGCTCAACTTTATTGCCGTGATCCCCGCGATGTTCTTCAAGGTCTTTGCCGCCGGCGGTCTGGTCGCCTTCGTCGCCTCGTCGGTCTCGCCCTACTCCAACTCCTATACCAGCTCCTTCTTCGATGGGGTTGTCGACCTACTGGACATGCTGGTATCTCTAGCGTCCCTCGCCCTCGGCATCCTCTTTGCCATGATCGCGGCCGCGGCCGTCATGCATCTGGCCGTGACGGGACGCGCGGAGAGCGCTTTTTCGCTCGATAAAGTCTGGAAGAGCTGCAAAAAGCAGCTCGGCAAGTTGTTCTGCGCGTCCGTGCTCGCCGATCTCATTGTCGATGCGGTGGCATTCTTTGTGGTTCTCATCATCTCCGTCATTTTTATCGGGATCGCTGCGGCTGCCGTCTCGAGTTACAGCAACAGCCTTGGCGGCTATAGCAGCTCTGGTTACAACGGTTTTAGCGCTGCCCCTTCCGCATTTGACGGGCTTTATGATCTCCTGCAGCTCGGAGGCATCATTCTCGTGATCTACCTCATGATCGTGGCTTTTGTCGTGATGTTCGCCTGCGTGTTCAAGGACATCCTCAAGTTCCGCGCGCTCGGTCACTGGGCCGCCCGTTACGCCGAGGAGTGGACGCACGAGGGCGAGAGCGACTTCGTCATCTGCCTGCCGAGCGACCTCAAGAACGTCGCCGGTGCCGCTCCTGCAGGCGCGCCGCAGCCGACAGCTACGGATCCTGTTGAGTGCGCCGCTCCCGTACAGTCCCAACCGCAGGCTCCGGTCCAGGGCGACGTGCCCGAGCAGACCGAGGCTCCGCAAAATCCGTTCGGCCCGACCGATCCCGGTAGCGGGTTTTAAGCTATCAAGTTGTAAAATTCTAAGCCAGAAAGGGGTTAGCTATGTTCTGCCCTCATTGCGGCAACCAGATTGCCGATACCGCCAAATTCTGCCCGAGCTGCGGCGCCACGACGGCGTCGGCTTCCCAGCCCGCTTCTGCCGCACAGCCGGCCGGTGGCTACCAGCAGCAGTACTCCGCCCAGCAGCCGCAGCAGCAGGTAATGCAGCAGCGCATGCCGAAGCCCTACATCGATAACAACCGCAGCACGCTCACGTGGTTTTTGCTCTCGCTCGTCACCTGCGGAATCTACAGTTTCTACTTTACTTACCTTATGGCGCGCGACGCGAATACCATGTGCGAGGGCGATGGCGAGGAGACCCCGGGCCTGCTCGTCTTTATTCTGCTCTCGCTCGTCACCTGTGGTATCTACGCGTACTACTGGTATTACAAGATCGGCAATCGCCTGCAAGCCAACGCCCCGCGCTACGGTCTCGTGTTTCAGGAGGGCGGCACCGCCGTGCTCATGTGGTATATCTTCGGCGTCATCGTTTGCGGCATCGGGCCGATCATCGGAATGAACATCCTTATCAAGAACATGAATGCCCTGGCCACGGCATACAACGCGTGCTAGGTTTTGGAGTTCACTGGTGAGGGAAACCCCAAAACAGACCGATAGTCGAGAGGGCGTTCGCGCAAAGGTGCGCAGCGCCCTCTCCCTTTTGCTGACGCTTGCGGCCGCCTTTGCGGCACTCTGGGTTACGGGTATCGGATGTCCCGTTCGGTTTGTGACGGGTGTTGCTTGTCCGGGCTGTGGCCTCACGCGCGCCTGGATTGCAGCACTGCACTTCAATCTGCACGCAGCGCTCGCGTACCACCCGCTCTTCTGGCTGGTTCCGGTGGTATTTGTGCTTGCGGCGCTGCACGCGCGCGTCGAGTCGGTGCCGGCCCACCGCGTGACTAAAGCTCTGCTCGCTGTTGCTGCAGCGGCCTTTCTCGCGCTTTGGCTCATGCGTCTGCTCGATCCGGCCGATGCCGGCCTGCTCTTTGGCGGTAGCGCTCCTGCGGGCGTTCCTCAAGACATCATCTACGCGGCTAAGCCCGCGTGCCTCGGTTTTATCGAAAGCCTTTCCGGGCGTTAGCCCCGGTCCGGCCGGTCTACGCTATTCGGCCAAGAAGTCGATCGCGTACTGCGCGGAGAGCAGGGCGCCCTTGATGAGCACCGACTCGTCGATCTTGTAGTAACAGGAATGCTGCGGGTACGTGGCGCCGATCTTAGGGTTGCGCGTGCCGAGAAACGCGAGCACGCTGGGTACCCGGTGCTGGTATTCCGAGAAGTCCTCACCCGAGAGCGTTCCCTGGTAGGTGGTCAGGGCATCCTCGCCCAGGCACTCGATGACGGCGTTGCGGCAGCGCTCGCTGCAGGCTGGATCGTTCTCGACCTTGAGGTTGCCGACGGTGTAGTTGGTGAGCTCGGCCTCGGTGCCGAGGGCGGCGGCCTCGCGTTTGGCGATGCGCTCGATGAGCGCGGGCATGGCCTCGTGCGTGGCGGTGCCGTAGGTGCGCACCGTGCCAGTGAGATAAGCGCTGCCGGCCACGACATTGCGCGCCTCGCCGCCGTGGAACTCGCCGACGGTCACCACGGCAGGCTCGTAGGGGTCGACCTCGCGCGAGACGATCGTTTGCAGGGCGCCCACGATTGCCGCGCCTGCCACCACGGCGTCGTTGCCGCGCTGCGGGATGGCGCCATGGCAGCTCTTGCCGCGCACGTCGATGCGGAACCAGTCGGTGTTGGCCATGCGGTCGCCGGCCTCGCAGCTCACGGTGCCCGCGTCTACCTCGCTCCAAATATGCTGCGCAAAGGCGCCGTCAACGCCCTCGCACACGCCGGCCGCAACCATCATGTTGGCGCCACGGCCGTTTTCCTCTGAGGGCTGGAACACCACGCGTACCTCACCATGCAAACGGTCGCTCAGGGTTTTGAGCATCTTGAGCGACCCGAGCATCATGGCGATGTGGCAGTCGTGGCCGCATGCGTGCATGTAGCCCTCGTTCTCGCTCGCCCAGGGTTCGTCCGTGCGCTCAGTCACCGAGAGGGCATCGATGTCGGCGCGCAGGAGAATGCGGCGCCGCGGCGTGCCGTCGGCGCGGTAGGCGTCCGGGGCGGTTCCGCGGAGAGTCGCCACCAGGCCGGTTTCGAGCGGGCGCGCGTAGGGGATGTCCATGTGCTCGAGTTCGGCGGCGATGTCTTCAGTGGTGGCGAACTCGGCCAGGCTCGGCTCGGGATGGCGGTGGAAGTGCCGGCGCTGCTCGATGGTATAGGGCTCGACCTCGGGTGCGAGCTCCTTGAGTGCGCGGGCTGCGCTCTCGATCTCTGCTTGAGCCTCTTCTGTGCGCGCGTATGTACCGGCCATGTTCGGGCACCCTCTTTTCGCTTTGTGCGGCATCGGGCCAACAGTATAGTGTTGGCGTGGCCGCCATGCTCGCCGGCCCGCAACGTAACACGTGCGAAAAGGAGTCACCGTGCTCAACGCCGATACCGTCTTTATGTCCCAAAACGTCTTTACCGCCGCCGAGGGGGCCGCCGGCGCCACGTCGCGCCCGCTCGCCTTTGCCGTGGCGGACGGCAAAATCTGTGCGGTGGGGAAGCCTGCCGAGATTCTTGCCTCGGTACCGAGCGTGGCTCGCGTGGTCGACTATGGCGACAAGTTCATCTGTCCGGGATTCCACGACGCCCACCTGCACTTTTTTCATACCGCCGTAGGGAGTTCGCCCTATATGCTCATGGAGATGGGCGAGAGCGAGGCCGACCTGGTGCGCAAAACACAGGAGTTCGCGCAGGGCCTGCCGGCAGATGCCTGGGTGGTAACGCAGGGTTGGCGCGACTACCGCTGGACGCCTGCCGAGCATCCCACCAAGCGCTCGCTCGATGCGGCGTTCCCCGACCGCCCGTGCGCCATGTACTCGGGTGACGGCCACACGCTCTGGCTCAACAGCCGCGCGCTCGATGAGCTCGGCATCACTCCCGACACGGAGCCGCCCGCCGGCGGCAGCTACGATAAGTTCGAGAACGGTGAGCTCACAGGTATCGCACACGAGGCGGCCGCCATGGAGCTCCTGCCGCGCTGCCTGGAGTGGCTGGGCGAGGAGCGCATCGCAGAGGCTTATGCCGACCAGATGGCGCGCATGGCCGAGCAGGGCATCACCTCCATCTGCGACATGTCGCTCATGCCCATGCCGGGTTGCGACTTCATCCGCGATGACGTGTACGAGCGCCTTGAGCGCGAGGGGAGGCTCACGCTGCGCGCGCACCTGTTCCCCACGCTGCTCGACGACCAATCGCGTCTGGAGGAGCTGCAGGCTCGCTACGCCGCGAGCGGCACCGAACTCATCAGCGCGCCCGGGTTCAAGCAGTTCTTTGACGGTGTCTCGAGTGAGCACACGGCCTATCTTACCGACCCCTACACGAACGCGCGCTTTGCGGGCGACCGCGGGCGCCTCACCGTTCCCGCCGACCGCATGCGCAAGCTTGTCCTCGCCGCTGCGGAGCGCGGACACACGGTGCGCATCCACGTGATCGGCGACGGCGCCATTCATGCGGCGCTCGACATCTTTGAGGAGGCGGCCGAGCGCTTTGGCCTGCCTAAGCACGGCCGCAATACCCTCGAGCATTTGGAGAACCTGTTGCCCGAGGACATCGAGCGTCTGCGCGACCTGCAGGTGGTGGCCTCGAGCCAGCCCTGCCACATCACGCTCGACCCGGGCGGCCCGAAGCGCGATCTGGGCGAGGAACGCTCAAAGATCATGTGGCCGTTTGCGACCTACGAGCGCCTGGGTATTCGCCAGGCCTTTGGCACAGACAGCCCTATCACGCCTATCACCAGCATGAACGTGCTCTATACCGCCATCACGCGCCAGGACCCGGCAAGCCATTGGCCCGAGGGCGGCTGGCTCCCGACCGAGAAGATCTCGGCCGCCACGGCCCTTCGCAACTACACCCTCGGCAGCGCCTACGCCGCCAACGACGAGGCCCGCATCGGCTCC
>CAVDZW010000097.1:0-28282 GCA_963613305.1 bacterium | reverse complement strand
CTTCCGCCGCGCGCACGGCCTCGACGACGGCGCGCGCCTTGTTCTGGCACTCCAGGAACTCCTTGGCCGGCACGGAGTCGGCCACGATGCCCGCGCCGGACTGCACGCAAACCTCGCCGTTCTTTTTGTAGGCCAAACGAATGCCGATGCAGGTGTCGAGATTGCCCGAAAAGTCGAGATAGCCGATGGCGCCACCGTAGATGCCGCGCTTGGCGCCCTCGAGGTCGCTGATAATCTGGCAGGCGCGGAGCTTCGGCGCGCCCGAGAGCGTGCCCGCCGGCAGGATGGAGTCGATGACGTCGACGGCATCCTTGTCGTCGGCAAGCTGCCCGGTCACGGTGGAGCCGATATGCATCACATGCGAGAAGCGCAGGATGTTGTGGTAGCTCTCGACCTCGACCGAACCGAGGTCCGCCACACGGCCGATGTCGTTGCGGCCCAGGTCGACGAGCATGTTGTGCTCGGCGAGTTCCTTCTCGTCGGCCAAGAGGCCGCGCTCGAGCTCGGCATCCTCCTCGGGCGTCTTGCCGCGCGGACGGGTGCCGGCAAGCGGGTAGGTAAAGAGCTTGCCGTCCTCGAGCTTGGCCAAGGTCTCCGGGCTCGCTGCTGCGACCTCGACGTCGTCGGAGGAGATAAAGGCCATGTAGGGCGAGGGGTTCGTGCAGCGGAGCGTGCGATACACGTCAAAGAGGCTGCCCTCAGCCGGCGCGGTGATGGGGTCCGAAAGCACGACCTGAAAGATATCGCCCTCGTGGATATGCTCCTGCGCCGTGCGAACCATCTGCTCAAAGCGCGTCTGGTCGTAGACGGGGGCAAGATCGCGCTCGAGCTTGAGCGGGGCAAACTCGTGCTTTTCGCCGCTCTCGAGAATCCGCTGCATGCGGTCGAGCTCGACCGCGGCCGCACCGTAGGCCGCCTCGAGTGCCGCGGGCTCCGTATTCGACACGTCGACCGAAGCCATGAGCACGACCTTCTGACGGTACGAGTCAAAGCAGATCACATGGTCAAAGAGCATGAGGTCGACATCGAGAAAGTCCTCGCGGCCCATGCCCGCACGGCGGAGCACCGGCTCCGCGTACTTGAGATAGTCGTAGGAGAAGTAGCCCACGAGGCCGCCCGCAAACGGCGGGAACCCCTCGAGTCGGGGTGCCGCGTTCTCGGCAAGGAGCGCGCGGATGGCATCGCCCGGATGCTCGACCTGCGAGCGCTCCACGACGGGCTCTTTGCCCTCAACGTCGCGCTTGACCGTGAGCTCGCCGTTCACGCAGGTGAGTTCCACCGTGGGCGCAAAACCCAAAAAGCTGTAGCGCCCCCACCGGGCATCGGCCTCGGCGCTCTCGAACAAAAAGCAGTGGTTCGACACGGCGCGCACGCGGCGCATCGCCTCGATGGTGGTGAACGCATCGGCCATGAGCTCGCGCTTGATCGGCACGCGACGATACGTGCCGTCCGCGGCGATCTTTGCGACCTCACCGAGCGACGGAACGGCCTGCGCACCTGCGCGCGGAGCGGTCTGCTCGCTCTCCCGCATGGGACCTCCCTTGCATCTGCGGGGAGGGCACAAAAAAGAACCCGTCCCCAGCCAACGTTACGGCCAAGGACGAGTTCGAAAACCCGCGGTACCACCTTGATTCACGGTTGCCCGTGCACTTTGCGAGGCGCCTGCACGCCCCCGGCAACTCACGTATGCCCACACGTCGCAGCCTACTCGTCGGCCCTGCGACCTCCATTCGGTGCGCCCTCGGCGGCCCATTCGACGTCCCGCTTACCTCCCGGCTCCCACCGTCCCGGGTTCGCTCTGCGTGCGCTGGCGCCTACTTTTCCGCCTCATCGGTTTGATCGCGATGCGATGTCGCTCACTTTACTACAACGGAGTGCGCTTTAGTTGGAGAAAGTGAAACTCTTTTTTTAGACGAGCGCGCTCCCGCGATCTGCCAGGGTCTCGCGCGCAGCCACGAGCTCCGCAAGCGGCTCCAGATGATGTCGCTCATCCTCGGCAAAACCCGCCTGGGCGAGCTCGATGAGCTCGTCGCAGAGCTCGGCAACGGGTCGCCCGTAGACCTCGGCCGCATAGGCGTCGCGCATGAGAGCATGCTTGGCGGCAACGACCGCCGCCTCGTTGACCTCACGTGCAGCGCGGGCCAGGTACGCAAGGTTGCTCTCGCTATAGAACAGACCCTTGATGAGCGCCGCGTAAGCGATCACATAGGGCACCGGCACCGAATCGGCCGGGCGGATCTCGACATAGCTCTTCACGCGCACGTCGGGAAACACCATCGACATGGCATGGAGCAGCTCGTCGGTACTCATCACGCGGTCGGCGTAGATCTCGCCGAAAGTGCGCTCGTCGTAGGTTGCCTCGCCCGCATCATCCATCGCGACGATGGCCGGCGTGTCGAGCAGCCAAGCCGCGTAATCCTCAAAGCCAAAGCCCTCGTCGAACACGCCGGGCACCACGCCGCAGCGGTCGGGGTCACAGCCCTCCCAGGCCTCGACGCGCATGAGCGCGTGCGGGCGGAGCGCGGCCTCAAAAATCGGGGCGTTGTCGAGCATGAGCGCGAGCACCGGGCTCAGGTACTCCGCCACGCGCATCTTGCGCACGGCATCGGCCTCGTCTGTGTAATCGATCGAGACCTGCGTGGACGCGCTCGCGCGCATCATGCGCTGGCCCCAGGGCGATATGGCGCCCAGGTAGCGGTCCATAAAGTCGTAACGCGCCTTGGGGATGAGCTCCTTATCGAGCGTTTTGCACTTGGGATCGAACCCGATGGTGAGAATCTTGCCCCCGACCGGCTCGAGTGCCGCGGTCGCGTCGCGCTCGAACTCCTCGAACGCGCGCCGGGCCTCGTCAAGATCGGTGAACGGGCCGGCCGAAAGCTCGAGCTGGGCCGCCGGCTCGATGGTCACCGCGGCACCGGGGCGCGCCACGCCAAGCAGGTCGCCGTCGTGCTCGGTACGCTCCGGGTATGCGGCCGAGAGGGTCTCGAGCACGTCGCGCACACCGCCCGGCTGGCTGTAGGTGATGGGCGTGCCCGAGGCGTCGACGCAAATGTGCTCGAGCTCGATGCCAAGCGCCGTGCACTCAGCCTTGGCGCCTTCGCGCAAGTACACGGCGATGGCCTCGATATTGCGCTCGCGCGCAGGCTGCTCGGCGCTGAGCTTGGCGTTGCGCTCGGCAGTGTTTTCCGTCATTCGCTACCCTCTTCCCCACTGGGCTTATCGGCTAAATTGGCAAACATGCTAGCGCAAGCTCCGGGGATTGCAAGAAACTCCACTACTGCGCAGTGGTTTCGCCTCCGCTTTGAGCTGGCGCAGAAGTGTCGGCAGAGACGGGCGTCTCGCCTGCGTCGGGTGCAGGCACCGACGCGGAGGCTGCCGGTGCACCGGCAACGGGCGCGGGCGCGGGCGCGGATGCGGACACGGGCGAGCTCAACATTGAAGCAGGCGCAGCGGGCGATGACATCACAGGGACGGTCGCTGCAGATGCGGCAGGCGACGCCTCACCGACAACCGGCGCAGACACGGCGGGTGCAGACGCGGCGGATGCGGACACGGCGGGCGCAGACATAGTAGGAGCGGCCGCAGCAGCCACGGGTTCCGCGTATTTGACCGCAAGGCTCACCGCAACCGAGGCGGCATCCCTCTCGCTATCCTCAGCGCAGCCGCTCTCAAAGAGCGCAAAGCCGGCAAGACCCACCAGCACCATGACGAGCGAGAGCATGACGAAGCCGAGATCGCTGGAAAACGTCAGCGAATCGAGCAGGTAGGACGACGCGTTGAGCGTAAAGTGCAGCAGAATGCTGTAGCGCAGCTTGCCCGTGCGCCACGCAACCCAGCCAAAAATCAGGCCCATAAAGTACGTGTAGACGCCCTGGGTGATGTTCATGTGCATCACGGCAAAGATGGTTGCCTGTACCACGTTAGCGCACCAGAATGCCGCAGGCGGCATCGTATCGGTCGAGGCCGCCGCGCGCGAAAGCGTGAGAAGGTCGCGCTCGCGAGCCTCTTTGCCCGCGGAGAACGACGAGCCGCTGCGCGGGAGCCTCCACTGTCCGCGACGGGCAAAGTTGCACGCGCGCAGGGCGAACTCAAAGACGAGGCCGCGCACGGTGATCTCTTCCATGAGCGGGGCACCCACGACCGCCGAGAGCACCGAAAGCGCAAGGGCGAAGCCACCCGCCGGCTCCTCCATAAGGGCGGAATACTCCTGGTCTACCGCCGGGAAGAACTGGAGCACGAGCGAGACGAGCGCGCTCAGCACCACCTGCAGAGCAAGGCCCATGAACACGATGCCGACCACGCGCTGAAAAATCTTGACCGGGCGCGAGCGAACCGGGGTCTCCGAGCGGCGCACGCGCAAAAAGGAGCGCTGGTAGATGTGGTCCCACCACGGAAGCAGCACCGCGAGGGAGCACAGCTGCATACCGACCATGAGAAGTGGCTCGGTGGTGTCGTAGTCGATAAGGCGAAGGGGCAAGACGAGGCCGAAGACGGCAAAGATCGCGCTGAACAGCAGCACGGACCCGAACTCGCAGGCAATGACCGTCAGCGCCGGCACCACCGAAGCGGCAAGCCAACCGAACATGTTCGCGAGCCGGTTCTCACTCCTTGCGGGCGCGGGCGGCAGTGGCGCCCCGCCGCTTGCATAGGGAGCGAAGGGAGCACCCTGCTGCGGAGCCGCAGCTTGCTGGGTTGGGGCCTGCTGGACCGAAGCCTGCTGGGCCGCAGGCTGGACTGGAGCTTGCTGATTCCAGGCGCCCGAACCGTAACCGGATGTCGCCGGCGCCTGCTCTGCGGCAGCCGCGTGCGTCGCCGAGGTCTCCGCAGGACAGGCGGCCTGCGGCCACTCCTGCCCACCGACGGCCTCGCCATGCGAAGGCGCCGTGCCCGCGTCCCCGGCCGGAGGAATTTGCTGCTGTTCTTGATCCATATGTCTGCCTCGTCCGCTCATTCTTGAACCGTGTTCGCAATCTACCCGATGGTAAGCAAAAATGGCGGCCGTGTTGCCCGAAGGCTCCGCGACCGCCATTTTCTATGGCTGCTCTATGCCTTAACGACGCTTGCCGCCGCCGTCGCCCGGACGACGGGTCGAGCCGCTGCGCCCGCGGTTGCCGTAGCTGCCGCGGTTGTCGCGCCCGCCCGAACGGCCGCCGCGCGAACCCTGGGCGGCCTGGTTGCCACGGCCCCCACGGTAGCTGCGACGACGCTCCTCGCGCGTGTCGTCGTAGTTGCGCCAGTCGTCGCTGCGATCGCGCGTGGCGCGCGGGTCACGACGGTCGCGGTCTCGGTCATGGCCGCTGCGGTTGCCCTGACCCTCGTCGCGACGACCACCCGACTTGCGGTTGTTGCGCCCCGAGCCCTTGGACTCCGCGCGACGACGCCCGCCGCGGTCCTCGTCTTCGTGACGACGGCGGCGCGACTCACCCGCATACTGCGCGGCACGGCGCTCGGCACGGTTGCCGCGCGGCTTCTTCTCCTCGGCCTTGCGGCCCTCGCGCTCCACATCGCGCGCCACCGACTCCACGGCCTCGTCAACGCGCTGCTGCACACCCTCACGCACGCGGGTCTTGCCGCCGCGCTTGGGACGCGACGGGCGGTCGTCGCGGCCGCGGTTGGAACGGCCGGCCACGTCGCCGTACTCGTCGCCGTTGCGCTTGCCTTCGCGGCGGGCGCGCTCGAGCTTCTTCTTGCTCTTGGACTTACCGCGCTTGGTCTTTTTCTTGGGCTTGTAGGCCGCCGGATCGCGCTCGGGGTCGACCTTGGGCGGATTGCCGCCGAGCTTGAGGTCGCCGGCGTCGTAGATGTCGGCCGTCTTGTCCATGAGCTGCTCGATCTCGTAGAACTCGTCCACGTCCTGATCGGTCACGAACGTGATGGCCCAGCCAAGCTCGCCGGCGCGGCCCGTGCGGCCGATGCGGTGAATATAGTCGGTGGGCTCGGCCGGCACGTCGAAGTTCACCACGTAGCGAACGTCGGAGATGTCGATGCCGCGGGCGAGCACGTCGGTGGCCACGAGCACGTCGACGGTGCCGTCGCGGAAGGCCGTGAGCGCGCGCTCGCGCTGGGCCTGGCTGCGGTTGCCGTGAATGGCGGCGGCGCGGATCCCGGCCTTCTCGAGGCGACGGCAGCAGGCGTCGGCGCGGTGCTTGGTGCGCATGAACACGATGGTGCGCTCCGGGCCCTCTTTTTTGAGGAACGCCGGCAGCAGGTTGTTCTTGGCCTCGATGGAGACGGGCAGCACGTACTGGTCGACCGTATCGGCCGTGCTCGTGGCGGGCGCGATCTCGACGCGCGCGGGGTCGCGCACCAGGTCGGTCACCTCGCCCACGGCCTTCTCGTCGAGGGTAGCCGAGAAGAGCAGCGTCTGGCGCTCCTCGGGGGTCTCGCCCACGATCTTGCGCACGGCCGGCAAAAAGCCCATGTCGAGCATGCGGTCGGCCTCGTCGAGCACGAGCACGCGCACCTCGTCGAGATGGCAGGCACCCTGCTCAATGAGGTCCACCAGGCGGCCCGGGGTGGCCACGAGGATATCGCAGCCGCGCTTGAGCGCGCTCTTTTGCGGGTTGTAGCTCACGCCGCCCACGACGGTCACGGCAACATGGCCGGTGACCTCCGAGATCTTGCTCGCGACCTCGTCGATCTGCTGGGCAAGCTCACGCGTAGGAGTGATCACGAGCATGAGCGGGCCGCGGCCGTTGCCGGCATCGTTGCGCGAGCGGCTGCCGTTGCGGCCGCGCGAACGCTTTTTGCCCGCTACGGGTTTGGGCGGCGCCACGTGCTCGAGGTCGTTCATGGTCGGCAGCAGGAAGGCGGCTGTCTTGCCGGTACCCGTCTGGGCGGCGGCGAGCAGGTCGTTGCCCGCGAGGACCTCGGGGATGGCATGGGCCTGCACCGGGGTGGGTGCGGTATAGCCGAGGTTCTCGACGGCCTTGAGCATCTGCTCGGAGAGGCCAAGCTCGTCAAAGCCGGGGAGCGCCTCCTCGGCGGCCTGCACGGCGTCGGCCGCGGCGGACTCGTCGGCGGCGTCGAAGGCAGCCTGGTCCAGGGCCTCGGCGACCTCAGCAGAAATCTCGGCGTCGATCACGTCGGAAGAGATATCACGCATATGTATTTGTTTCCTTATCTGGCACGCGCGCTCAAACGCGGGGCATGTGCCCGGCGGTACCGCGCATGCGCATAGTGCGTCTTATACAAAGGTGCGCACGGAGGGACGTTGCTCAGAGCGCTGGCGAATCGCGGGGCAGCAGGGTTGCGCGTCGTCCATGCGCAGCCGCTCCCGCAATGGAGCAGATCGCCGGAGTGCAGTATACCCGGCGCCGACCGCACCCCACGCAAACCACAGATGGCCCGCATACGCGGTGTAGCCGTGACACCGTGGCCGAAGCGCGACGCCGCGGGACCTTGCACCCACACCCCTTACCCTCCCTTCTTTAGGCGCGGCGGCTTAGCACGCCGTCGGACGGAACAAAAAAGTGACGAGAGAAGCGAGGGAGGGCCGCGATGGCGGTGCTCGACAAGCTCGGAAGGCTCGGTCGGCTCGTCGAGTCCAGCTAGCCCAGCGGACCCCGAGAAAATTCCTCTCGACGCTAGACACCCCCGGGGGGTGGGGGTATAGTTCAAGTTACACAGTAAGTGACCCTTGGGTAACTTATGACGACCGACGCGCTCGTGAGCACGGACGCACGCCAGACCCAGGAGATATGAAGGGAGCCCCGATGGCTCAAGAGAAATTCGATGTAGGCGGCATGACCTGTGCATCGTGCCAGGCGCACGTGGATCGCGCCGTGAGCAAGCTCGACGGCGTGAGCTCCGTTGCCGTGAACCTGCTCTCGGGCTCGATGGCGGTCGAGTTCGACGAGAGCGTCGTCTCGGCAGACGACATCTGCGCCGCCGTCGACCGCGCCGGGTACTCGGCAGCCCCCGTTGCGGGCACCGGCAACGCCGCCAGCGCAGGCGCCGGCACAAGCCCCGCACCCGCCCGCCGCACCTCCCCCACCAAAAAGCTCGAGGCGGCGGCCCGCGCCATGAAGACGCGCCTTATCGTCTCGCTCGTCTTTCTCGTTCCGCTCTTCTACATCGGCATGGGCCACATGCTCGGCTGGCCGCTGCCCGCGGTCTTTACCGACCATACGCACTCCATGACGCTCGCCCTCACCGAGCTCGTGCTGCTCGCGCCTATCGTCTACGTGAACGACGCCTACTTTAAGAACGGCTTTAAGTCACTCGTGCACGGCGCCCCCACCATGGACGCGCTCATCGCCATCGGCGCCACCGCGAGCATCGCGTGGTCTGTGTTCGCCATGTTCGTCATGGCCGACCAGCTGGCCGCCGGCGAGGTCAAGATGGCCATGATGACCTCTATGGACAACCTCTATTTTGAGAGCGCCGGCAGCATCCTCGCGCTCGTGACCGTGGGCAAGTACCTCGAGACGCGCAGCAAGTCCAAAACCGGCAGTGCCATCGAAAAGCTGATCGACCTCGCACCCAAGACCGCCACCGTCGTTGCCGACGACGGCACCGAGACCGTTGTGGACGCCAACGCGATCGCGCCCGGCCAAACCGTGCTCGTGCGCCCCGGCGAGAGCATTCCCGTGGACGGCGTGATACTCAGCGGCAGCTCCGCCGTGGACGAGAGCGCGCTCACCGGCGAGAGCATCCCGATCGAAAAGGAACCCGGCTCCACCGTCTCGGCGGCAACCGTCAACCGCACGGGCTCGTTCACCTTCCGCGCCACGCGCGTGGGCGCCGACACGAGCCTGGCCAAGATCATCCAGCTCGTGGAGGACGCCAACGCCACCAAGGC
The DNA here is from genome assembly GCA_963613305.1 of bacterium. Taxonomy (GTDB): domain Bacteria; phylum Actinomycetota; class Coriobacteriia; order Coriobacteriales; family Coriobacteriaceae; genus Collinsella. The sequence continues at coordinate 19,479 of CAVDZW010000097.1, read as the reverse complement.
GCCGATTGCCCGCATGGCCGACAAGGTCGCCGGCGTGTTCGTGCCGGCCGTACTCGTCATTGCCGCCATCACGTTCGTGGCCTGGACGGCGATCACCGGCAACCTCAACGAGGCGCTCACCGCCACCGTGGCCGTGGTGGTCATCAGCTGCCCCTGCGCACTTGGACTCGCCACGCCCGTGGCCATCATGGTGGCGACGGGCAAGGGCGCCGAGATGGGCATTCTCTTTAAGAGCGCCGAGGCACTCGAGAACCTCCGCGCTGTCGACGCCGTGGTGCTCGACAAGACGGGCACCGTCACCAAGGGAACCCCGCAGGTCACCGATATCGTTCCGGCCGAGCGTGCAAACGGCGCGCCCTTGAGCGAAAAGGCGCTGCTTAAGCTCGCCGCCGCGCTCGAGCGCCAGAGCGAGCACCCGCTGGCTGAGGCCATCATGGCGCGCGCCGAGGAGATGGGCATCGTTGCCCGCACGGTAAGCGATTTTGAAGCGATTCCCGGCCGCGGCGTTACGGCCCGCGAGGGCGGCATGGACGTGGCCGCCGGCAACCTCAAGCTCATGGGCGAGCTCGACGTGAGCGTGCCCGCAGGCCTTGCCGAGCGCTTTGCCGCCGAAGGCAAGACGCCGCTCTTCTTTGCCAAGGCAGGCGAGCTCGTGGGCACCATCGCCGTGGCCGACGAGGTCAAAGAGACGAGCGCCGCCGCCATAGCGGCCCTCGGCAAGCTCGGCATCCGCTGCCTCATGCTCACCGGCGACAACCGCGTGACGGCCGAGGCCATCGCGCGCCGCGTGGGGCTCGACGCCGCCTCCGTAGTGGCCGACGTCATGCCCGCCGACAAAGAGCGCCAGGTGCGCGAGCTGCAAGAGACGGGTTCGCACGTGGCCATGGTGGGCGACGGTATCAACGACTCCCCCGCCCTCGCGCGCGCCGACGTGGGCCTCGCGATCGGCACCGGAGCCGACATCGCCAAGGAGGGCGCCGACGTGGTGCTCATGAGAAGCGACCTCATGGATGTCGCGCGCGCCGTGGAGCTCAGCCGCGCCACCATCCGCAACATCAAGCAGGACCTCTTTTGGGCGCTCTTCTATAACGCACTCGGCATCCCGCTCGCCGCGGGCGTGCTCTACCCCATCACCGGCTGGCAGCTCTCGCCCATGTTCGGTGCGGCGGCCATGAGCCTCTCGAGCGTTTGCGTGGTAACGAACGCCCTGCGCCTACGTGGGTTCAAGCCCAAGGTCGCGGGCGCTGCGGCGGCCGTGGCAAAATAGGTTTCTATCGTTCTCAAAGTTGAGGAGATTGCAATGAACTACACCATCAAGACCTCGGGCCTCATGTGCGGCCACTGCGACGCCACCGTCGAGACCGCGCTTTTGAACGTCGCCGGCGTCACCGAGGCCGACGCCGACCACGAGACCCAGACCGTGACCGTGGAGTGCGCCGACACCGTGAGCACCGACGACCTGCTCGCCGCCATCGAGAACGCTGGCGAGAAGTTCCACGCACTGAGCATTCAGTAGCTGAATGGATCTTGGGGCCTGCGCATGGCTTGGCGCCGTGCGCGGGCCTCTTTTTTGCAGGCGTTCGAACGGGGCGGTACGGGGAGCTCGAGAAGCGTAAGCCAAGCGAGGCGTTCCTGGGCCCGGTGGACCAGTCGCTTGCAACCCAACGTCGACGGTTGCCTGCAAGGAGTGTTGCAACGTTCCCTAAAAATCCACCGGTGACCGAACCCTCGTTTGCCGTCCCTCAGGAGATTGGCAAACCTACTCCGGGCCAAGACAAGTGCGAAATTGCCGCGGCCCGCCACCTGCACGCCTCCGCACCGTGTACTCTTGCTGTAAGCAAACCCCGATCCGCAAGGAGCCGCCCCATGATGGCCGACCACGACAAAGTCTCCCGCATGCTCAAGACCGCACGCGGCCAGATCGACGGCATCCTCAAGATGGTCGAGGACGACCGCTACTGCATCGACGTGTCCACGCAGCTCATGGCCACACAGGCGCTCATCGCGCGCATTAACGCCGACGTGCTCAAAGCCCATGTTGAAGGCTGCGTAAAATGCGCGGCCGAGTCGGGCGACGAGGAGCTCAAGTCCGAGAAGCTCGCTGAAGTGGGACGGATTATCGAGAAGCTCGCCAAGTAGGCGGCGGGCAGCGTCCTGGTCGACGGGGCCGCCAGCGGCGCGATTACGACCGCGCTGATGGACAGCAGCTCGATTGCAAATTCAGTTGCAGGCACTTCTGCAGCAACATGCCCCGATATGCCTGCAGGCGTGATGGCAGTCGAAGGGCGTCGGGCAGAAGCCGAACGATACGCAACGCGAAATACGTGCGAATTGTCCGCAGGTCATGGGGTACAAGCAAGAACGTTTGCGAACGACGACGCCAGGAGTGCGCGATGAACGATTTTATGAAAGACCGCTACGGAGCAGACGAGCTCACCATCACGTTGGGGCTCGCCGGCGTGATTATCGCCCTTATCGCGAGCCTGCTGAGCGCACGCGTGCTCACCTGGATTGCCGTTGCGGTAATCGTCGTCGCGATCCTGCGTGCGCTTTCTAAAAACGTCGCTGGGCGCTCCAAAGAGAACGATGCGTTCTGCGACTTTGCCGCACGCGTGCCCGGCCTCAACAAGCTCGTCGCCGGCATGAGCGGCAGCGCTATCCCCACGGGGTCCGCCTCGCGCGGCCCCAACGCGCGCCCGCAGACCAAGGAAGAGCTGCGCCGCGCCAAGAACACCGCCAAGACCATGTGGAAGAAGCGCAAAACGCACGCGTTCCTCAAGTGCCCCACCTGTGGCCAGATTCTCTCGGTACCAAAAGGCAAAGGCAAGATCCGCGTAACCTGCCCCAAATGCCGTACTAAAGTCGAAACGAAGTCGTAGGAACAAAGAAGGCACGAGACGAGCAACGGCCAGTCTCATGCCTTCTTCTTAAAGTCGCAATGCCGCATTATTCAGGCAGGATTTTAAATCCAAGAGCTGAAATGTCTTTAGCGAATCCACGTACCGTATCAAGCGAAAGCTCTTTGAGATCCCTACCGATATTCGCACGTTTGGCCAAAATGCTGTTCGGAACTGTGATGATTTGGCATCCGCAAGCCTCGGCTTGGTAGATATTGATGAGCTCGCGTGTGCTCGCCCACAAAACTTCGCATTGTGGTTTTACCGCGGCCTTCTTAACCGAATCGGCCATAAACGGAATCGGATCGACTCCCGAGTCGGCGATACGCCCCGCAAACAACGAGATAACAGAGGGTGTTTCCGTGCACACCGCATCAACCATCTCGTCCACCTGTTCAGGTGTAAAAATAGTGGTGACATTAACCTTAATGCCGTCAGCCGAAAGAGTTCGCACAAGCTCTGCTGTAGAAGCCCCTTTGGTATTCAGACAGGGTATCTTCACATACACGTTATCTGCCCACGACGAAATCTCGCGCGCCTCGCGCTCCATCCCCTCGAAGTCGTCTGCAAAGACCTCAAACGAGACCGGAACATCGTCGATTTTCTCGAGAACCCGCTTCGCAAAAGACCGGTAATCGGTAACACCGCCCTTTTTCATGAGCGAAGGGTTGGTCGTGAAACCTTGAACGTTTCCGCTTTCGTACATATCGAGCATGCCGGCAAGATCTGCTCCGTCGGCGAACACCTTAATTGCCATAGCAAAATCCTTCTTGAACCGTCTTATGCGAGCGCTTGGTAGGGAACGTAGTTCTCATAGTCGGCAAACATCAGGTGTCGCGCCGGCTCATCCTCTTCGACCTGAGGGATGCGATCCTGAGCGACCTTAAACCGGTTATCGGTATGGTCGTCGTTGGTCATCGAGACCTCGAACAGCATGATGTCGCCCGTACCCGGTACGCCCTGCCATTGGTGATACTGATAAGGCATAAGCGTCACGCTCTGCCCGGGACGCAGCGTGATTTTTCCACCAGCGGGAACCACGACCTCGATGCCGTCCACCTTTACATGCACGTCAGCGTCGGTGAAATCCTCGCTCTCGTCAGACTGCCACAGCGTAATCTCGAGGTCACCGCCACCGCGGTTGATGATGTCCTCGATCTTGTACCAGTGAAAATGGAACGGCAGAATCTGCCCATCGCGTACATAGAGCAGCTTCTCGCAATACGGTTTTTTGTAGACATCGGGATGATGGAAGTTGCCGTTACGGAACACGTAGACACTCAGGCCGTAGTTCATGAAATCCCCGGTACCAAAATCCGTAATATCCCAACCGAGCATGTTGTCCACGATTTCGCGCTCGGACTCCGGCGACTCCCGCCATTCTTCGGGAGTGCGAAAGGCAAGCGGCGGCAGCGGCAGCTTGAACTCCTCACATGCGTCGATAACGTAATCGATGGCTGCATTGATTTCTGAACGCTTCATGGTCTTCTCCTATTCGAACCCGTTGTCGCGTTTGTACTTTTCGATTTCTCCAACCGACGTCAAGACGCCGACCTCGATCTGAACATGCTTACTCGAACGCGCCGGAATGGTCTTAACGTGACCACGCTTGCGTTCGACCGAACGTCCGCTCACATAGGCGTTACCGGGCTCAATCCCCGCAACGTAGTTGCCCTGGCCCAAAAACTTCCACTGCGTAAAGCAGTCAAGCTCGTCCTTGCGATACTTGAGGTAAATGCCAAAGCCCGCTCGTTCATTCACGATGGCCGCAGTCAGCACGCCTTCCTGGGGCTCAAGATCGTGGTAGTAGACGATATCTTTGTAGCCAGACGTCGGGGCCACGTACTCGCCGCAAGGCTCAGGCTGAGCACGGGCGTCTTCATCACGAGGTTCAACTGTTGCCGAATGCGCCAGCAAGCGTGATCCCGCATCGACAATCGGATGCCCGATATTGAAGTGGTACAGAAGCATAAATTCCTGGTCTGAGAAACCCTGGTTCTCGATGATATCCTCGATGAAAAAGCGGTTCTCGCCCTCGCTCGCCCGCACTTCTCGGCGAAGCACGAGATTGTAGTTGAGTGCCTTTCCCTCTCGAACCGAACCTTTGACCGAGTAGACTCCCAAAGCGTCTTCGCCCAAAGCGGGCGCCTCAGACACATTCACATGCTCGGCCGGAATATTGGAAATTCGGCCATGCAAGGGCAAAATCTCGCCGTTGTCCTCCTCAGGCGACCCCATAGAGGAGAGGCCTCCTGTCACAAGCAAGCCTCCCGCATAGCTCCGCAGCCAGCCATCGGCGAACGTCTCGTAGTATTCGGGCGCAACCTCACCGTTGTAAGAGCAGTATGAGATTGGAATTCCTCGCCACGAAACACGACCGATATCCATGCCACGCGACTCGTTCACTTCGATAACCAAGCCTGATCCGGTCCTGATCTCCGAAATATCACAGCCCTTCGCACGGCCCTCGCGCAATGTGAACCTTCGAACACCTGCCACACATGAGGAGTCGCCGAAATACCTCGCAAGATCATCGGTCGAATAAGATCGATCGCACAGCTCAATCATCGTTCAACCTCCCCGAACATCGGATACACATCTCTCAGAGCCGGATACAGCGCGCAGTAGATTTCATAGCAGCGATCGTAGCCGGCCGCATGCGCACCAACAGGCTCGATGACCTCCGTCGGTTTATCGATTAGCACATCCGTCGCTTCTTCGACAGATGCGAACAGACCACAGCCGACCATCGCTAAAATACAGGCACCGTACCCAGGGCCCTCTTCTTTGGGCATGACAGCAAGCGGCATGTTGAAAACATCCGCGACGATCTGCTTCCAAATCGGATTCTTTGCCCCACCGCCACAGATCGTGAGCCGCTCCACGGCTACGCCCATAGCGCAAGCGGCATCGAAACACTGTCTGAGAGAGAAGGTCACGCCCTCTATAACAGCCTGCACCAGTTCAGTTCTCGTGGTATCTAGCGTCATCCCAACAAATGCGGCACGGGCAGCAGCATCGTTGATCGGCGAGCGCTCCCCCATCAGGTAGGGAAGAAACATTACCGAATTCGAACCCAAACAATCAAAATCTATACGCGGGAGCTCTTCGGCGAAGTCTGAGTTCAGCACGCTTTTGACCCACCAGCCGTTCGCGCTGGCAGCCGAAAGCATGCAGCCCATCAGGTGGTAGGCGCCCGATGCGTCACAGAAGGAGTGCAGAGAGTTTGCGGCATCGACGTGCATCTGGTCTGTGGGGAGAAAGACCGTCCCGCTCGTTCCAAGCGAGATATTGCACTGCCCCTCACGAACGACACCCATCCCGATGGCAGCGGCCGCATTGTCGCCTGCTCCAGCGCAGATTTTCACGCCAGTGAGGAGCCCCATATCCTCGGCGGACTCGGTAGAAAGCTCACCGACGACTTCCCAGCTCTCGTATATCTTCGGGAGCTGCTCCTCAGTAATCCCAAGGACCTCGAGCATCGGGGCGGACCACTGGCGCGATTCGACGTCAAAATAAAGCGTGCCGCTCGCATCGGAAACGTCCGTACTGAACTTACCGGTCATGCGGAAGGCGACGTAATCCTTGGGCATCAGAACCATGGCGATTCGAGCAAAAAGCTCAGGTTCATTTTTCTTCATCCAGAGGAGCTTAGGCGCCGTAAAACCGGGAAACGCAATGTTCCCGCACCACTCTGTGAGCCTCTTCCGACCAATCTCGTCGTTCAAATAGGTGCACTCATCGGTGCTGCGGCCATCGTTCCAGAGAATCGCAGGTCGAATAACTTCGCCCTGTGCGTCAAGTGCCACAAGACCGTGCATCTGCCCACCGAAGCTCACGCCGATGACGTCCTCCGCAGCTATGCCTGCATCCATCACCACCGCACGGACGGCATCCACCGACGCGCGATACCAAAGCTCCGGGTCTTGCTCAGACCAACCGGTATGCGGATGATTGCACGGATAGTCACGCGACGCGGTCGAAACAACCTCGCCACCCGTATTTGCAAGCACCACCTTCGTCGAAGAGGTGCCGATATCGATGCCGATAAAGTACTGCATCATCTCTCCCCTCGTACAGCCGTCTCGAGGGGGCGCATCGGCGGGACAGCCCGATACACTCCCCCGAGACGGCTTGCGCCTGGCAAGCCGTCTCGTAAGAAAGGGGGACCGTTTAAAGCTCGGTGAAGCTCAGGCCGTCAAGCCCGTCATCGCCGTCAGCCTCAGACTCCTGAACCGGAGCCTCACCCGGCTTGCTCTTGAGGAACTGGAGCGCGATGGCAAACACCAGCGATCCGACCGCGAGCGCGATGAGCCATTCGACCGGCTTGTTGATTCCGGGAATCGCGATAAGGCCGCCGGAAGGAACGCTCGAGCTCACGCCGAAGAAGCCAACAAGGGCACCGGAGCAGGCGGAACCGAGAGCGGTGCAAATCGTGATGCGGATAAGGTCGTTAAGGATGATGGGGAAAGAACCCTCGGTAATCTGGAAGACGCCCATGATGAACGCAGACTTGAGCGCATCAATCTCCTCCTGCGAGAACAGAGTGCGCTTGGTGATCTTAGAAATCAGGTAGCCCAGCGTAAGGCCAAAGGGAGCGATCATGGAGGCCTGGATCAGGTTGGCAATCGGGCCGCCGATGCCCTCGGACTGCAGGCCGACCGCAAAGGTGAAGACGACCTTGTTGATAGGACCGCCGTAATCGACGGCAGACAGGACTCCGACAAGCGCACCGAAAGCAACCTGAGCACCGTTGTTCGACTGCATATCGGTGAGAACCGTGGTGATCCAGCTCGTCAGCATGACGATAGGAACACCGATGACGTACTGCATAGCAAAACCGACGACCACCGAGACGATAAGCGGGAGAATGAGCTGCGGAAGCAGACCACGGACCCAATCGGGCACCTTGAGAACGCCGAGAAGCCATTTGGTGAGGAAGCCGACCAAGAAGCCAGTGACAAGGCCGCCGAGGAAGCCGTAGCCGTTGAACTTATCGAGTACACCGAGGATGAAACCGGGCGCAATACCCGCCTTGTCGGCGATGGAATACGCGATGCCCGTCGAGATGATGACCGGAATGAAACCAAGGCAGGTGCCGCCCGCCGTCGTCAGGAAGTCCGCAGGACTCATGGCTGACGAGAAGGTATCGACAGACGTTCCGCCAAGGATATTGCCGAGAACCATCAGCATGCCCGAGGCGGCGACGTACGGAATCAAGTACGCGATAGCCGTCATCAGGTGCTTTTTGAGATTAAGGTTCTTCATTCTGATTCGACCTTCCTTTCTCACTTCGAGGCTGCAAGCAGCTGCTCGATCTTTGCAATGAGGGCATCGGCGTTCTGAACCACCGTTTTGGTCGGCACCTCCACGACCTTCTTGCCTTTAAAGCGGTCCTTACCGGTAATCGCAACGTCAACAGCAAGGATGACGACATCGGCCTCAGCAATCTCTTGCTCGGTGAGGGCATTCTCCTGACCGATAACGCCTTGCGTCTCGACATGGATCTCATGCCCACGCGCGATTGCCGCACCTGTCAGCTTCTCCTGCGCAAGGTAGGTGTGAGCGATTCCCGCCACACATGCGCAGATACCGACGATCTTCATGGCTCCTCCTTAGAACCTATTGCCTTTTACGAAAGTGCTGCGACGATATCGGCCGTGCTCTTCGCCTCATGGAGGGCCTCGAGGTTCTCCTCGTGAGCAAGCTTGCGTGCGACCTCGGCGATGAGCTTGAGGTGCTCTTGTGCACCCTCGTTGTCGTCAGAAACGCAGAAGAGAATTACCACATCGGCCTTCTCGTCGTCGCCCATATGCGACTCCCACGGAACGCCCTCGGTAAGTTTGAAGACGACGACCGTCGGCTCCTTTGCCTGGGCACTTTTGCCATGAGGAATGGCCACGCCCGAACCGATGCAGGTCGGACCGAGCTTTTCGCGCTCAAGGACGTCCGCATAGAACGCCTCAGCGCTCGACACCAGAGCGTTTTCCTCGAGCACGTCGCACATCTGGCGAAGTGCGTCGAGCTTGTCGGCCGCTTCAACACCGATACGGATGTTGCGATTTTGCAGGATGTCCTTGAGTTCCATCGCTATCTACCTCGTTACAGCGTGTAGTACTTGATCTTGTCGTTGGACTGGAAGAGCTGAATCTTGTGGACCGCCGTCTCCTTCATCACGTCGATGCAGCGCGGGAAGATGTCAAGCGGCTCACGGAGCTGCGGATCCTCTAGGACCTTGCGGCATTCCTTCATAAACGCAGCCTTGATATCAGAAGAGATATTGACCTTGTTGATGCCACGCTTGACTGCCTCGGCAATTTCGGAGTCGGGGTTGCCCGAACCACCGTGCAGCACCAGCGGCACCGAGACGGCAGCCTTGATCTCGGAAAGAAGGTCCTGCTTGAGATGCGGCTCAAAATCGCTCGGATACAGACCGTGGGCCGTGCCGATGGCAACTGCCAGGCAGTCAACGCCAGTCTCCTTTACGAACTCGATAGCATCGTCGACCTTTGTGTAGATGATCTCGTCGCAGTTTCCCTCGGGGTTGTTATCTGCAGTGCCGATCGTTCCAAGCTCAGCCTCGACGGAGACGCCCAGCGGGTGCGCAATGGCGATGACCTCCTTGGTGATGGCGATGTTGTCCTCAAAGCTCTTGGAAGAGGCGTCAATCATGACCGAGGTGAAGCCGTCACGCAGGGCACGCTGGACCTGCTCGAGAGTGCCACCATGGTCGAGGTGGAGAGCAACGGGAATGGTCGTCTTGTTGGCAAGGTCCTTTGCCATCTCAACAAAGCTGTCACCGCTGTAGGCGAGCTCGTTGGGGTGAATCGCGAGGATGACCGGAGACTTCTGCTCCTCGCACGCCTCAATCACGCCCTTGAGCATCGCATCGTCCGAGACGTTGAACGCCGGGATTGCAAAGTAATGCTCGTTCGCAACCTTCAGAAGCTCTGCCATATTCATCAACATACCGACCAACCGTTCCTTTCATTTGCTTGCCGGTTTCCTAGCTGTGCAATGAAATTACATCTCGCCCTAATGGCTTATATGAAATGTAATTTCTTTTCGAAACTGATTTTAGACTCAAAAAGAAAGCCCACTTCAATGAGCGGGCTTTCTCCGGTGAACGGCATGGATTTTCAGTTAATCGGCTTGTAATAATCGTTTTGAAAGTTTATTTCACTTTTACATCTTGAACGACGAAAGGACGAGCTCAAGCTCTTCCCCGCTCGGCGCGTTCTCCTCGCGCCGTTGACGTGCATCGATTTCAAACACGAGCGCATCGAGCAGATAAAATTCTGGAAGATGCAATGCTACGCGCGGTTTGAGCTGAGTGAACACCTTCTCTACCTGCCCACTTGAGATGACAATGTCCGCGGCATTCGCCAATGGCGACACGCTGGCTCCCGTTATCGCGATGATCTTAAGCCCCTTATCGGCGGCCATTTCCATAAGCTTCGAAAGCCCCAGTGACTCGCCCGACTTCGAGATGATCACGACCACATCGTCGACATCCGCATTTGGCAAATACCTAAGCTGCGTCTCAATCTTCTCGGCCGTGAACGACTTGATTCCCAAGGTATTGAGCCTGAACTCTAGGTCGTTCGCAACGGGTGTCGTATTGCCGATGGCCGCGATATAGACCGTACGGGCAACCGAGATCATATCCGCAGCATCTTTAATGGCCTGGCGGTTCTCCGCTCTGTTCAGCGTCTTTAAAAGCAGCAAGTCATACTCAAACGAGTACGAAATGGGATCGGTAGCCGTAAACCCGGTTTCGCCTTCTTCCCCATGGTCAACATCGCGCATGAGGAAGATACGCATCTCGTAGTAGCCTGAATATCCTGCATGCTGACACAGGCGTACAACGGTAGCATCGCTCACCTGGCACATCTCGGCAAGCTGAGAGACGTTCAATGAAGTGACCGCCTTGGGACTCTTGATGATGCGTTTAGCCACCTTTTGCTCCGAGCGAGAAAACTGGTCGAATTGCTTGGCAAGCACGTCTACGACCAGCTCTCGTGGCTTTTGCTCCGCAGTTCGATCAACCATATGCCTTCTCCCGCCGGTCAATTGTCCGTATGTTCAAAATGTAGCACGGACGCAACTTCGCTTTTAATTCTTTTCGCTCTTCAGCGACTCTTCAACCGGCGACCGGCTTTACAACGACCCTATGCTTCTCTTCTTAATACCCTCGCTTTACAAGGCCATCTTGAAACCATGACTTTATCTGCAGGTCCGTTCCCTTCGATCGATCCACATAACGGAAGACCATCTTGCTTTTATTCCCCTTATCGCGAGCCTGCTGAGCACCCGCGTGCTCACCTAGATCGCTGTTGTGCTGATTTTCGTATATCCCAGATGCACGTTTTTGCGTTACGGGTGATTTGATGGCTACTCCACCGGCTGTTGCATGATCCAGTCGAGGTCGTCGTCGAGTTCGGGAATGCGTTTGATCTTGCATTTGCGCACCAGGTTGCCGCGGGCCATCACGTGCAGGGGCTCGCGGAGGGCCTCGAGGTCGTCGAGCGGATTGCGCTCGCACACCAAGATGTCGGCGCTCTTCCCCACCTCGATGGAGCCCGTCTCGTTGCCGATGCCCAAAAGCTCCGCGTTCTTGAGGGTGGCGGTATGCAGGGCAAACGCGTTGCTCACGCCCACGTATTTGGCAAAATAGGCCACCTCGCGCCACATGTCGTACTGAGTTACGTACGGACAGCTCGAATCGGTGCCGAGCCCCACCGGAATCCCGTTGTCGAGCGCATCGCGCGCGCTCTGGATAATTCCCGCGCAAACTATGTCGCCGTTCTGCTTTTGAACATCGGTGGAGTGCGTCTTTTCGGGGCTCAGCTTGGCAAACGGCAGTGCCGGGCTAATGGTGCAGGTAACCGACGCCGCACGCCCGGGGAGCTGCGTCGCGCTCGCCTTGTAGAGCTCCACGATCTCGGGCGTCATGGGCGCACCGTGCTCGATGGTGTCCACGCCCGCGATAAGTGCCGCACGCACGCCCTCGGCACTCTCCACATGCGCCATCACAGGCAGGTTAAGTTCGTGAGCCGCACGGCAGGCAGCTGCAGCGAACTCAACCGGCATGCGCAGCACGCCGGGCTCCCCCACTTTTTCGGCATCGAACACGCCGCCCGTCACAAACAGCTTGATAACGTCGGCACCTACGGCAAACAGCTCACGCACCTGCTCCGCCGCCTCCTCGGGCGTGGCGGCGATGCGAGCAAACAGCCCGGCGCCGTGCCCACCCTCAACGGTAATGCCCGTACCCGGAGCGATGATGCGCGGACCTTCGAGCTTTCCGGCGTTGACGGCGTTCCGCACCGCGATATCGCCCGAAAGCGGGTCGCCCGCGCCGCGTACCGTGGTGACGCCACTCGCCAGCTGCTGCTGGGCCGAACCCGAAAGGACATGGCGCACGACCGCGCGACCGATCGGGTTGTCGAGATGCTTCATGATGCCGCTCGCATTGCCCGAAGAGACGGGCTTGCCACTGCCGCAAAAGTGCACATGCATGTTGATAAGACCCGGCATGAGAAATGCCCCGGCCACGTCGATAACCTCGGCACCGGGCTCCACCCGCGCGACCGCGGCCGGCTCAATCCGCGCGATACGACCATCCTCGACCGTCACCGCCATGCCTGCTTGCGGCTGCATATGCTCCGTACCGTCGAGAACGGTCGCGTTGAGAAAGGTAGTCGTGCGAGTGCGGCGAGCCATGAGAGCCTCCCATAAAAAAATGGACGGATGTTTAATAACACCCGTCCATTATCGCTTAAGCCGAAAGCTTACGGCTCATGAGCTCGGTGACCGTTACTCCCAGCGGCGTCTCCGCATGGAGAGACCAGCGGCCGCGAGCACCGTGCCGACGATAGCCGGAATCACGGAGAATCGCGAGTTGTCGCCCGTTGCGGGCATGCTGCTCTTGGTGGGCTTGGTGCCCTTCTTCTCGGTGATACCCTTCTCGCGCACGACCTCTTGCTTGTTCTCGAGCTCGGTCTGCTTGTAGTCAACGAGATTGAGCATGGAACCCGCTGCATAGGCGTTCATGAGGCCGTTAACAGCAGCACCGCTCACAACGGAGACGTTGCCGTAGGCGTCAACCGTGAACACCACGTCGGTGGCCTTGGTATAGCCCGTGGGCGCAGCCTTCTCGGTAAAGGTGTACTTGGCACCGACGACCAGGCCCGTCACCACGTGGCCCGTTCCGTCCGTGGTCCACGCGTCGACCTCGTTGCCCACCGCGTCGCGGATAGCGAGTTTGGCACCAGAGAGCGCGGTGCCATCGGAGGCGACCTTGCCAAACGTGACGGCGATCTTCTTGTCGGTCACGCCCGTGCCCGGCTTAAAGACGACCGGATCGTCGGTGGTGCCCGTGTAGCTGCCGCTGCTCACCGTACCGTCCTCGTACTCGAGACTGTACGTGCCGTCGGCATTCAGCTTGAACGAGAACGCCGAGGTCGTGGTCTCGGAGAGCGCATACCCCGCAGGAGCATCGATCTCCTGGAAGTAATACGAGGCGCCGGCGTAGATCGCGTTGGTGTCGCCAGCGGAGAAGACCATGCGACCGTCGGAGCCGCTCGTGGCCTGAGCAACCAGGACCGAGCCGGTGGAGACGGTGTCGTCCACGCGGTAGAGGCCATAGGTCGCGCCAGAGAGCGCAGCACCCGTGTCGGCGTCGGTCTTGGTGAGGGAAACGCTGATCGGCTTCACCGTGTTGGTGATGGTCGGATGATCGCTGGACTTATACCTCGTGCCCTGCACGTCTGCTGCCGCATCGGTAGCATTGTCGTACTTGACGTAGTAGCTATCGACCTCGTAGAGCGAGCCGTCAGCTTTCTGACCAATCACAGTCACGAACTTCACGACCTCGGTGGAGTAGTTCACCGAGAGATCCTTGGACTGGTTGGGCGTCTCGCGCACGGTGTAGGTGTACTTGCCGGCCGCACTAAAGCTCAGACAGGAGGGATTGGTCGGGTCGCTACCCACGGCGGGTTTTGCACTGTCGAAGTCGACCATGCCGGCCGCGTCATTGGAGGCCTCTGAAACGATTTCACCGGTTGCATCGTCGATCAGCTGGAACTTGAACTCGCCGCTCTTGAGAGCTCGACCCTCAAGCGCCTTGTAGATCTTCGGGTCCACGTAGCAGATCTTGTCGGTAATCACCTCTCGGTCGGCTCGCATTGAGTAGCCGCTCAGCGAGAAGCTCATCTCGTCTTCGTCCTCATAAGTGTTGGTCACCGTGTAGGTATAGGTATCCGTCTCGGCGCCGGCGCTATCGTAGGTAACCTTGTAACCATTGCTCAGCTTGCTTTCGCTCTCCACGGGCTCATTCGTCGAGGGATCGAGCTCGCGCACAGTGTACTTGATGGTGCTGCCGTCCTTTTTGGCCAGCAGGTCCTTCCACTCCGCGGTCCACTTGTTGTCCTCGTTGAGCGTGGCGGACTTACCCTCGACCGCCGTGAGTTTGCCCTCAGCGTCGACGGTGTAGAGCTGCACGGAAATGGAGGTCGGGCGCTTCTCGGCCTTATTGTCGTTGTCCTCCCACACCTTCTTAACCTGGACTGCGACCGTCTTCGTGTTGGTGAGCGTGAACGAGTAGGCCACGTTGCCGTGGTCGTCGGGCTCGCCCTTGACGGACTCCTTCTTGACGGTGTAGCCGCCGACCTTGACCTCGTCGACGTCGTAGGAGTACTCGTTGCCGGCGGCATCCTTCTTGGGCAGGCCGGAGAGGCTCGCCTTCCAGTCGGTCTCGGCGCTCAGCTCGAGGGTCTTCACGGTCTCGGCCTCGCCGCCCTCGACCGAGCGGGTCACCTTGACCTCGATCTTGTCCGGGCGCTCGCCGTCGGCGTTGCCGTCGTCCTGCCACTTCTTCTCGACGGAGAGGCCCACCACGGCCACGTGGCGGTTGGTGATGGTCCAGGTGCCGCCGTCGTTCTTCACCGAGCTCTCGTAGTCGGCGGTGCTGGAGGCCTCCTCGACCTTGTACTCGTAGGCGGTGCCGTCGGTATCCTTCTTGGGCAGGCCGGTCCAGGTCTTGGCCCAGCCGTTGTCCTTGGAGAGCTCTGCCGTCTTATACTCGGTCCACTCGCCCCAGTCGGCGGCGTCCTTGGCCTTGGACCGCTGGTAGACCTTGACGGTGACGGCGGCGTGGGAGTTCGCGACGTCGTCGGACTCGACCTTGCCGTAGGCGTCCTTCCAGACCTTCTTGACGGAGAGGCCGTCGACGACGGGCTTGAGCGTACCGCGGAACGGACGCGCGTGAGACTCGGCGGTCACGTTGACCTTGGTACCGATATAGGTGCCGGCGGCGGAACCAGCAAGGTTGATAGTGGCGTTGGGAGCTAGAACGCTCGCGAGCACACGGTCAGACAGGTTGATGGTCATAGCGCTCGTGGAGTTCTTGATGTTGAACATCACGTAGCCGACGGTGCTGTCGGTCTCGCCGGTGCCGGCGGTCTGGCCGTTAGGAAGAAGCACGTGGACCTTGCTGAGATTCAGCGTGTTCGTATCCATCTCGACGTTGATGACCACGGAGCAGGTGCTGTTGCGCTCCATGCCGTTGAGCTTCATGCCCTTGATATAGAGCTGATCCATGCTGTTGAGTTCGCTGGCCTTAAGGTTCACGTACGCACAACCGGAATCGCCCTCGTAGTTGATAAAGGTGTTGGAGCCCTGGTTGGACACCGTGGCGCCCACCTCGGCAACATTGGCAAGGTTATTCGAGACCGTGTTGGTGTAGGCCTTCACCGCATCGAGGTCAATAAACGGGGTCGTGGCCGTGTCGGTGTCCTGAACCAGCTTGTTGGGCTGGTTGAGCTGCACGCCTTCAATGGCAAGATGGTTGCCGTTATCGACCGTGGTCACGGTGTTGTTGCTGCCGATGACAAAAACGCCCTCGCTGTGGCCGTCGACGTTTCCGCTCGGGTTCGGATACTCCTGAACGTAGCTCAGGCCCTGATAGCCGTAGTTACTCTCGTACCTGGAATCCAGGCCGAAGTTGTTGCTACCCGAGAGCTTTTTGGTCAGGACGTTGCCGTACACGTGGCTCGCGATCGTCATCTCTTCAAAGGCGGTGATGTGGAAGCTGCCGGCGATACCGAGCCACTGGGTGGCGTCGGGGTCGCGATACTTGCTGTACTCGCTCGAAGCGAATGCGTCCTTGAGCGAGTTCTTCTTATAGGTGTACTGGCCGTACGTGCCTTCATCGAGGGAACCCTGCTCGTCACTCGCGAGAGCGATGGCGTCCTCCTCGGTCTGAGCCTCCTCGTCGGTGCTCTCGCCAACAAGGTTCACCGTGGCGCTAGCGGTCTCGGACGACTGCTCGGTCGCATCCGTCGTGGTGGCAGTTTCGGTGCTGGACTCAGTAGACGCGGTGGCACCCGAGTCCGTCTCGGTTGCCTCGGCCGCACCGGTCGCGCCGGCATCAGCCGAATCCGTCTCGGAAGTCTCACTCGCAACCGCAGCCTCGGTCGAGTTCGTTACCTCAACGTTCGCCTGGGCAGCGCTTGCCTCATCGGCAGCAACGATCTGCATAAAGGGCGAGGTGCCCATCACCAGAATGAACGACATGAACACAACGAGCGCCTTCGACGCCCACGCGCGCACGAGGCTCTTGGCAGAACTGGTGTTGTTGGTGTTCTGGTTATTCATGATCGCTACGCCCCCTTTACGGTATCGGAACCGTCATTTGCATTGCGCTTGCGGCGCAGGATGGCCAGCAGCAGCACGAGCAGCACGGCAACGGCCGCAATGCCCGCCGCGATCAGACCCGGCATGTTGGAGGTCGTTTTCTCGGCGGAAGCGAGCGGCGTCTCGTCGTCGGAGATTCGCTCCTCGTAGGCGCTGTCTCCGCTCGGGGCGGTTGCGTCGCTCGTCTGGTCGGAGCTGCCATCGGTCGAATCGTTGTCGTCAGTGCCGTCGGTCGCGGTGCCGGTGGCCTGAGTCGAGATCGCCGTGTAGGGCGTGGTGGCCACCAAGCCCGTGGTGCCGTCGGACGCGGCGCTCACCGTGCCGTCGGCGCGGATGATGTAGTAGCGAATACCGCCGTCAATCACCACGGTGCGCGTGACGGTCGTATCGCCCTGGCTCATGGAGCCGGGAACGGCATAGTAAATGGTGTAGGTGCGATACGGCGCATAGTAGCGATGCGTGATCGCAGCGCTCTGCCCGCTCAGGCGCGTGTACTCCGTGCCCTTGTAGGTAACGGTCCCGGGCGAGGTGATGGAAAGCGGCTCGCCGTCGGCCTTGCAGGTGAGCGTCTTGCTGCCGAGTTCGTCACCGCTCACAGCGTCGACATAGCGCACCGTGACGTCATAGGGATCGTGCGCCGTGACATCGGAACTCACGTAATAGACCGTATCGGAAAGGGCGCGACCGGCGGAGAGGTCGGCCCACGTATAGGTGAGGGACCTGTCGGAGCCGGAACGCTTGTAGGTCGTGCCGTCTTTCTCAATCGTCGCGGGAAGATCGACGATCGCTTTGGCGCTGGCACTGACCTTGGCGGTGGCCGACTTGGTCACGGCCACCTCGGTGCTGCCGTTCTCGCCGACGCTCACGAGAGCGAAGTTCACGGTATAGGTGAGCTCGGTCTCCTCGGGCTCATAGTAGAGGGTGTAGGTCTTGGCGCCGTCGCGCGTGAGCGAGAGCGTCTTGGCCTCGTCGGCGGTATAGGACTCGCCCGTGCTGTCCTCGGCGCGCGCGAGCGTATAGCGCATGACGTCGAGGTCGTTCGCCTGCGAGAACGCGGTGGCCGGCGTGTACTTGTAGCCGCCCTCACCCACGTCAACGCGATCGACCATGAGCGTCTTGTCCGCGGTCGACTTGTAGTTGATGACAACTTCCTTCGTGGTCTTGTCGGCCTCTGCCTTGGCCAAGCAGAACACGCGCTGCACGGGGTTGCTCGCCGAGAGGGTCACCTGGGTGCTCTGAGCCTTGGGCGTGTAGGTCTTGTCTTTGTACACAATGCTCGATTTCAGGCCAACGCTCTTCCGCTTGTCGGCGTCCCATTTATAGGATTCGCGGTCAATCTCGTTGCCCTGCTCGTCCACGTAGACCACGGCGCCTGAGATGCTCGTGGCATCGTCGGTCTTCTTGTACGACACATACAGAACGCCGTTCTCGAGCTCGGGCTTATTGTCGCTGCTGACCAGGCTGTAGCTGACGCCATTGCGCACGATTTGCGTGGGCGCGGAGATGGCGGAAGTGGCCTCTTTCTCGCGAGCGGTGCGGATAGCGATCATGCTGTTATCGATGGGCTGGTCGTCGACCTTCATGCACACGGCATAGACCTTGGTCGTGAGCAGCGGCTTCGCGCCGTCGCGTTCGGCAGTCTTATCCCTGTAGAAGTCGAGCTGCATGTTTCCGCTGTACTTGAGCACCTGCTCAGCGCTCGCGTTGAGCTGCACCACGCCAAAGGTGTCGTCGGCATCATCGTACTTGTACGTCATGTCTTTGGTGACGACCTTGCCGTTCACCGTTACGTCGGCATACAGCGTGCTCGAGCCGAGGCCCGTCACCGTGGCGCACTCGAACGAGTTGCCCCACGTGAACGTATCGGCACCGCAAACGCTCGGCGTGGCCGCTTCGCTTGCCGTCTGATCGGCGGCATAGGCCGGCACCGGCAGCTGAGCAACTGCAGGCGCCGCCAAAAGCGGAATCGCGAGCAGCACCGCAAAGCGACGTGCCGAGTGGCGCTTGCCTGTCCATGTGCTGGAATGCATAGAACCCACTCCCTTCTTAACCCGCTCGCGTGCCGTTGGGCCAGCTCGCGGGCGAAGCGGTCGCAGAACCGATGTTCCGACGGCCGCGTTTTCTAACCGAACCGGCACGCCTCGGAAAGAGGCGTGCGAACTCCGCATGGATATTCGAGTCTATTGTACCCCGCCCTATTCGTTTTTTGTAGAAAAACAGCTTCCTAACAGTCCCCTTACCTGCGGAAACTTTCAACACCCTCGCAGTCTCCATATAAGCAGCCCTCTGTTCGAGAACCCTCCGCACATGAGACCCGCACAGGCCCGCAAGCGAAACCAGAAGCCCAAAATGCGCGCGGACCGCCCGTCGCACTTATTAAACGCAAAATGGGAGACGGGCTTTCTCGCCCGTCCCCCATTCAGTAGGTAACGCATATGTATTTGAATCGCGCAGAACGCGTGCCGAACGCTACAGCTCGAGCGCCTCCGCGACCTCGGCCGCGCACGCAAGCGCATCGGCCATAGCGCTCACCACGAGCGAAGAGCCGTTGCGTGCGTCGCCCGCCACATACACCGGCGCGGCATCGGCGGCAGCGCCGTCAGTGCGGGACGCAAGGTGCGCCTTGGGATCGACCAGCACCGGAAGCGGACGTCCGGTCGCGGCCACGGGCACGTCGAGCGCCGAGAACACGCTCTTCTCGGGACCGGTAAAGCCGCAGGCGATGAGCACCAGGTCGGCCGGGACCTCGCGAAGAGTTTCCATCTTGCGCTCAGGCTTTCCGGCACTCCAATCAAGATCGACCACCTTGAGCGCGGTCGCGGCACCATCTGCATCCGTCACGACCTCGAGGGTGTCCACGGCCCATTCGCGCATCTCGCCACCC
>CAVDZW010000096.1:14123-22256 GCA_963613305.1 bacterium | reverse complement strand
CGTGGGCGGCACGAGCCTCGTGGTTTATCCGGCAGCCGGCCTCGTGGACTACTTCGGCGGCCGTGAGCTCGTCGTGGTGAACCGCGATCCCATTCCCGTGAGTTCGCGCGCGAGCCTCATCGTTCAGGCCGACATCGCCAAGGCGTTCGATTTTTAGACCCCAAGGCATTTGCGAGCCGCCAAACACTTGCGAGCCGCCGAGCAACGCGGCCTCGGTTGCTCCTTAACACGCAAAACGCGATACAAGAAGGCGGGCGGCCGTTTGGGCGACGGCTGTCCGCCTTTTGCCGATGCGTTTTTGCGAGCGAGCTGCCTTTTGGCGCCGTTGTGTTCGTGCATTCGCCTCCGGTCGCGCACAAACTTCAACTATTCATAGGGTTATGCGGCACACGGCCAGTAGACGGCCTTTATAAACAACAAACCCGCAGGTCGCTGAAGCTCGATCTGCGGGTCTACTTGGCAAAGCGGGAATAAGTCCCTCTTTAGTTGAAGTTTGTGTAGCGCCGCCCTTGTTCGGGGCCGTTTACAGGCCGGCGCATCCCAATTCGGAGCCGTTTACGGTGCCGCGGCCGTCCTTATTCGGAGCCGGCGGCCTTGAGGTTCGCGACGTTCTGCGTCTCCACGCTGTTGAGCTCGCGCGCATCGCGGCCGTTCGTGCCTTCCTCGGCCGAGTAGGTCTGGTTGTACCAGCTCTGCGACTGAAAATAGTTGCGGATCCAGTCGGTGTTGAAGCCGCGGCCGTGGCGCGCGTAGATCTCGTTCTTGGCGAGCGTCAGCTGGCTGCGCGAGAGGCCCATCGAGGTGAGCTCGCTCACGGAGTACACACGCGTGCTCGACTCGGGCAGGATGTAGCCGCTCGAGCTGCTCGTGGAGGTGCTCGTCGACGTGCTGGTGCCGGTGCTGGTGCTGGTGCCGGCGGTCCCGTTGTTGTTGACGGTCACGTTGACGTTCGTGGTCTTAGAGGCGTCGTCGGTGTTCTCGGAGGTCGTTGTGGAGTCTTCGGTAGTGGTCTCCTCCTCCTCCTTCTTCTTCTTGGATTCGGTCGACTTTTTCTTGGACTTCTTTTTGGCCTTTTTAGCGGTCGTGGCCTGCGCGGTCTCGGTCTTGCCATTGTTGGAGGAGCTGTTTGCGGGGAGCGCGAAGATGCAAACAGCGAGCGTTATGGCCACGGCGGCGGCAACGCAACCGCCGGCGATGGCGGCGATCTTGCCGCCGCTCAGGCCGGGATTTTCTGCTGCCGGTGCAGGCTCTGCGGCAGGCGCGGGCGCGGGTGCGGGTTGCGGAGCGGGAGCGGGCGCGGCAGCCGGAGTGGGCTCAGGCGCGGACGCAGCGGCCGGCGCGGAGACGACGGGATTCTGCACGATCGTGGTATCGGCGTCGTTTGCGACGACGGGGGCTCCGCACTTGATGCAGAACTTGGTGGAGCCATCGAGCGGGCTACCGCAGGTGGTGCAGAACTTGGGCATTGGTCTTCCTTTCCGGGGTCCGGCCGGTGCGGGCCGGGTGCTGTGCCGCAAAGCCGCGGCGCGTCACGTATGTTTCAGTAGTTTACGCCCGTTGCCGCAGCTACGTGGCGGCATTTAACGAGCATGTTGCTAAGCGCGCTGCGAATGCGGTGCGTGCTTGTGCGCGCGGGGCGAATTGCGGCTTGGGCGCGGCGGTGCGCAGGGCGTTCGATTCCGAGCGGTTTTGCTGCAGTCCTGCTCAGCTAAGCGATCCTTAGCATCGGGGCTTCGCGGGTGTACGGGCGAGTGTTGAGGGCCTGCCCGTAGCGACGGCACGCGCTGCGATAGACGAGCGCCTTGAGGCTCTGGTTTCCGCTGCGCTTTGGCTCCCTGGCCACGGTCCGTCCGCACGTGCCGCAAAACCTTGCGTTTTCTTTGAGTGCCGCTCCGCAAACCGCGCAAGTCATGATGTTCTCCTTTCGCTAGGCGCGTGGGCGCCTGCCTTTCCACGCCCTTAATCTACGTCGGAGTGCAACACGCAAACAGTGTTTTTGAACCAGTGAAAAAATCAAGCCATCGCGGCCCTGCGGTCCCGTAGCCGCTGCGGCCCGCGCGACTACACGGCCCGTGGCTTGCGGCCCGTGCGGCCGCATGGCCCCGTGGCTTGCGGGTCGCGCGGCTACACAGCCTGTGACTTGCGGGTCGCGCGGCTCGGCACGGCCCGCGCGGAACGGTGCATTCTGCGCGGCTTGGCAGCTTGGCGCCCCTGTGGCTCTGTGGCCGCGACCCCGCAGCCGTTGCACGCACGCGCCCCCGTAGCCCCGC
The DNA here is from genome assembly GCA_963613305.1 of bacterium. Classification (GTDB taxonomy): domain Bacteria; phylum Actinomycetota; class Coriobacteriia; order Coriobacteriales; family Coriobacteriaceae; genus Collinsella. The sequence continues at coordinate 19,986 of CAVDZW010000096.1, read as the reverse complement.
GGATCCGCACTCGCTTCGGTCCCGTGTCCGTGCGGCCACGCCACCACGCCGCCGCTAAGCGCCGCTTCGATCGCGCGCGTCCACGCGCTTGAGGGCCTCGATGGCGCACTCGAGCATGCCGGCGTCGGCCGTGCGCGTGGTGAGCCGCTGCATCTGCAGGCCGGGCCACAGCGCAATCTTTACCAGCGGGTTGTTTGGATGCGAGCCGGCCCATTTAACGGTGACCTCGTACGAGAGCCCCACCACGAGCGGCAGCATGGCGAGCCGCGTGGCAAACACAAAGAGCCCGCGCGCGAATCCCGCGATGCCGAGCGAATCGGCCCACGTGGCAACCGGCATCACGCTGTGCACCACGATGGCCACGGCCACGGTCATCACCAAAAAGGCAGTGCCGCAGCGCACGTGAAGGCGCGAGAACTTGGCGGCGTTTTGCGGCGTGAGCGGCAGCCCGTGCTCAAAGCAGTGGATCGACTGGTGCTCGGCGCCGTGGTAGCCGTACACGCGGCGCACGTCGGGCATGAGCGCGATGCCGCCCACGTAGGCGATGAGGATGCAGATGCGCACCGCGGCCTCGAGCAGGTTCCAGGCGAGCGAGTTGGCGGGCGTGATGGGGCCGAGCAGCAGGTTGGCGAGGGTCACGGGCAGGGCCACAAAAAGGACGAGTCCGAGCGCCACGCCGGCTCCGGCCGAGAGGAGCATCTCGAGCGGCGAGATGAGCGGCTCGGTCTGGTCGGGCACGGCGAGGGAGCCGGGCACGGCAGGGGAGTCGGGCGTGGCGGGGGAGTCGGGCACGGCAGGGGAGCCGGGCGTGGCGGGGGAGCCAGGGGAGAAGGTCGCTGCGGACGTGCAGGAAGCGCTTTCGTTCGTTCTTGCCCCTTCGTTCGTGAGCGGAGCGGGCATGGTGCTGTCCGTTTGCGACTGCCCCAGCGTCCGCTCGCACGTTTGTGCCGGCTTGACGTTTACCGTCATGTTTTCGCTGCTTGCCGCCGCCGCGCACGCGCTTGCGTCTGCAGCCGCAATCGCCTTTTCAGTCGTCCCAGACGAGGTGGCCGCTGCACCGACCTCCCCGCTTGCCACCACAGCCTCGTCCATATATACATGGTCGGCGGCAATCTGCATGGCCTGGTACGAGAGCGACATCGACTCGTAAAACGAGACGCACCCGCGCACGATGGGCCAGCGCATCCAGCCCGGGCGGAGCGCGGGGTCGGGCAGGTCGTGCTCCTCAACGTGCATCGTGCCGTCCTCGCGGCGCACGGCCACGGCCCAGTTCTTTTTACCGCGCATCATCACGCCCTCAAGCGTGGCCGCCCCGCCAATATGCGTGCAAAACAGCTCGTCGTCTTCGGCAATGCGATCGGTTTCTTTGCGCGCCATCGGGCCTCCACGGTATCGGAGCTTTTATTTCCGGTCGCCGCCTCGGGCGGCCGGTACAGTCCCGGAGCGCAAACGGTGTCGGGGCCAATCGTAGCAAAGCGATGCGTCTGAACCGTAAACGCTGGGCATTGATAACGAGGGAGGAGTTGCCGCCCTGCTTTCGATTTTTTTTACTGGGTCAAAAACACTGTTTAGCCAAAGGGCAGTTCCGTATCTTAGATGCTGCGGAAAGGGGGCGCGCCATTGGTCTTAATGGCGATTGTTTCTGGCAGATACCTGCTTGACGCGCACCCCCCCCCGCGCACGTAAAGTGTTGCCTAGTTTTTTGGAAGAAAGGAGCTGCCGATGTTCTGTACCCGTTGCGGCAGCAAAAACCCTGCTGCGTCTAAGTTCTGCACCTCGTGCGGAGCGCCCATGCCCGCGCCGATCAAGAACGTTGCGCTCCGGCTGACCGATGCCGACAAGGCGTCAGCAGAGAGTGCGCCCGCGAACGATTCGCAGGTCAATGCCCCGTCCGAGACCCCGGCTGAGGTTCCCGCGCAGGTTGCGGACGCGCCGTCCGAGCCGACGTCGCCGGTTGCCGACGCCGATGCCGGCATCGACGCCACGAACGTCATGTCCCAGGCACCCGCCACCGATGCGGACGCCGAGCGCGCCGAGCTCCAGTCTGTCGCCGACGCCGCGCTTGCCACGCTTCAGCCCGCCGCCGATGCCGACGCGGCCGCCACGCAGGCCGCGCCGCAGTCCGCCGCTGCCGATGTTGAGGCAACGCACGTTATGGCCCAGGCGGCGCCCGCCGCGGACGATGTCGCGACCCAGCCCGCGCCCGCCCCGGCCGATACCGCCGTGCAGGGCAACGTGGCGCAGCAGGTGGGCACAGCCCGCCGTGCCACGCGCCGCAAGATGCCGGTGATGCTCCTCGTGATCATCGTCGCGCTCGCTGCTGCCGCCGCCGCATTTGCCACCTACTACGTCTACACGCAGGTCTACATCCCCGCCCAGCAGGCCGAGAGCGCACAGAACTCGGGCAACGCATCTGCGGGCAAAAAGGGCTCCAAGAGCAAAAAGCAGACAGAGGCCGAGAAGAAGAAGGCCAAGGCTGCCGAGGAGAAAAAGGCGGCCGAAGAGAAGGCGGCCGCGGAGCAGAAGGCCGCCGAGGAACAGGCTGCGGCCGAGCAAAAGGCAGCGGAGGAACAGGCGGCGGCCGAGGCCCAAAAGCAGCAGGAGCAGCAGCAAAAGATCGCCGACGCGCAGGCGCAGGGCAAGACCGTCCTCACCGGAACTATTCACATCTTCAACAGTGACAGCGACTTTGCAGCTTACTACGGCGGTGATGATGCGGCGTTGCTTCAGTCCAACCGGTCCTTCGGCTCCTACACCGACCAGGGGCCCTACATCATGCTCGAGCTTGATTCGGCACAGGACATCACGGCCGAACATGTTGGCGACTACGGTGCTTACACGACCGGTTCGACTTCCCGTATTGCGCTCGACTACGGCAAGGCGAGCCGTGTGGTCAGCTTGTGGAGCGGATACAACGGTGCGCACGTGACGGTCGCATGCTCGGGTCTCTGGTGGCCGAGCGACTCGAGTCTTCCCCTGGGTGGAGTTCGGTGCGCCGACGCCAACGTGCTGTTCTAGGCCTGCCCGCGGAATGAGTTTTATTTAGACAAGAAGGGGCGCGACCGCAATTGCTTTTGAGCCACGCCCCATAAGGAGACCCGCTATGTTCTGTCCCCAGTGCGGAAAAGAAAACCAGCCCCAGGCGCGCTTTTGCCACCACTGCGGAACCGCCCTGCCCGTCGCCGGCGCGGCACCGGCGACCCAAGAGGTGCCGGGCGCGCAGGCCGTCTCAGCCAACGCGGCAGCCTCGGCTGATCCTGCCGCTTCGGCAAGTTCGGCCGGCGCTGCAACCCCGGCCGGCCCCGCCGGGTCGGCTGGCTCAGTTGCCTCGGCTGGTTCGGCCGGCCCTGCTGCCGCGCCCCAGGTGACGCGCGCCCAGGCGACCGCCACCGATGCCGCGCCAGCAAGCGATCAGGCGCACGCAGCTGCCCAGGCCCCCGCGCCCGCCGACGCCGCAAAGGGCGACGTGGCCGAGCAGGTCAAGCAGGCTCGCGGACGTACCCGCCGCAAGATCCCGGTCGTGATGCTGGTGATCCTGGTCGCCCTCGCCTGCGCCTCTGCAGCCTTCGCCGCGCACTACGTGTACACGCACTTCATCGCGCCGACAGTCGTGCAGCAGGAGCAGCCCACCGCCGAAAAGAAGCAGCAGAAGACAGAGCCCGAGGATCCCGATAAGGCCCAGAAGGCCGTCTTCAACGAGGTGCTGAGCGCCTACCAAAGCGCACAGGCCAACGGCTGGCCCGAGACCTCGTTCGACGGTGAGCTCAGCACGATAAGCGAACACATGAGCGGCCGCATTGGAGCCAGGGGTGGGGCTGGGGTATTTCCGTACTATTACTCCCAGAATGAGGAGCTTAAGTACGCCTATGCTGACTTTAATTCCGACGGCAAACTCGACCTGCTGATTGCGTCCATTGATAGCGAAGGGCTCCACCCGCTGGTGATCTACGTAAATAATGGCGGTACGGCGCGAGTCGTCGATCTCGTACATGAATGGCATTTTGTATATCCGACACTCTATAAGAGCGGCGAGATTTCCACAGGCATCCATGGCAACAGCGGATATATGACTTACGGTCACTTGGAGTCGGACGGAACGTGGACCGAAGACGCCAGCCTCACTAACGAGCAGTTGCTCACGGGCCAGTCGACCATCGGCGACCTGGGCGAACCGTACACCGTGGACGACTTTAGCTGGACCTCCCTCGCCGACTTTACGGAGATCAAGTAGGCCGCGCGGGCATGTGACAGCGGCAGGGCTACGGGCGGCTCCGTATCGGCTCTGCCGCCGGCACCTCTTTGCCGAAGCGGGCCGGGTCGTCAGTAAGGCTCGTCCGTCGCAGGCCAATCGTTTAGAAGCGCCGCCTTGGGGCGGCATCGATAGAAAGGAACTCCCATGTTTTGTCCTCAGTGCGGGAGCAAGCTCCCCGACGGCGCCGCGTTCTGCGGTGAGTGCGGGGCATCGGTAAAGGCGCGCGTCGACGCGGCTGCCGGCTCGGCCGCGGCTGCGGCTCAGGCCGGGGCCCCGGCTCCGGTTGAGGGCCAAACCCCGGCCCAGTCCGGTGCCGCATCCACGGCGGCTGCCGGTGCGCCGGTGACGGCCCAGACCCCGGCCCAGCCCGGTGCTGGGCCCGCGGCAAGCGCTGCTGCACCCGTGGCCTCCGGCGACGGCTCCGCGGTCGATGCGGCCGCGTTGCTCACCAAGCACAAAAAGCAGCTCACCATCGGCGGTGGCGCGCTGGTGGTGCTGATCGCCGTTGCCCTGTTCCTCAGCCCGTCGGGCAATACGACGTCCCTGACCGACACGACGTCCGCCACGAGTGCGACGACGAGCGACGATTCGTCCGAGAACGAGACCGAGACGGTGACCGTGACCAAGGCCACCAAGGTCCCGCTTTCGAAGGCGCTGAGCAAAAAGGGCGTGTGGTTTTGGACTAGCAACTCCATCAACTCTTCCACCTCAGAACTCGGGAGCGCGCTTGTGTTCGACGGCAAGGGCAATGTGACCGACTATGAAACGACCGGCCTTACGGCTGCGAGCCTCGAGGGCAAGTCGACTGACGAGATCATCAAGCTCGTTAAAAAGGCCGACAAAGCCTGGTTCAAAAAGGAGAAGCAAGAGGACATCGACCGTTACACTGAGAACATTACCAGCGCAAAGAAGGAGATTGCGGCTATACGAAACGGAACGTCGAGCAACAGCGAGTCGAGCTATACCGACGCATTGAGCAGATATCAGGAGGCAATCAAGCAGATTAAAGCTCTGAAGTACGAGGCGCCCTCGGCACATCCGTTCTCGCTTCATATCGTTACCGGTACGGATGGAAAGTCGACTGAAACGGAGACTATTCAGCTTACAGGTTATAAGGAGCGCCGCGTTTACGCCTCTGCAAGTGAGGGATACGATGAAAACGAAGTGGTTGTAAAGTACGTCTGTTCTGAGGAAGCAAAGCAGATAGAGCTTGAAGAGAGCTCGTCGAGCGGGCTGTCCTCGTTCAGCGGCATGTCGTTCAGGCAGTTCGGTCGTCTTACTAAGCTCCTCGACGAGGGGACGAACGAGCAGTATGTGGTCGACAAGCCCACGGCCAAGGGCGTTATCGTCGACATCTAAGTTGAACCTGTTTTAATTGGAGCCCCACATGGCGAGCGATGCTTTTGCCCAAACGCGCAAGACGGACGGCGGAGTGCCCGTGACCTCGGCGGAGCCCGTTACGTTCGAGGGCGAGCCGTGCGATCCCTCGCACATGTCATATCTGCGGTTCAGCCCGCTCGCGCCAACCGAGGCCGGACGCTTTGCTCAGGTCTCAACAAAAACCGACGCCATTCGCGGCCGCGCCGCCATGACGCTCGTTGAGCTCTCGGC
>CAVDZW010000096.1:0-14113 GCA_963613305.1 bacterium | reverse complement strand
CTCTCGGCCTGCGCGTCTCTGCGCGAGGCAGCGGGCAACGCCGCCGACCAGCCCGCAACTCAGCTGCAGATCAAGGGCAGCGAGCTCATGCTTTTTGCCCGGGCGCACGGCCCGCTCTTTGCTCGCGCGCCCTACGCTTGGCCGGTCGACTCCGACGAGATCACCGCCGGCGAACCTTTTGACGAGGACGTTTTTTTGTGGGGCTCCGCCGCCGGCATGGCCAACTTTGCCGTTCTCGCGCAGGAATGCGTTAACGGGTCGCTGCCGCCTGCCGTGGCCGCCGGCATGCTTGGGCTGGTGGTCTGGCGCGTAAACGACGATGCCGGTTCGGGCTTTGACCTGCTCATGACCGGGCGCACGGTAAGCGCCGACTACTTTGAGTGGCTGGGCGCGCCGCGCTTTATCCGCCGCGAGGAGGCGGGCGGGCGCATCGACTACTCGTTCATCTTGGGCGAGGTGGACGAGGAGACCGGCACCGCCGAGCTGCAGGTGGCGCTCGCCTCGTTTGAGCACGAGATCACGGCGGACGACTACCGGCTGCTCAGCCGCTCGCTCAACCTTTCGGGTGCGGTCGACCGCGAGGCGCGCGAGAGGCTGCACCTCGATGTGCCGGTGAGCGAAGGGCCGGCGCCCGACGATGCTGCGGGGGCGGCGGGCCGCGCGATCATTGCGGCCGATGCCAACGCTGGGGCTGATTCCGAGGTCGAGGTCGAGGCTGAGGTCGGGGACGGTAACGGGAACGCGCCGGTACGCGAGCAAGGCGCCTACCGCCTCTCGGATGACCAGATGCACGGCTATTCCGACGAGCTTTGCGAAGACGATCTGCCTCGTTTGGCCTCCATGGTGCGCGCGCTTGTGGCGGCTCACCTTGCCGATGCCTACGTGGATGTGTTCTCGGCCGGTGGCGCCACGGGTTACCTGTCGTTTAGGAGTTATCTCTCGTGGCTCTGGTACGACTTCTCGTGCAACCTGGGCGCCGTGCGCGTTAAGTACTGCGTGCGCTGCGGGCGCGCCTACTCGGTGGCCGGCCGGCGCGGGCCCGAGAAGAACTACTGCAGCAGCGACTGCCGCGATGCCGCGCACAACGAGCGCGTGGGCACCAAGCGCGATGAGCTGCGGCAGGGGTTCTTGCACGATGGGGTCACGGTGACCGAGCTCGCAGCTCTGCATTTTCCGGACGATGACCCCGCGGCGGCCACCAAGCGTGTGCGATCGCTGCTCGAGACCTGGCCCGCGCTCAAGCACGCGGTCGATGACGATATCGAGAAGAACGGCTGGCATGCCCCGCTCTTTGCGCGTTGCCATGCCGAGGGCCTCAACGTGCTCAAGCTTCTCAGCTCCAAGCGTCGCCGCCAGCTCAAGGCCGCGCGCGGCGCATAAGGTCTGCCCGGGGTGGGGCGCTTGGGCCCGGGGCCCCGTCGGCGCCGTACCCGGCCACGCCCCTTGGGAACGCGCGGCCGGCGCGCCTGTTCCAAAGCCGCGCCTCTGCAGCGCCGGCTCTATTTCCTCCCGCGTCTGTTCCCGATTTGTGCAGCTATAGCCCGTGCGGCCCCTAAAGCGCTATCATGTACGGGCAAAATTCGAGAGGAAGCGCGATGTACCTTAAGATCGACATGTTCTAGCTGGCTCCAAGCTGCAGGCACCCGGGCGCCCCGCCCGCGCGGTGCCATCTAACGTTCTGCCGATTCTGCCCCCAAAGCGGGCACAGCATGTAAGGAGCCGCACTATGCGCGACAGGCTAGAAAAGATCATCGCCGCCTATATGGAGCTCGAGAAAAAGCTCTCCGACCCGGCCGTTGCTTCTGACATTAAGGAGTTCACGCGCCTCAACAAAGAGTACGCCCACCAGACCGACCTCGTGGCTGCCGCGCGCGAGTACATCTCGGCGCTCGACGATATCGATGCCGCCAAGGAGATGCTCCGCGAGGCTACCGACGCCGACGAGAAGGAGATGCTCCAGATGGACATCTCCGAAAACGAGGAGAAGCTCCCCAAGCTCGAGGAAGACATCAAGTTCATGCTCATCCCGAGCGACCCGAACGACGAGAAGAACACCATCGTCGAGATCCGCTCCGCCGCCGGCGGCGACGAGGCGGCCATCTTTGCGGGCGATCTCTTTAAGATGTACCAGGGCTTTATCACCTCGCGCGGTTGGAAGCTCGAGGTGCTCGACTCGAGCCCCTCTGAGGCCGGCGGCTTTAAGTCCATTGAGTTCAAGGTTACGGGCGACAAGGTCTACTCCGTCATGAAGTACGAGAGCGGCGTGCACCGCGTGCAGCGCGTGCCCAAGACCGAGAGCCAGGGCCGCATCCAGACCTCCACGGCCACCGTGGCCGTGCTCCCCGAGGCCGAAGAGATCGACGTTCAGATCAACCAGGCCGACCTGCGTGTTGACACCTATTGCGCGTCGGGCCCCGGTGGCCAGTGCGTGAACACCACGTATTCCGCGGTGCGCATTACCCACCTGCCCACGAATACCGTGGTGCAGAGCCAGGAGCAGCGCTCGCAGATTCAGAACCGTGAGGTCTGCATGCAGATGCTTCGTGCCCGCCTGTACGAGATGGAGCTCGAGAAGCAGCAGGCCGAGCTCGGTGCCGAGCGTCAGAGCCAGATCGGCCACGGTAACCGCTCCGAGAAGATCCGCACCTACAACCAGCCGCAGGACCGCGTGACCGATCACCGCATTGGGTTCAACTCCACCTACAACGGCGTGCTGCTGGGCGATCAGCTCGGTGCGGTCATCGAGGCGCTGGCTGCCGCCGACCGCGCGGAGAAGCTGGCTGCGGCTGTTTAATGCACGGGGCTGGCTGGCTAGCGAGGGCGGTTGCCTTGCAAGGGCGATTTGCTTGCGGGGTAGGCTGGCGTGTGAGGTTGGCTGACGCGTGGCGCTGCCCGGCGCGTGAGCGCGCGCGGATGCGCTGCGTCTCACAGCTTGGTCGCCTCAAATAAAGACTGAACAACAAGGGCGCGGCCCCGGAACTCCTCCGGGGCCGCGCCCTTAAATCTATTTAGCTTTGTTGTTGCCGATTACGCCGTGAGAGTCTGTGCCTTCTTGGCGTCGAAGAGCAGCTTGACGTTCAGGCCGATGATGACGACGGAAAGGATGACGGCGAGACCCGGGGCAGTGCCAAGCGAGATGCTCGATCCGGTGAGGCTGCTCATGAACGAATTGTTTATGAACTGCCCCGCACTGGATTCGATGAGGTTCTCGTTGAGGAAGTTGATTTCGTAGCCAACACAGAGGAACGCAAGAGCGCCGCAGACGATGCCGCAGATGGAGCGCACTTTGGGCGAGCGCACAAAGATGAGCGTGATGGCCGAGACAAGGCCGAACAGCGCGGTGAGGCGGGGGTAGATGCCGCCGTCTTCGCTGGAGAGGAGCAGGCCGTTGTAGTTCTTGGTGGAGCCACCGCCCGTAATCGTGACCCAGGTCATAAAGAGTGTGAGCACGAGCAGCACGCTGGCGACGAGGGCTGCGATAAAGAACGGGTTCTTGAACTTGGGAGTCTTTTTGATGGTGGCCTTGGCGGCGCTTACGGCCTGCATGCCGGCAGCGGCTGCCTGCGCGCCCGCGGCTGCTGCCTGCGCGCCCGCGGCCGCAAACGTTTCGTTTGTCGTGGGCTGAGCAGTGTAGCTGGGCTGTTGCGGCGCGTAGTTCGCGGCTGCTTGATCAGCAGGCGCCTGGGTCGGCTGGAGCTGAGGCGCCGGAGCGGGCTGGTCCGAGCGCGTGGGCGATCCGCACGAGGGGCAGAACTTGGCGTTGTCGGCGAGCTGGTTTCCGCAGTTGGGGCAAAACATGTTGGTTCCTTTCCGTTTGGCGCCCGGAGGCGCTCCCCTTTCGTTGGCACTACTATATGGCCGCGCTAAAACCGCAAACAGTGTTTTTGAACCAGTGAAAAAATCGAAGCAAGCGGAGACGCGGGAGCGGATAGGTTTGCCACGTTTCGGTCGCGTGCACGGCAAGGTCGGACCGTTAACGATCTGCTTAGCCCTGCTGAGGACAAGCAGGGGCCTGCACGCCTCGCGTGCTCAAGGTTTTTGCCCGCGTGCGGCGCGCATTTATATGCGCGCTCGGCCCCATGCCGTAGAATCGCCTTGCGCGATGCCGCGCTGCAAAAGCAAAAGAGACGGGAGCGAGCCATGGCTGAAACCTGGACGGTGCGAAGCTGCCTCGACTGGACGAGGGATTATCTGGCAAAACACGGCGAGGAGCGACCGGGGCTCGCTGCCGAGTGGCTGCTCTGCGCCGCAACCGATATGGACTCGCGCACCACGCTCTATATGAGCTTTGATCGGCCGCTCACCGAAAGCGAGCTCAGCGTTATGCATAAGAGCGTCGTGCGCCGCGCCAAGGGCGAGCCGCTTCAGTACATCACCGGGAGCACGCAGTTCCGCAGCATCAATGTGGCCTGCGCGCCGGGCGTTCTGATTCCGCGGCCCGAGACCGAGATGCTCGTCGAGACCGTCCTGGAGCACCTGGACAAGCACGTGCTCGCCGGTGCGCCCGTTGCTGAGCGTGCGCAACTGCCGTGGAACGCCGAGGTGGAGGCTGCGCTCGAGAATGAGCTTAAAGAGGCCACGGCGCGCAAGGAGGCCGAGCAGAAGGCTGCTGCTGGTGTGAGCGCTGCGGAGGAGGCCGAGCTTGCGGGTGACGTCATGGGCGCCCGGGCCTATGCGGAGGAGCTGGCCGAGCGCGAGGAAGATACGCGCGTGTACGAGGCCGAGATCGATGCCGTGGCCGACGAGGCTGCAGCAGAGGAGGGGAGCACGCAGGAGGTTGCCGCTGGCACCGTTGAGCCGGCAGAGCCCGCCATGGCGCGTGTGCTCGAGGTCGGCTGCGGCACGGGCTGCATCTCGCTCTCTATTGCCAAGGAGCGCGCGGGCCGTGTGTTCTGCTACGCCACCGATATCGAGCCCCGTGCGATTGAACTTGCGACCAAAAACCGCGAGTCGCTCGACCTCACCGAGAACGAGGTGCACTTGAGCCTCACCAACTTGGTGTCGTCGGTGCCGCGCGAGGACTGGGGCACCTTTGACGTGCTGGTGTCGAACCCGCCCTACATTCCGAGCGCCGTGATGGAGGAGCTTCCCTCCGAGGTGTCGAACTTTGAGCCGTCGCTCGCCCTCGATGGTGGCGATGACGGACTCGACGTGTTCCGCCGCCTGCTCAACGCGGCTCCGCATATGCTCCGCCCCGGCGGCCTCTTTGCCTGCGAGCTTTTTGAGGAGGCCTGCGAGCCCGCGGCTGACCTCTGCCGCGCCGCCGGTCTTGCAGGCGTTCGGGTGATCAACGACCTAACCAACCGCCCCCGCATCGTGGCCGCAATAATCCCCGAGCCAGGCAAAGCCACGGAGGAGGAGTAGCGCTCGCGCTGCCTCACTGCGGCGGCGCCAACATCCTGGACGTTGCGCCAAGCGTCGAACAACAAAAGCAAATGATCCCAGAAGCCGATTTCCCCATCGGCTTCTTCACTCGTGGCGAACATCGAGTTTCCCGACAAGACCATTACGCTCGCGCGCTAGTTGCGAGGGAGTGCAACGGGGGAGTGGTGATGCCGCGCAGCGTCGGCTCTCTCCGCGTTTGTTGGCGCGGACGTCAGTTGTGCGGTGGTGGAATAAAAGCCGTAACCAAGTCGTCACATTTGGTTGGTGTTCACCGATTCCTGCCGCCCGTTTGACCGCATGGCCCCAAGGGTGGGGTCGCGCGCGCCGGCTTCGTGAGAAAATGCCTTCCGATGTATTGGCTCTATGCGAGAACAAGGGGCGACGCGGGCGCGATGCTAACGGTCTATAAGGTGCAAGAGGGAATGAACGAGCCGCATGAGCTGGCGATTGCCGAGACGGCGCGCGTGCTCAAGACGGGCGGCCTTGCGCTCATCCCTACCGAGACCGTGTATGGCGTGGCCGTTGCCGTCTCTGCTTTTGCTGAGGGGGCAATTGCCCCCAAAGACGCCGAGCTTCAGACGGCGCGGTCGTTTATTGCCCGTCCGGCCGCAACGCTCGCCCAGGCGCCCGCGCTCGATCAAGCCGAAACGGTAAATGGCGCCCCCGTGCCCGCACGCGGCACCGGCTACCGTCGCATCTTTACCCTCAAGCAGCGTGACCTTGCCCAAACGGTCGCCTGGCTCGTCGAGGACGAGCGTGCGCTCGACGCTTTTGGCGCCGATGTTTCGCCCGAGGCCCGCGTGCTCGCGCGCGCGTTCTGGCCGGGCGCCCTCACCATCGTCGTCAAGGCGGCGCCTTGCGTTCCCGCCTTTATGCAAGCGCCGGACGGCACCGTGGCCCTTCGCGCCTCGTCCTCTCCTGTGGCCCAGGCTCTCGTGCGTGCCACAGGACCCCTTGCCTGCACGAGCTCGAACACGCACGGCATGTCGGCGCCGGCAGCGTTCGCCGATGTTGAGCCGCGCATCCTCGCCGGCGTCGACATCGCCATCGACGCCGGCACGACCCCGTGCCGCGACGCCTCCACCATCGTCTCGTTCGCCGCGGGCGAGCTCCAGATCCTCCGCCAGGGCGCACTCGCCGCGAGCGATATCGAGGCCGCGCTCAAGGGCGGCCAAATAAACACGCCGACCAACCTGCAACGATAAGGACCAGCCATGGCTTTTTCGCTCAGAGACCTCAACCTTTCAGACGGCGACCGCGACCTCAGCGGTTCCTACATCATGGCGCTCGACTGCGGCACCACCTCGGTGCGCGCGGTGATCGTCGACGAGTACGGCTGCATCGTCGAGCAGGCGCAGCGCCCGCTCAAGATGTTCCATCCTCAGACCGACTGGGTTGAGCAAGATCCCATGGAGATCCTAGCCTCGCAGATCGCGGTCATGGCCGAGGTGCAGTTCAGGAGCGGTATCCATTCCGATCGCATCGCGGCGGTGGGCATCTCCAACCAGCGCGAGACCACGGTGGTGTGGGACCGCACGAGCGGCCAGCCCATCTACAACGCCATCGGTTGGCAGTGCCGCCGCACCACGCCGATGGTGGAGCGGATCTTTACGGACGGCAAGGCCGAAAAGGTGCGCCACAAGACAGGCCTCACCCCCGACCCGTATTTTTCGGCCACCAAGATCAAGTGGATCCTCGACAACGTGGAGGGCGCGCGCGAGGCGGCCGACGAGGGCCAGCTCATGTTCGGCACCATCGACACCTGGCTCGTCTACAACCTCACGGGCGGCGCAGTCTACGCCACCGACTACACCAACGCGAGCCGCACCATGCTCTTTAATATCCGTACGCTCGATTGGGACGAGGAGCTGCTGCGCGCCCTCGGCATCCCGCGCGGCATGATGCCCGAGGTGCGCTGGAGCTCGGGTGAGTTCGGCAACGTTTCGCGCGAGATCATGACGCACACCCCGCCGATCATGGGCGTTGCCGGCGACCAGCAGGCCTCGCTCTTCGGTCACTGCTGCTTTGAGCCGGGGCACGCCAAGAACACCTACGGCACCGGCGGCTTTTTGCTCATGAACACCGGTGACGAGATCGTCGAGTCGGCGCACGGTCTCGTCTCGACTATCGGCATCGCCGAGAACGGCCAGATGAGCTATGCCCTCGAGGGTTCCGTTTTTCATGCGGGCTCGATCATCACCTGGCTGCGCGACGGCCTGGGGATCATCGCCGATTCGTCCGAGGTGGAGCGGATCGCGCGCTCGGCGCCGGCCGATTCGGGCTGCTATCTCGTTCCCGCGTTCAGCGGACTCGGCGCCCCGTGGTGGGATCCCAACGCCCGCGGCATGATCTGCGGACTCAGCATGTCGTCCGATCGCGCGAGCATCGTGCGCGCCGCCTGCGAGTCGATTGCCTACCAGGTGCACGACGTGCTGCGTGCCATGGAGGCCGACGCGGGCATCAAGCTCGAGGGCCTCTCGGTCGACGGCGGCGTCTCGCGCAACGACTTCATCATGCAGTTCCAGTCCGACCTGCTCGGCATTCCGGTCATCCGCGCCGAGGTGGTCGAGACCACGGCGCTCGGCGCGGCCTATCTTGCGGGCCTCGCCGCGGGCTACTGGGAGGATCGCGAGGAACTCGAGCAGAACATCGGCAGCGCCAAGGTGTTCTGGCCCTCTTCGGACACCGACCGCGTGCGCCGCTCGCTCGCCGGTTGGCACGAGGCCGTGGAGCGCTGCAGCCCCAAGGCCGCGGGGGCCCGCTCAGAGCGCTAGAGCGCTTGTTTCGGCAAAACGCCCTGCACAAACCCAATCTGCTCGTTCGCGCCGCACGCTTAGCGTTTCGGCGTGCGCTGACGTTCTGTTGCCCTGCTCGCCGGCGCTCTCTGTAAGCATTCCGCGTCGGAGCTGTCACATCGCCGCCCTCGGGCGTCCCGGCGAGGGGACCTCCGTCGTGCCCGCGGCGCCCTCCTCCACATTTTCTGCGTCTTTGACGCGGGGGAGACGGCTCTTCCCAACTGCGCAAAGTTATTGCCCCTGCTGGGCAGGGTGAACGTTCACTAATGGCCGCCAACAGCGCATTTTCCAAGGACAGAGCCTATTTTTAAGAAAATGGACATCTGTGTATTTTCCTATTAAAACTTGTTGCCTTTTTCCTGAATCGCCCTACAATGAACCGCAATGATTGCGGTGCCTAAATATTGGCGCGAGTAGGGGAGAAAGGAGCCGGCCGTGGATCTTGCCAGCGCGGTCCCGTTCATCGCAGCGGGCGTCGTCGCGGGGGTCGTGGCCTTCGTTCCGTTCTTCGCTGTCCTCAAGCCCGTTTTAGACGGCAAGCAGAATGCGGACATGCTCAAGGGCATGGTGAGCCTCGCGGTCTCGGCGATCGCGCTCCTCGCCTTCACCCTTATCGTGTTTGCAGTGTTCGGTGTGGCGTTCCAGATGTTCCTTCTGGGCGAGGCCGTGGGCTTTGTGGGCTTTATGCTCGCGTTCACGGTCGTGCTCGCAAGGCACCTCGGGAACTCCCGGTAAGTCGAAAGGTAAGACGTGGAAATTTTCGATAAGCTTCCAGATGAGATCAATCATCTGGTCAGCGAGTTCACCTCCACACCCGTTGCAGGTGACCTTAACTGCGGCATCACGCAGTACTCGTTTTGGCTGATCGTCTCCACCGTCGTGCTCCTTCTCTTGCTCTTTGCCTTTATGAAGAAGCAGACCCTGGTTCCCAAGGGCTTTTTCGTCAACGGCTTTGAGTACCTGATCGAGTACGTCGAGAACGACATCGGCAAGGGCGTCGTGGGCGAGAACTGGAAGAAGCACTTCCCGTTCCTCTGCGCGCTGTTCCTGTTCATCCTCACGAACAACGTCATCGGCCTGATCCCGGGCATGAAGCCCGGCACCGGCGCGATCGGCTCCACGGCGGCGCTCGCCCTCTTTGCGTTCGTTTACTTCATCTACTACGGATGCAAGGCGCGCGGCGTGTTCGGGTACATCAAGAGCCTCGCTCCCGCGGGCGTGGGCTTCCCGATGAACCTGCTCGTGTGGGTCGTCGAGGTGTTCTCTACCATCCTGCGCCTCATCACGCTGGCCGTCCGTCTGTTCTGCAACATGTTCGCCGGCCACGTGGTCATGGGCTCGTTCGCCATCATGGCAACGCTCTTTGCCGAGCCGCTGCTCGAGTCGGTCACCGCCGCTCACGTTGCGGGCGCGCTGCCCTCCATCGCCTGGCTCGCCATCCTCATCCTGATCTATGCGATCGAGATGGTCGTCGGCGCCATCCAGGCCTACGTGTTCACGGTCCTTACCGCCGTGTACATCTCCGAGGCGGAGGAGGTCGCCGAGGAGTAATCTCGGCGCCATTCGGGTAAGAGTCACTTTTGTGCAACCGCCCGGCCCGTCCCCACGGAGTCGAGCAGTTAAATAAGTTGTTTATCATGCGCCAAGAAGGCGTACGACAAAGGAGGAATCGTGGGAGTTATCGGTTACGGTCTCGGTGTTATCGGTGCAGGTCTTGCCATCGGCCTTTCCGCTCTGGGCGCTACGGGCGCCATGGCGCGTCAGCCTGAGGTTCAGGGCCGCGTGTTCACCGTCTTCATCATGGGTTCCGCCTTCGGCGAGGCTCTGGCTCTGATCGGCTTCGTCGTCGCGCTGATCGTCAAATAGCTCCGGAGACACAGCTATGAAACTTTCTACCAACAAGGGCGCGTTCGCGCTCGCCGCTGCGGTGGCCTCGCAGATGCTCCCCACCTGCGCCATCGCTGAGGAGGCCGCCGGCGCGGACATCCTGATCCCCAAGATGGCGGAGTTCGTCCCCGCGTTCATCGCGTTCGTGATCATCTGGGTCGTTCTCGCAAAGGTGGCGCTCCCGGGCATCATGAAGACCATGGAGGAGCGCGGCAAGAAGATCGAGGAGTCCCTCGACGAGGCCGAGAAGACCAAGCAGGAGGCCATCGCCAAGCGCTCCGAGTCCGACGCCCTCATCACCGACGCCCGCCGTCAGGCTTCTGAGATCGTGCTCGAGGCCCGCAAGGACGCCGAGTCTGAGCGCGCCCGCATCGTCGAGGCCGCCCACAAGGAGGCCGAGGAGATCATCGCCAAGGCCCAGTCTACGGCTGCAGATGAGCGCAAGTCCATCTACGCCGGCGCCGCCAGCTCCATCGCTGACCTTTCGGTGTCCGTCGCTTCCAAGATCGTCGGCGAGGCTCTCTCCGACGAGGCCGAGCAGAAGAAGCTCATCGAGCGCTACATCAAGGAAGCAGGTAGCCTGAATGCCGAGTAGCCGCTACGAGGACAAGACGCTCGAGACCTACGCGCGCGCTCTTATGGAGGCCGCCAAGTCCGAGGGTCGCGTGTTCGAGGACCTCAGCCGCCTCGAGGCGCTCGCCAGCGCCTCGCCCGAGCTGCTGAGCGTTGTCGACACCATGTCCAAGCGCGACCAGCTCGACCTGCTCCCCCAGGTAGCGGCTGCATTCAAGGCCGTTGCCGAGGAGGACGAGGACGTTGTCGGCGTGACCGTCACCACGGCCATCGCGCTCGACGACGAGCTGCGTCAAGCCATCACCCAAAAATGCGAGAAGGACTACGGCCGCAAGGTGTTCCTCATCGAGCAGGTCGATCCTTCCATCATCGGGGGCATCGTGCTCGAGGCCCGCGGCGAGCGTCGCGACATCTCCGTCAAGACGCAGCTGCGTGCCGCCCGCGAGACCCTCGCAACCCCTATTCACCCTGACGGAGGTGAAGCCTAATGTCACAAACCCTCAATGCCACCAACATCGCCGAGATGCTGCAGCAAAAGCTCGACGGCCTCTCCGCCACGGTCGATACGCATGAGGTTTCCCGAGTCGACGAGGTCGGCGACGGCATCGCGCGCGTCTCGGGTCTGAAGAGCGCCATGTCGGGCGAGCTCCTCGAGTTCAAGAGCGGCGAGACGGGCGAGACCGTGTACGGTCTGGCCCAGAACCTCGACCGCGACGAGGTCGGTGCCGTTCTGTTCGGCGCCGTCGAGTCCATCAAGGAAGGCGACGAGTGCCGCACCACGGGCCGCATCATGGATATCCCCGTGAGCCGTGCCATGCTCGGCCGCACCGTGAACCCGCTCGGCGAGCCCATCGACGGCCTCGGCGAGATCAACGCCACCCATAGGCGCCCGATCGAGTTCAAGGCCCCCGGCGTTATCGACCGCACCCCGGTGTGCGAGCCGGTGCAGACCGGCCTGCTCGCCGTCGACTCGATGGTGCCCATCGGCCGCGGCCAGCGTGAGCTCATCATCGGCGACCGCAAGACGGGCAAGACCGCCATCGCCATCGACGCCATCATCAATCAGCGCGGCAAGGACATGGTCTGCATCTACGTGGCCATCGGCCAAAAGGCCTCCACGGTTGCGCATATCCGCGAGCAACTCGCCCAGCACGGTGCCCTCGACTACACGATCATCGTCTCGGCCACCGCTGCCGACTCCGCCCCGATGCAGTACATCGCGCCCATGGCCGGTGCCGCTATCGGCGAGTTCTTTATGTACAACGGCGAGGACGGCAAGCCCGCCACCGCCGAGAACCCCGGCGGTCACGTGCTCGTGATCTACGACGACCTCTCCAAGCAGGCCGTTGCCTATCGTCAGATGTCGCTGACGCTTCACCGTCCGCCCGGACGCGAGGCCTACCCTGGCGACATCTTCTATCTGCACTCGCGCCTGCTCGAGCGCGCCGTCAAGCTCTCCCGCGAGAACGGCTACGGCTCCATGACGGCCCTGCCGATCATCGAGACTCAGGACGGCGACGTTTCGGCCTACATTCCGACCAACGTCATCTCGATTACCGACGGTCAGATCTACCTGCAGTCCGAGCTGTTCTTCCAGGGCCAGCGCCCCGCAGTCGACGTCGGCATCTCGGTGTCGCGCGTCGGTGGCGACGCCCAGACCAAGTCGATGAAGCAGGTCGCCGGCAACCTTCGCCTCGACCTCGCCTCGTACCAGGAGCTCGCCGGCTTTACGCAGTTCGGCTCCGACCTCGACTCCGCAACGCAGAAGCAGCTGACCCATGGCGCTCGCATGACTGAGCTCCTCAAGCAGCCGCGCTTCAAGCCGTTCGACGTGAGCGAGCAGGTCGCTGTCATCTTTGCCGGCAATGAGGGCTTCCTCGACGACCTCGAGCTCTCGGAGGTCCTCGACTTCCGTGGCGAGCTCGTTGAGCACCTCAACAACAGCCACGCCACGCTTCTCGACAAGCTTCCGGGCCAGAAGATGGACGACGAGACCCAGGCTGAGCTCAAGCGCGTCATCGCCGAGTTCAAAGAGCAGTTCGTCGCCAAGCATCACTCCGATGCCGCGGCGAGCGAGGGGAACTAGGTTCTATGGCTAACCTTCGCGACATCAAGAAGCGAATCAACTCGGTTACCTCGACCAAGCAGATCACGCGCACGATGGAGATGGTCTCCACGGCCAAGATCCGTCATGCGCTCGAGCGCGCCAAGCAGGCCGAGCCCTACAAGGAGGCGCTTACCGACGTCATGCTGACGGTCGCGGGCGACGCCTCCTGCTCGGGCACCGATCCGATGCTCCAGAAGCACGAGACCTTTAAGAACGGTCTCATCGTGGTTCTGAACTCGGATCGCGGGCTTGCCGGCGGCTTCAACGTGACGGTCGAGCGCGAGGCCGAGAAGCTCGCTCAAAAATGGGAGCGCGAGGGCATCGGCTGCCAGATCATCGCATGCGGTCGCAAGGCCGCGACCTACTTCCGCAACCGGTCGAACCTCGTCATGCACTTCGAGGGCAATTCGGCCGATCCGGATTTTGAGCAGGCGCGCATGATCGCGAGCCATATCTGCAAGGCGTACACCTCCGGCGAGATCGACCGTGTGGAGCTGATCTACCATCACGCTCGCAACCGCGTCGACCAGGAGATGCGCGTCGAGCACCTGTTGCCGCTCGATCCCGACATGATCGCCATGGCCCACGGCCCGCGCAAGAACGAGGGCGACGCGCCTAAGCGCATCTCCTCGTCGTTCGAGTTCGTGCCCTCCGCGGAGCACGTCCTCGGCAAGCTTGTGCCGTCCTACGTCTTGACGGTCGTCTACCAGGCCCTGATCGATTCGGCGGCTGCCGAGCAGGGTGCACGCCGCAAGGCCATGCACTCCGCCACGGAGAGCGCCACCGAAATCATCTCGACCCTTACCCGCACGTACAGTCGCGTGCGCCAGGCTTCGATCACCACCGAGATCAACGAGATCGTTGGCGGAGCCTCAGCATTGGAGGAAAACTAATGGCAGAAACCACCGTAAAGCAGGCGGTCGAGGAAGCCACCATCAAGAAGACGGCCGGTGAGGGACGCATTGTTCGCGTCATCGGCCCTGTCGTCGACGTCAAGTTCGACGACCAGGTGCCCTCGATCTACAACGCTCTCACGGTCGAGGCGGATTCGCCCATCGGCCATCTGAGCACGATCCTCGAGGTTGAGAGCCAGCTGCCGGGCGGCGTCGTCCGCACGGTCGCCATGTCCTCGACCGACGGTTTCCAGCGCGGCATGGTCGCGGTGGACACCGGCGAGCCCATGAAGATGCCCGTCGGCCCGCAGACGCTCGGTCGCATCTGGAACGTCATGGGCCAGCCCGTCGACGGCAAGGAGATGCCCGAGGTCGATGAGTACTACCCCATCCACCATCCGGCGCCTCGCTTTGACGAGCTCACCACCCAGACCGAGATCTTCGAGACCGGCATCAAGGCCGTCGACCTGCTC
>CAVDZW010000095.1:0-23437 GCA_963613305.1 bacterium | reverse complement strand
AGCTTTGCATAGTCGTCGTTCTTTACGACATTCATGCCGCCCGTAAACGTGCCGCTCTTGATATTGAGGAGAATACCGACGCTCTCGACCGTGCTGCCGCTGGCCGGATAGCTCTCATTGCAATCGTTAGCCTTGTTGTTGAAGTAGCCGTTATCGATCGCGCTGGAGAGGGCGTACTTCTGATCGATGCTCGCCCCATCAATAGTCAGCTTGCCGAGGTTCTTGATGACGTACCACATGGAACCGGTAAAGGTACCGCCCTCGAGCGTGGCCGTAGCGCCAGGAGCGTTATACAGCGCGGCGATGTGGTCAAGATTGGAGCCATCGACGGTGCCCGTGCCCTTTACCACAAGCGTGCCGTTGTTGGTGATGGCGGCCCACTGTTTGGTAGCGGTCAGCGTGTGGCCGTTGAGGTCAAGCGTGACCGACTTGCCCGCCGGGACCGTGACGGAACCAGCGATGTTCGCGGTCAACTTGACGCTCTTGCCCTCGTTGAGCGCGCTCTGGAGCGCGGCTGCGTCAGCAACCTCAACAACGGCCTCGTCCGCATATGCCGCAACCGGCGCGGCGGTGATAGCAGGAGCGGTAACGGTGCCGGCGAGAGCTGCAGTGAGGCCCAGGCCGACCAGGGTCCTTTTATTCATGCGCTTCCCCTTTCGCAAGTCCGGGCACAGCACCCGAACGCATATACAGAGCTGCCGTGTCACACATGCCGACACGGTTTGCAGAAAGTTTACTCCGATAGCCCTCCCCAAAAAAAAATTTATTAGGTAAGCGCATGAATTTCCACCGCCCCTATCGACCTCGCTATCTGCAGCCGCTTCGCCCTTAGCAAGTGCGAATGGGGCGCCCGCAGTTTCTGGGCACTTTCTCGATCGGGGAATGCGGAGCGCCGCGGCTTTGTTAACGACCCGCCAACCGATCTGGGCAATCCGGCACGGTGAACGCCGCGCCATCGCGAGGGACCGCAACTTCCGCGGTGACAACCACCGGCCACTCGCATGTATGCTCATAAAGTTCTTCCCATTCGCCAGAAATCCAGCTTATCCTGCAGATCCGCATCCCGAATGGCCTATCATTTGAGGGTCTGCGCGCGCCGAGGGCCGGAGCCCTGTTGAAGGGCCCGAAACGCCCCGTACGCGTCGCAAGCCTTTGCAATGATTTCATAAACGCGCGCCGCCCGATCCAGCCGCGCAGAAGAGGGAGCCCGAATGAACAAACGTCTGTGGGGCGGCCTGGCCGTTGCGCTCGCAGCCTCGGCCGCAATCTGCCTGGCCCCCGTCAACGCACAAGCCGATGAATTCGCGCCCATCCCGGTCGACGCGGCACATTTCCCCGACCCGGCGTTCATGGAATACGTGGACTGCTACTGCGACACAAGCCAGGACGGCCTGCTCAGCGCCGAAGAAATCGCCGCAGTGACGTCCATGGATTGCGAAAACCAAAAAAGCGACTACCTCGATGAGGGCAAGCAACTTGCATCCC
This sequence comes from bacterium, assembly GCA_963613305.1. Classification (GTDB taxonomy): domain Bacteria; phylum Actinomycetota; class Coriobacteriia; order Coriobacteriales; family Coriobacteriaceae; genus Collinsella. The sequence continues at coordinate 21,952 of CAVDZW010000095.1, read as the reverse complement.
TCAAGGGCATCGAGTACTTTACGGCCCTGACCAAGCTCAATTGCATGGACAACGCAATAGAAGAGCTTGACCTCAGCAAGAACACCGAGCTGGTAACGCTCGACTGCTCCGTCAACCAGATCAAATCGCTTGATCTCAGCAAGAACACCAAGCTCAAATTCCTATATGCCGACAACAACAAACTCACCTCGTTGAACGTGAGCGGCGTCACCACGCTCAAGCGCCTGAATTGCTACATCAACGAGCTGACTGAGCTCGACGTGAGCGATAGTACGGCCTATCTTGAGCTGGAGTGTTGGAATAACAAGCTGACCCAATTGAAGCTGCCTGCTACGACTTGTTGGGTGAGCTGCAACAACAACCAGCTCAGCTCTCTTGACCTCAGCAACCTCAAAGATCTCGAGGTGCTGGACTGTTCGTCCAACAAGATCTCTCAGCTCAACATAAGCGGCTGCACTCGCCTCCATGAGATGCAGTGCAATGACAATCGGCTCTCGCAGCTCAATCTGAGCGGCTGCGCAAGTCTTTACAGACTGGACTGCAGCAACAATCAGCTCACATCTCTCGACTTGAGCCTCTGCAACACATCGGTGACTCTGACCTGCGACAACAACGCTTACACAATCGACGTCGGGAGCGGACGCACGTTCGAGCTGGACACGCTTCCGGGAAATTTCGACGCAGCGAAAGCGAGCGGCTGGACCGGCGGAACCGCCGATAACGGCACCCTGACCGTTGACGACAGCGTCTCTTCCGTAACCTACACCTACGACTGTGGGCGAGATCAGTCCGCCACTTTCACCCTCAATGCCGGTTACGCCGTAAGCTTCGACACGGACGGTGGCAGCAAGGTCGACAGTCAGACGGTGAAGGTCGGCGAGAAAGCGTCGAGGCCTGCAAGCGACCCCGCCTGGATTGGACATGTCTTTGGCGGATGGTACGCCGACGCGGCCCGCACCAAAATCTACGACTTCGAAAACGCCTCCGTGAACGGACCCACAACAGTCTACGCAAAGTGGATCGAGGACACCGAGGCGCCCGTCATCGCCGGTATCGAGGACGGCAAGGTCTACTGCGCCGCCCAGAAAGCGACCGTCACCGACGAGCATCTCGAAACCGTAACGGTCAACGGCGTCGCGATCGAGCCCGAAAAGGATGGCTCCATCACCCTCTCCCCCGCCAAGGGCGAGCAAGTGGTCGTCGCAACCGACAAGGCCGGCAATACCACAACCGCGGCCGTCACGGTCAACGACGGTCATACCTGGAAGGCAAAGTGGTCTCACGATGCGGACAAACACTGGCACGAATGCTCAGCCTGCGGCGTCGAGAGCGAGCATGATGCCCATTCCGGCGGAACAGCAACCTGCTCCAAGAAAGCTGCCTGCGAGGCCTGCGGCGAGGAGTACGGCGAGGTCGATGCGGACAAGCACGAGAACGTCGAGACCCTCGCGGGCAAGGCAGCCACTTGCACCGATGACGGCCTGACCGAGGGCTCCAAATGCACCGACTGCGGAAAGATTCTCGTTGAGCAGCAGATTCTCCCCGCAAATGGCCACAAAGGAGGCACGGCGACCTGCTCCAAGAAGGCGGTCTGTGATACCTGCAGCGAAGAGTACGGCAATCTCGACCCCGATAACCACGAGTCACTCGAGCACATTGCTTCCAAGGCGGCCACGATCGACGCCGAAGGCAACATCGAATACTGGCGCTGCACCGGCTGCGGAAAGCTCTTCTCCGACGAGGCCGGCACTAAGGAAATCAAGCAGGCCGACACGGTCATCGCCAAGAAGTCCGACGAAAAGAAGGACGAGGGCAAGGGCAACGACGGCGAAAGTGAGAGCAGCGGCAACGAGAAGAAGCCTGGCAACGGCGCGCCGAGTCCGTCGGTCACCGAGAAAACCGTGACCAGCGTCACCATCGAAAACAAGGCAAGCAGCGCAGCGCTCGCCGCCACCGGCGACAATGCGCCCGCCGCCATAGCGATCATGCTGGTCAGCAGCCTCATGGCGCTCGGCGCGGCCCTTCTCCACAAAAGGCAAAACGCCTAACCACCGACCGGTACAGTCAACAACTCCAAAACGGCGGCCGCCCATCCACGGCCGCCGTTTTTTGTTTTGCACACGAAGGAACTGCCTCTTACCCAGCCCACCAGATCTCGTCGCAAAGACATGCAAAACAAAACCGCCCGCGAGCTTTCGTTCGCGGGCGGCTCCATTTAAAGTTCGCGGGCTCGGTCCTAAACGTTACGAGCGGTCGGTGGTCTTCTCGATCGTGCAGACCATGACGGCGCGGCCGTTCTGCAAAATGTCGCGCTTGCAGGTCACGAGCGTGAGCACCTGCTCGGCACTCGACGCGCGGTCACTCGCATCGGAAGCCTTGGCCTCGGCGTCTTTGAGCATCGTCTCGAGATAGCTCTTGAGCGAAGTGCCGTCCTCGGTAAAGTTCGGCGTGCGCGCGTCGGTGTACGACCCGTCAACAACGTGCGTGAGCAGCGGCTTAAGCTTGTACACGTGGTCTTTGGTGATGTAGTACACGTGTTTGATGTTGTCGAACGTATCTTGGTCGACCGTGTCGGCGATGGGATTGAACATGCCGCCGTTCTCCATGTGGTGGCCGTAGATCGTGGTCTGCTCGTCGACCATGCCGGGCGCGGTGCCGTCAACATCCATAAAGATCGAGCCCGAGGCGTTGTACGTGCCCTCGAACATGGTGCGCAGGTAGTGCGTGTTGTCGGTGCCCTGCACCACGGGGTAGTTGATCGTGGTACCCGGAATGTAGATCCAACCCACGATGTCTGCATTGATCTTTGCGAGCGCATCAAAATCGGGGTTGGGCACGTTGTCGCCGTCGGCATCCTTGAGCTTGGCGTACTTGGTGAGGTCATCGTAGGTGTCGGTGGCCTGCTTGTAACCGATCTGTGCATGGATGAAGATGCCGGCCGCGACAAGCATGAGGCCCACGCCGATGATGATCAGCGCGCGCGAGATCCAGTCGCGGGCACCCGCCTTCTTTTTGCCGCCGTCTTTACGGCCACCGTCGCCGTTGCCGGTGCCGTTCGACCCCTTACTGGCGAGCAGCCCAGCCTTGCCCTTTTTGGCATCACCCGTGTGATACGAACCCGAGGTGGCATGCGTGGGCTTGACCGGGGTCAGCGACTTTGCGCCCGTGGTCTTGGAGTGCGAACCGGCGAGTGCAGGCGCCGCCTTAGTGGCGGAACCGCTCTTGCCATGGCTGCCGAGCGGGCTCACCTGGGTTTTGTCGGCAGAAGCGGCGGAGCCGTGGCGGCCGAGGCCGGATGCGGACGCAGCAGGCTTGGCATCGCCAGCGCCGCGGAAGCGGTGCGGTTTGGACTGAGCGGTCTTGGCGCTACCCGAGGCGGCACCGTGGCGACCGAGCTTTTCGGTCGCAGTCGAACCAGCGCCCGAAGCCGAGCTGCGCCCGGGCTTGGCAAAGCGCTTGGCCGTTGCGGGCGCGGAGGCCTTGTCGGACTTTTTGCTCGACGAAGCAAAGCGCGCGCCGCCGACTCCAGCTTTGGACGAGGCCGCATGGCTCGGCTTGCCGGCAGCCTTGCTAGAGCCAAAGTGCGACGAGGCACCTGAGCCCGCGGGCTGTTCGTCCTTGTTCTTAAAGCGCTTGGGCTTGTAGTCGGCCATTGGTTCTCCTTACCAGCGTTCTCGGTCGCGCAGGGTGTTTTTCAATGCTGTTCATACAGAGAGCCCGGGCGCAGCACGCAGGGATCAGGCCGCAATTGCGCTCGAGCCGTCAGTTCCTGACCTCGATTAGGCCTCGGCCATCTCGGCCTTAAGGGCAACGATCTTCTCGCGATACACAGGGTCGCTCGCACCCAGGATCTGCGTGGCGTAGATGGCAGCGTTCTTGGCGCCGTTGATGGCAACGCAGGCCACGGGCACACCAGAGGGCATCTGCACCATGGAGAGGAGCGAATCGAGACCGCCGAGGTCGGAGGTCTTCATGGGCACGCCGATAACGGGCAGCGGAGTGAACGCGGCAACGACGCCACCGAGGTGCGCGGCCTTGCCGGCGGCGGCGACAATCACGCGGATACCGCGGTCGGCTGCGGTCTCGGCCCACTCGTGCACCTTGTCGGGCGTGCGATGCGCGCTCGCGATCACGAGCTCGTAGGGAACGCCCATGCGCTCGAGCTCGGCGGTGCAGCCCTCCATGACGGGCAGGTCAGACTTGGACCCCATGATGATGCCGACGACGGGCGTGTTCTCTGCGGCTTCTGCCATGATGCGCTCCTTTTAGCGTTTGAGGACGGCGGGCGGCCGACCCGTTATTTGCAATGGTCTCAGTATAGTTTGCGCCGTCACGCACATCGGCGAAAGACCGCGCATCGCAAACACAAAACGAGCGGTGCCCGGAAAAGGAAAGGGAGGCACCGCTCGTTTATTCGCCGGTCACGCGCTGATGGGAAAACACGCGACCAAAAAAGAAGGGGCGAGATTAGAACATCTTTTCATTGCGCTCGCGGGTCCTGAGCTCAAACTTGTCGAGGAACCCGAACGGGGAATCGTCTTCGTCCTTGTCCGTTTTGAGGTTGCGGACCAGGCTCTTCTGCTGCTCCTCGCTAAGGCTATTGCGGGTCTCGGTCGAGCTTACCGTGGAATCGGCAGTCGCGGCCGCAACGGTGTCGGCGAGCGCCAGGGCCGGTGTAGCAAGCGAAAAAGCGATGCCAAACGTGGCAAGGGCGGTCGCAAGAAGGACACGAGCGTTTCCGGTGTTCAGCATGATGAGTTCCTTTCACTTAGATGAGCAAGGCTTGTACCTGCTCAAACTCTCTGTTGCTGAAATCAGAATAACGAGCCTCGACGTACGGGCGACCCGCAGGAGCGTCAATACTTTGTTGCCCCTCCCCCACAAACGCAGGGCCTTAACAGCACGTTAAGCCGCCGGCTCGGCTTAAGCGCCGGGCTGCGGTCCTGCTGCTCGATAGGCGTCCTCGATGCGTCATACCCCGCACCTTATTCAGGAACGCAGGATTTGGAACAGCTCCCTGCAACCAAGAAGTACAACTTTTCGAACACGGCTCAAAAGAAAAAGGAGCTCGGTCCCAGGTGGAATCGAACTCCTTTGTTGCAGGGTTTCCGGTCAGGTCAGAAGCGCCGGGGCGGGCATCGAGCTGTCGTTTACTCCTTACGACGGCGCGCAGCGATGCCGGCAACGGAAGCAAGGACGCCAACAGCAAGAACTGCGGCGGCACCTGCAGCGGCGTCACCGGTGACGGCCAGGCCATCGGTCTTGACGACGGTCTTCGTAACGACCGTCTTCTTAGCAGCCTCCTGCTTGGTCTTTTCCTCGGCCTCGGCTTTGGCCTGCTTGTAGGCGGCCTCGGCATCGGTGAGTTGCTTGAGGACGGCGGGGTCGATGAGCTTCTTCTGCTCGTCGGTCAGGCCATCGTAGGCTTTGCGGGCCGCCTCGATGGCCGCCTTACTCGCGTCGTCGTAGGCAACGTCACCGATAGCGGCAATCTTGTCGGCAACACCGTTGGCGGCAGCCTCATCGGGGCCGACGGCCACGGTAAAGGAAACCGTTACCTCGCCGGTGTAGTTACCGGTGCCGACAACGGTCAGCTCGTACTTGCCGCTGGCGGTCACCTTGTTGCCGCTGATCGCGTAGTCGTCATCGGCAAGCACGGAGTTGCCGAGAACAACGAGTTCGACCGTCTGCTCCTGCTCCTTGCCGCTGGAGGTCAGGGCATCGCCCAGCACGACCTTGGCACCTGCGATGTTCTTGGGCGCGATGGTAAAGTCGGCACTCGCGCTGCCGCTCTTGTAGTTTTCGCTCTCGGCAACGGTGGCGCGCACGGTGTAGTCGCCAGCGTTGGTCGGGACCTCGACGGTCCAAGCGTCCTCGGACGGAGCGGCCCCGTCGACGCGCGCAGCATACTCATAAGCCACCTTGCCGTTGCCGGGATTGGTAGAATCGTCGAGCTGCGGCTTGTTCTCCGCATCGCCGTAGGTCCAGCCCCCGATGGAAACAACCGGAGCAATAGATGCCTTGACGATGGAGAATCCCACGGCGTTCTTCTCGGGAAGCGTGTAGTTAGCAAGCACGTCGTTGGCGCCGGTCAAAGACGCGGTTGCCATGTAATCCTCGCCAACAGCGCTCTGAGCGCCCTCCACTTTGAGGCCGACTTCCTCGCCCTCAACCGTGTTGCTCAAAGTGCACGTAGGAATCTGCGTCTCGCCCGTATATTCAAACTCGGTGCTGCCCCAGTCGAGCTTAACCTCACGAGCCGTGATGGACGCGGTCAGCGTTCTTGCAGAACTGTAGCCTTCATCGAAAGTGTAGAGCTCATAGTTGACCGCATCCGCGCCCGTGAGCGTAAGCGAGTCGATGGTCACCGTTTTGTTGGTCCCGACGTTCTTATCGCTAAACGAGCCCTTCGCCACGAGCTCCACATCGTCCCCGCTCACCGCGCCGCCGAATGCAATAACCCCGCTTTCTTCTTCCATATAGAGTTCAGCGGTCGTATTGCCGTCGTAAGTCTTGTCCTTGGCCCTCAAGAAGTAATAATCGGCGTAATACTTCCTTTTGCTGATGCTATAGGTCGAGGTTGCGGTCGCATCTCCCGCGGTAAGCGACACCTGGTAATACCCGGCGTTGCGCACCTTATCGGCAGCGCTATATTCGCCCGTCTCTGTCTTGGAATAGGTCACCGAAGCCTTGGGGAGGGTGAGGCCGGCGGCCTTCCAGGCCTTACGCTCGGCGGTCGTCCCGACCATCTCGACGGTCTTGCCGTCATACAACTTCTCCCCGTTCGTGAGCGTCAGGGTAAGGCCATCGGCAGGAATGGGGCAGAGCTCCGCTTTGTCGGTACTCGTGCACTTTACCGTCAGCTTGTTACCGTTAGCACTGTAGACCAACTCGTCGGCATGCTCGCTCTTAAAGGAAGCCGTGTCGCTCGCCGTGAGCGAGGCGTTCGGTGCGCCGGGATCCTCACCCTCGGCATAGCCGCCGAACTCGACAAAGTAGCCGTCGGCATAGCCGCTGCTTTCGTAGCCGGTCTCGGTGATGTCGTTGATCTGGAGCTTGCCGTCGTTGTTAGCAAGGAGGCAGCACTCGTACTCGGTCATGCCAAGCTTGTCCTCCATGCTGCCCCATGGCTGGTCGTTCCCGGTGTGCTTGTACGCATTGGGCTCGTTGGAGTCACCCGTGTCCAAGCCAGCGTCGATCGCCTCGGTAAACGAGACGCCCGCCTCGGGACCGCATGCCCAGTAGTAATCGCCGATGGCCCCAGACTGCCTATTGTTATAGTTCGTCTTTGTGCTCGGATAGGCAAACGTGCCCTTCTCTTGCGCGAGCGAAGATGCGTCGACGATCTTGGTGTCCTTGCCGTCGTTGTAGACCATGAGCGTGCCGCCGATCCAGCCGCCCTGGTCGTTAGCGCGCTCGTTAAGGACCTCGTACTCTTCGTCCGAGGTGAGGGTGGCCAGATAGCCCTGCATGCCGTTGAGCCTGTAGGTCTTGGCCTTGTTGTACGCGCTCGACCACGAGAGCTTTTCGGGGACGTACATGTAGTAGTGGTCGTCGACCTTGGAGAGCGTAGTGCCGCTGGGGAGATTCGTGAGCGTGCTCTTGTTGCCGTCGACCGTCACCGAGACCTCGGTCGTGCTCTTGCACCCGGTAAAGACGATTGCGCGGAGCGCCGTCTGGGCCTCTTCGGCAGAGCTCACGTTATAGGTCGCGCTCGTCTTTGAAGCATCGATCACAGAGGGGCGCAGCGTCGTGCCGCCGGTATCAAGCTTGCCTGCGCCGGTCACCGAGATACTCACGGTCTTGACATCGCCCGTAACCAGCACGTCGTTAAATTTGTAGCCGCCCACGGCGCCCTCAACGTACGTTGGCGCTCCCAGGACTACAGAAGAAGCGACGTCTGCAAACGCGGCCGGCGCCAGCGCAAGAAGCGCTGCAGCAGAAAGCGCAAGGCCACAAGCGGCCCTCTTTACGTTCTGAACTCTCATGATCAATCATCCCCGACGTACCAAAGCAACAGATACTTCTCCGCACGTTATCACGGGGGTGTCAGAAAAACTTGTCAGGAATCGGTAAATTAACACCCTGGGCACCCTGAGCGCGCAACGCGCTCGTTGCAGCAGGATCTTCCTCAGCATCGCCGCATATCCGTTGCTCATGCAAACGGGGAGGGTCCCCTTGCCTGAGGCCTTCCGCAGAGCGCGGACCCCAAGCAGGGAACCCTCCCCGCACAGTCATGATCGTGTGTGCTAAACCTCGTATTGCGGCAGGTCCTGGAGCGCGATGGCCCCCATGCCGTGCTCGTTGTTGGAACCGTGGCCGAGACGCTCCTCGCGCACGGCCTCAATGGCGCTCACGTAGGCGTTGGCGCCCGAAAGTGCGGTCACGCAGGTCACGCCGCGGCGCACGGCCTCGGTGCGCAGCAGGTAGCCGTCACCACGCGAGCCCGGGCCGTACGGCGTGTTGATGATCAGCGCGATCTCGCCCGCGGCGATCATGTCGCCGATGTTGGGATGCGCACCGCCGATCTTCTCCACGGTCTCGCAGGTCACGTTGCCGCCGCGCAGCACGCGGGCGGTGCCCTCGGTGCTCACGATCTCAAAGCCCAGGTAGCGCAGGATGCGCGCGACCGAAAGGATGTGGCGCTTGTCGCGGTCGCAGACCGAAATGAACACCTTGCCCTTGCTCGGATCGGGCATGTCGTAGTCGATGGCGAGCTGCGTCTTGGCATAAGCCTCGGGATAGCTCTTGGCGATGCCCATGACCTCGCCCGTCGACTTCATCTCGGGCCCAAGGATGACCTCCGCACCCGGGAAGCGGCCCCAGGGCATCACGGCCTCCTTCATGCAGAACCAGTCGAGTCGGCGGCTGTCGCGCGGCAGGTGCAGGTCGGCGATGCTCTCTCCCGCCATGATGCGCGCGGCGCACTTGGCGAGCGGCACACCCGTTGCCTTGGAGATGAACGGCACGGTGCGGCTCGCACGCGGGTTGGCCTCGATCACATAGACGGTCTCGCCCTTGATGGCGTACTGCACGTTCACCAGGCCACGTACGCCGAGCGCGAGCGCAATGCGGCGCGTGGTCTCGCGCAGCTTCTCGACCAGGCTGTCGCTAAAGCTGAACGGCGGGATGCAGGTGGCCGAGTCGCCGGAGTGAATGCCGGCCTCCTCGATGTGCTCGAGCACGCCGCCGATGTAGACCTCTTCGCCGTCGCAGAGCGCGTCGACGTCAGACTCGATGGCGCCCTCAAGGAAGCGGTCGAGGTAGACCGGGTAGTCGGGGCTGATGCGCGCGGCCTCGGCCATGTAGGTGCGCAGGTGCTCCGAGTCGTAAGCGATCATCATGCCGCGGCCGCCGAGCACGTAGCTCGGACGAACGAGCAGCGGGTAGCCGATCTGCGCCGCCACGGCCTCGGCCTCTTCGAATGAGGTGGCCTGGCCCGCGGGCGGGTACATGATCTGCAGGCGATCGAGCAGCGCGGCAAAGCGCTCGCGGTCCTCGGCAAAGTCGATGGCGTCGGGCTTGGTGCCCATGATGTTAACGCCGCTCTCCTCGAGCATGCGCGCGAGCTTGAGCGGGGTTTGCCCGCCGAGGGTCACGACCACGCCGTCGGGACGCTCCACGTCGATGACATCCATGACGTCCTCATAGGTGAGCGGCTCAAAATACAGGCGGTCGGAGGTGTCGTAGTCGGTCGAGACGGTCTCGGGATTGCAGTTGACCATGATGGTCTCGTACCCCTGCGCGGCGAGCGCGTAGCTCGCGTGCACGCAGCAGTAGTCGAACTCGATACCCTGGCCGATGCGGTTGGGGCCGGCGCCAAGAATCATTGCCTTGGGCTTGGAGCACGGCGAAGTCTCGTCGGGCGCGGCGGCCTTTTTGGCGTCGGCGCTCGTGCGGTAGATGTTCTCGTAGGTCTTGTAGTGGTACTCGGTGGCGCTCTGGAACTCGGCCGCGCAGGTGTCGACCGTCTTCATGCTCGGCACCACCCCGAGACCCTTGCGGTAGGCGCGCACAAAACGCTCGTCGGAGCCGGTGAGCGCCGCGATCTCGGCGTCGCTCGTGCCGTACTGCTTGAGCAGGCGCATGGCGTCGGCGTCGATATCCTCAACGCGCAGGCCGCGCACGGCCTCCTGCACCTGAATCATGTCGTTGATGCGGTTGAGATACCACGGGTCGATCTTGCAGATGCCGAACACGCGGTCGATGGTCCAGCCGCGGCGGAACGCCTCTGCCACGTAGAAGATGCGGTTCTCGGTGGGCTTGGCGATCGCCTCGGTGAGCTCGTCGTAGCTCATCTCGGCAGCGCCCTCCTTGCCGCCGGCCAAGAGGCCCTCGTGACCGTCCTCGAGCGAGCGCATGGCCTTGCCAAACGCCTCCTCAAAGGTGCGGCCGATGGCCATGATCTCGCCCACAGCCTTCATGCGCGTGGTGAGGGTGGTATCGGTGCCCTTGAACTTCTCGAACGCAAAGCGCGGCACCTTGACCACGCAGTAGTCGATCGTGGGCTCAAAGCAGGCGGGCGTAGCCTTGGTGATGTCGTTGACGATCTCGTCGAGGGTGTAGCCCACGGCGAGCTGCGCGGCAAACTTGGCGATGGGGAAACCCGTGGCCTTAGAGGCGAGCGCCGAGGAGCGGCTCACGCGCGGGTTCATCTCGATAACGATCAGGCGGCCGTTCTTGGGGTTGACGGCGAACTGCACGTTGGAGCCGCCGGTCTCCACGCCCACCTTCTCGAGGATGGCGAGCGAGGCCACGCGCATGCGCTGGTACTCCAGGTCGGATAGAGTCTGCGCGGGCGCCACGGTGATGGAGTCGCCGGTATGCACGCCCATGGGGTCGAGGTTCTCGATGGAGCACACGATGATGCCGTTGCCGGCGTGATCGCGCATGACCTCCATCTCGTACTCTTTCCAGCCCGCGATAGACTCCTCTACCAGCACCTCGTGGGCGGGCGAGAGTTCGAGGCCCTGGCTCACGATGGAGACGAGCTCGGCCTCGTCGTTGGCGATGCCGCCGCCGGCGCCGCCGAGGGTAAAGCTCGGGCGCAGCACGCAGGGATAGCCCACGCGCTTGACGATGTTGAGTGCGTCCTCAACGCTGTAGGCGTAGCCGGAGCGTGCGACCTCCAGACCAATCTCGGCCATGGCCTCGTTAAAGAGCTTGCGGTCCTCGCCGCGCTCGATGGCGGCAAGGTCGCAGCCGATCATCTCGACGCCGTACTTGTCGAGCACGCCGGAACGGGCGAGCTCTACGGCGGCGTTCAGGCCGGTCTGGCCACCGAGGGTGGGCAGCAGCGCGTCGGGGTGCTCCTTTTTGATGACCTTCTCGACGAACTCGGCGGTGATGGGCTCCACGTAGGTGCGGTCGGCAAGGCCGGGGTCGGTCATGATGGTTGCCGGGTTGGAGTTGACGAGCACGACCTCGTAGCCGTCTTCTTTAAGGACCTTGCAGGCCTGGGCGCCGGAATAGTCGAACTCGCAGGCCTGGCCGATGACGATCGGGCCCGAGCCGATGACGAGGATGCGCTTGATGTCGGTACGTTTGGGCATGTTAGTTCTCCCCGTTCTCGGTGGACTCCTCGATCTCGGCAAAGCGCCAGCCGCTCAGGCGGTCCTTGCTGATGTCGATATCGAGGTAGTCGGGCTCGCCGTCCATAAGCCGCGTGAACGCGCGGAACAGATAGTGCGCGTCGGTGGGGCCGGGCGAGGCCTCGGGGTGGTACTGAACCGAGAAGCACGGGGCATCGAGCAGCTGGATGCCCTCGGCGGTGCCGTCGTTGAGGTTCACGTGAGTGAGGCGAATGCGGCCAAAGCGCTCGTTTTTGACCACGGGCGCGATGCCGGCGCGCACCCAAGCGCGCAGGTCGCCATCGGCGGGATGCTCGGAAACACCGCCCGAGAGCTCGGGCACAAGCTCGCCGAGGCTCGGGAAGATGAGGCCGAAGCCGTGGTTCTGCGCGGTAATCTCAACACGGCCGCTCACGAGGTTCATGACGGGCTGGTTGCCGCCGCGATGACCGAACTTGAGCTTTTCCATCTCGGCGCCGCAGGCCAGGCTGATCATCTGGTGGCCCAGGCAGATGCCGAAGATCGGCTTTTTGCCGATGAGCTTTTGCACCTGGGTGTAGGTCTCCTCAACGGCGTCGGGGTCGCCCGGGCCGTTGGAGAGGAAGATGCCGTCGGGGTCGAGCGCGAGCACGTCCTCGGCAGGCGTGTTCCAGGGCACCACGGTGAGGTCGGCGCCGGCGCGCACAAGGCCCTCGAGGATGCCGCGCTTGATGCCACAGTCGTAGGCCACGACCTTGTAGCGGGCCGCGGGCGCGGGCTGGTCGGCAAAGTCATGCGAGGCAGGCAGGTCGGCCGCCGCATAGGCGTGCATAACCGGGGTACTCACGGTCTTGGCGAGGTTCTCGCCCACCAGCGTGGGCGCGGCTGCCAGGCGTGCGGCAAGTTCTTCGACCTCAAAGACCTCCGTCGAGATGATGCCCATCTTGGAGCCGTTGTCGCGCAGATGGCGCACGAGCGCGCGGGTGTCCACGCCCTCGATGGCAACGATACCGTGGCGCTCGAGGTAGTCGGGCACGCTCACGGAGTTGCGCCAGTTGCTCGGCGTGGCGCACATGTCGTGCACGACCATGCCGCGCAGGGCCGGAGCGCTCTCGGGACGCGCGTCGTCGCCCGGGAAGGCGGACTGCACGTCGGCCTCGTCGATGCCGTAGTTGCCGATCTGCGGGTACGTCATGGTCACGATCTGGCCGGCGTACGAGGGGTCGGTGATGACCTCAAAGTAGCCCTCGAGCGAGGTGTTAAAGCAGACCTCGCCCGTAGCCGTGCCCGAGGCACCGCACGAACGGCCATAAAAAATGGTCCCATCCTCCAAATACAGGATGCAAGGACCACTCTGCTTCTTGCTCGTCTTGGCAAGAATCTTTTGCGCCAGCTCGCTGGGAGCGACGCTGCGAGCGGCGAGGCTCGCGCTCTGGTTGTTCGCCATCGTGTCTCCTTCCCGATCTCTCCGGATCGGCTTAAAGGTGTTTATAGGCTGCGGGATATTGTAACGCGCCGGGCATGGCTTCGGAAAGCCCGCCGCGCACTCCATGCAATCGCTGGATGCCGGGTGCAGCGAAAGGTTTTTTGCGCCCGAGCGGGCACCAACTCCCGATTGGTATCGGTTTTGCCTCGCTTTCAAAAACGAAACCCCGTTTGGTATCGGTTTTACAGAAGGAGCCGAGTAGCGAGGCGGTTCGCTTTAGTAAAACTGCAGGTCGCAGGCGCGCGATGGACCGGGCTACCCGAGGCGCAGCGAAAAACCAATACCAATCGGGAGTTGGATTCGGCCGAAACGTCAAAACCAATACCAAACAGGAGTCGGGTTGCACGCGCGGACGTAGAAAGGCCTCCCGCTTCTCGACTGAAGCGGGAGGCCGGCCTGTTCGGCTATAAGATGCGTGCAAAAACTGCGCCGCCCCTAGTGCTGGCTTCGATGCGGTCTGGCGACTGATGCCCATCTGACGGGCGGCCTCGGCGACGCCGAGGCCGGACTCGATGCGCGAAACGAGCGCCTCGCGCCCCCTCGGGGTGGGTTTGCGTTGGGATGCCGGGGCATGGGAGGCCCTCCTCGCTGTTCGTCTAGACAACCCACAGCTTGGCAGGAGCCTCCCTATTTGTCATCGGTCGCGTGTAAACAACCTGTTGGCATCGAACAGCTAGTGCTGACGACTATCGCGCAGACGACGGGCGACGAGGAGGAGGCCCGCGGCCGCGATGGCGCAGGCGGCGGCAGCCGCGAGGGTGACATCACCCGTGGCGGGGAGCACCGAGGTCACAGTCTTGACCGTGGTTTTCTTGACGGCGCCGTCGCCCTCGTCCTTCTTACCAGTCTCGTCCTTCTTCCGCACCACGTCGCCCGGGATCTCCTCGGTCTCGACCGCGGTCGCACGCATGATCGGCTCACAGCTCCCCTCGAAGTTATGACCGATCACGTAGAGCTTGCCGCGGTAGGCGATGGCACGGCTGAAGGTGACGTTCGCCGCGGCCACGCGCTTTCCGAGGCTCTCGAACTTAGAGGCGCCGGTCTTGAGCACGAACGTGTCGTCCTGAACAAATCCAATGGGGTCGCTGTTCTCGTCAAGGCCCGCCGTCGTACGGCGCGCGGCCATGACCAGGCCGCCCTTGATGGAGGCCACGCCAAAATTGGACTCGTCGTAGCCAGCCGACGCGGGCAGCAATCCGCCCTCGCGACCGTCGGTTGTGCCGATATTCTCCACCGTAATCGAGCCGTCGTCGTCGAGCGTTATGCAGTCGATCACGGGCTGAGAGCCCATCCCGCTGCTGCGCATGGCGCCGCCGAACACGTAAACTTTGTTGCCCACAAGCGCCGTCTGGATGTTGGCGTAAGCGCGCTCCTGTCCGGCGTTGCTGCGCGGCTGGCCCGTGCCAAGCACCTTGACTTCTCCGGTCTCAAAATCAAAAGAGCGGATGTTATCGATATCAAGATCCTTGATCGACTTGGAGCCATCGCTTTCCACGAGCTCGCTGCCGCCGATCAGGAGCAGGCGACCACCGGCGTTCACGAGCGAGGCCTGGCATGGCACGTCGTCGGCGGCGACCTTGTCGGAGAGGTCGGTCCACTTGCCGGTCGCGGGGTCGAGCGAGAAGAGCTTCTTGCTCGTGAGGCCGCCGGCGATCTCGCTCTCGCCCGCACCCATCACGAGCAGCTTGCCGTTCCAAAGCGCGGTGCTCACGTTGCCGAGGCGCGCGGGCAGGCTCTCGGCCCGACTCCATGTGCCAGCCTCGGTGTCGTAGCGCCAGACTGTGCTGTAGATGGCGTTGGCATTGTTAGCGTTGTCCGCCGTCACGTTTTCGAGCACGTACTCCTCTGCCTCGAACACGTAGAGCGAGCCGTCGAGCGCGGCGATCTCGTTGTACACCGTGGAAGTGCTGAACGCGTCCGGCAGCTCAATAGTCTCCTCAAAGGTCGGCAGCTCGTCGGCCGAGACGTTCTTGGTAAAGCGATAGGTTTCGGCGTGGGTGCAGCTCTTGCCCGCGGCCGTGGTGAGCTCGCACTCAATTCGCCCGCTCGTGAGGCCCGAAGGGCAGATGATCTGAACCTCGGTGTCGGACCAGCTCTTGACCTCGGCCGTCTTGCCGCCGAACTTGACCGTGCCCTTCTCGGCGCCGAAGTTCGAGCCCGTTATGTTCACGAGCGAGTCCTCGCCGTCGGTATCGGGCTCGACGAGCGTGGCCGCGGAGATGGCGGGCGCCTTGGCGCTCGACGCGGAGAACTTACTGGCGTCGATCATGCCGTTCGAGGTGCAGATGCCGTTGAACTGACCGCTGAACGTATTGACCGAGCTCTTGACCGTCTGGGCGAGGGCCGCAGCGCTCGCGGCGTCGTGGTCCTTGTAGCCGCCCATCTGGCAGGCCGCCACGGCGGCGAGGCCCGTCACGCACGGCGTGGCCATGGAGGTGCCGCTCAGGTAGGCGTAGGGCACGATCTTGTTGCCGGCGCCCAGGCAGTCGATGAGGATAGACGTGGTCTTGATGTCCTCCGTGTCCTGCGGAACAAAGCGCAAATGGAGCACGATATAGCGCGTGCCGTCGGTGTCGGTGTAGACCGAAAGCTTGGATTCCTTGCTCTGCGTGTCCTCCTCGAGCGCCGAGGCAACGTTCATCTTGACCGGCGTCCAGTCGCTAGGAAGCAGGCTGGCCGAGGTCGATCCCCCCTCCGTAACGCTGTTGTCCTTACCCGAGGCGTCTTGCGAATCGACCGAGAGGTTGAAGGCCAACTGCTGATCGTCCGTGCCCGCCGCGGCAAGCGAGGCACCGATGTTCGAGAGCTGGTCCAAGCTGCTGCCGTCAACGGGAACCTTGAGGGTCATGTCGAACCCGGCCCCGACGCTGTCGGTGCATTTTTGGAGGTCGGCATTGCTGACCTCGAAAACGCCCGTAGCGTCGTAGCCGGCATCAGCCTTCTTGACCGAACCGATTTTCTTGGAGTCGTCGACAGACGTTCCCGCATAGGCCGTGATGCTCGAGGTATCCTCGCCATCGAACGTGTAGTACGCGGCGTTGCCGGAACGGCCGAGCATCTCGGGAACAAAGGTGGACTTGCTCACGGGATAGGTCGAGAGAACGCGATGGCCCGGAGCCATCACGTCGGTGGACGTCTTTCCGTAATTGGAAAACATCGATCTCGTGCCGTCCATGGAAGCCGAGTTCACGATTACCGTGTAGTCGCCGTTAGAGAAATAACGGCTGCTCGAAGTCACATTGTCGATGTTCTCGCTATTGTTGCCCGACGCGACGATCGAAATCGCACCCTTACGGCCTACGGCTTCGAACGCCAGGCACTGCGCATACGAACCATAGGGAGCGCTCCACGAATCGTTGATGGCGCGGATGTTCACCCCGGCATCGAGGGCGCGCTCGATATAGGCGTAACCCCTGAGGATGGCGCTATCGGGCACGTAGCCGGACTCGGCGCCCACACGCACGCTGATGAGCTTGACGCCGTTGGCCGCGCCCGAAACGCCGATGCCATTCCATTGCGCCGCCACCATGCCGGCCACGTGCGTGCCGTGCAGGTAAACGTCGGAGGAATCGGTCTCGTCGGAACCGAGCACGGCGCCGTAGCCGTATTTGCCGCCGCCGATCTTGCTCACATAGGCGCTCATGTCGTACATGACATTTGCGAGATCGGGGTTGGTGGCGTCGACACCGGAGTCAACGATGGCCACGACCTCGGTGGAGTTGAGCATGTTCGCTTTGTTCCAGTTTTCGAGCTTTACGGTGAACTCGCTCTTGTGCACGGCGCCGCCGTTGCCGGTCTTTTCGTTATAGGCCCACTGGAACGGCGTGCCGTCGCCGGCATCGGTGACGACCTCGTCGGCGGCAGGGGTGACACCCTCGGCGGCCGACTTGGTGCTGACGGCGCCATCGGCACTGCCGTTATCGCCGTCGCCAGCATTGTCGTCGGCGCCGTCGGTTCCGGTGCCTGTCTGGCCGGCGGTCCCGTCGTTTTCGGTCGCGGCACTTGCCAAGGAGCTGGTCTTATCCGCAGTGCCGTTCGTTGCGGCGGTCTCGCCGGTATCCTCGGCGATCTTTCTCACGTAGTTGGGCTCGGCCACGAGCACACGCGGGTCGTCGGCGAGCTCGCGCAGAATCTGCTCGGTGGTCATGCCGTCCTTTTGCACGAGGAGCGCGTAGACGTCCACGTCGGAGGCCTGCACGGCGACATCATCGGAACCGTCGCCGGCTTCGGCGGCGGCGAGCGCCTGGGTGTCGTCGAGCGCCTCCTCGGGCAGGCTCGTGTCGAAGGTCTCCTCGTAGACGTCGCCCGTGGTCTGGAACAGCTCCTCGGAGGCCATGTCGAGGAGCTGTTCCTCGGCGGGCGCCGCGGCCGTTGCCGCGCCGTCGCCCTCCTCAGAAAGGGCCGCCGCGCTCGCCACCGCGTCGGAGCCGGCCGCGGGCGCCACGACGGCGATGGCCTCGCCCTCCTCGTAATCGCCGGCGGCGAGCAGCTCGTCAATCTGGTCGGCCCAGGCGTCCGAGAGCGCGTCCCCGCCCGCGGAGGAGCCGGAGGCCGCGTCGGAGCCGGCGGCGAGGGCGGCCGTCGGGAAGGCGGCGCTCTCCCCACCCGAGAGGCCCGCGACGAGCGCGAACGGCGAACCGCAGAAGAACATCGAGACGGTGAGAACCGACGTCAGCAAGGCCCTGGCGGCCTTGCGCGCGCGGGCGAGCGAACGGGAGCGAATCACGGGCGTTCCAATCCTCGGATTTGTTCATAAACGCGCTTATTATCGCATCACTTTGAACACAAAAGCGCATTTCTGTGAACGGCACCTTCGTGCGCTATGGTGTGGAACAAAATCGAACATCCACCGGGACGCCCGGCAAACCGCCAGAAAGCCGATACCCGCTAAGGAGAACCATGAGCAGCACCAACACTCCCCTTTTTGAGCGCACGGACAACGTGATTCCGCGCGTCGCCGCCGTGCACGACCTCTGCGGATACGGCAAATGCTCGCTCGGCATCGTTATCCCCGTGCTCTCGGCGGCCGGAATCGACGTCTGCCCCGTGCCCACGGCGCTCCTCTCGGCCCACACCAAATTCCCGGTATTCCACCTGCACGACACCACTCCCATGCTCGAACCCTACCTCGACGCATGGCAGGCCGAGGGCATTGAGCTCGACGGCATCTACTCGGGATTCTTGGGGTCGTCCGAGCAGGTCTCGACCATCAAGCGGCTCTACACCGAGTACCCGCAGGCGCTCCGTATCGTCGATCCGGTGATGGGCGACGGTGGCAAAAAGTACACTACCTACACCGACGAAATGTGCGAGGCTACGCGCGGGCTCGTAGCGGGTGCCGACGTACTCACCCCCAATCTCACCGAAGCCTCGATTCTCACCGGAATCCCCTACGCCGGCAAGGACGTGAACCTTGAGTTCGTGCAGCAAAATATCGACACCCTGCTCAAACTCGGCGCTAAATCCGTGGTAATCAAGGGTGTTGTACATGAGGGTGAAAGCGTCATCCGCAATTTTATTGCCACCGCAGACCAGCCGCAGGCCAGCGAGGTCACAAGTGAGCTTTTGCCCTATATGCTCCACGGCACGGGCGACCTCTTTGCAAGCGCGCTCACCTCGGCCATCTTCTGCGGGCGCAGCCTCAACGACGCCTGCGAATTTGCCGGCGACTTCGTGCGCGCAGCCATGGGCATCACGCGCGACCAGCCCAACTATGAGATGCGCGGTGTTTCGTTTGAGCCCGTCCTCGGCATGGTCTGCGACCTGCTTAAATAAGACCGTATCTCGGGTGGCAAGAAATCGGCTGCATTAATATTTGAACACCCTAATTTGCCGTGTATCGCTAGGGCCTGATGCCGGAACAATTCCGGAATCAGGCCCTCGATCGTAGGTTTGGAAACCAAAAAATACGGTTTCCGGTACCCTTAAAGAAACTCGAAAAGTATACCTACGCCATACCATTTTCTGACCTGCGGAAATACGAGGCAAAAAGCGCAGCTACTCGGCTTTTTTGATTTGGGGCACCGGAAACCGTTATTTTTGGCGCGCGGCCAAGCCCGCGGGTCCGGAATGTCCCAAATTACCCCTCGTCGGCAGCCGTAGCGACCTCATCGGCCGCGGTCTCGTCGGTCACAGCAGCCGACACACCCGTGCCCTTGAACATCTCGGAGCCGTAGGACTTGGCATCCTCGAGCTGCTGGGCGCGATCCTCCTCAATCTTGTTCTGCGAGACAGCCGGGTCCTCAATCAGCGACGATACCGAGTTCACCTGCTTTTGGATGCGACTCGTGATCTCGTCGTCCATGCCGACGATGCGCATCTGCCAGTCGATGCTGCTGCTCGATTCGCTGTTGGGCTTGGTCCACACAAAGGTGAGGATCGCGTGCTCCTTGCCCTGCGCGGGCAGCATGCCAAAGAACTTGTCGCGCTGGATGTTGTTGGAGTCGTCCACATAGGCGCAGACGTTGTAGACCACGCGGTTGATCTTGCTGTTAAGGAGTGCGTTGGTGGCAAGCGCCGCTGCCTGGATCTGCCCGTTCGAAAGCAGGTCGAGCTCGTTTTTGGAGCTCGTGTCCACCACGGTGACCTCCACCGTTCCGGCCGACTCGTCGGCCACATCGACCGAAAACTCGCTCGGGAACTGCGTAAAGCCGTTGCCCCACTCAACGCCGCCCACGAGCGCGGTGGTCACCGTCTCAGTCGTGACGTTCTCGGAGAGGTTGGCGGTGTTCAGACGACGCACGACGCCGTAGCCGATCTGCATGCCGACGATGATGACGATAATCGCCGCGCACACGACGATCGCCGCACGATTGATAGCCTGACCGACGTTTGAACCCGACGGATCGTCCTCTGAGAGCGGGTCGACTTCCTTGCCATGCGGCTTGCGGTTTTCGCGTGCGAGCGCCTCAAGCGCCTCCGTATCCCCTTCGGCCTCAGCCACGGCCGCGCGCTTCAGGCGCTCGGAGCGCTCGGAGGCAAGCTCGGGGTCGACGAGACCCGAGGCATCGACCTCCGAAAAGAGCTCTGACACTTCCTCTGGGGTGAGGGGCGCTTTTTTGGACATATCTATAAACCTCGCGGTCGGCCTGAAATCCTGAAATTCGAATACCTTCGATACTAGCGCGAACGGCGCGCCCGGGCGAGTGCGGAGCCGGCAGCTCGGCCGAGCGCTCGGCACCTAGCAGAACTGCATGCGGTAATAGCGCGCGTAGGTACCGTTACGCTCCATGAGCTCATCGTGGGTACCGCGCTCCACCACCCGACCACCCTCGACAGTGGCGATCTCGTCGGCGTTCTTGATGGTCGAGAGCCGGTGGGCAATCACGATGGTCGTGCGGCCGGCGGCAAGGCGCGCAAGCGACCCCTGCACAGCTTCTTCGCTCTCGTTGTCGAGCGCCGAAGTGGCCTCGTCCAGAATAAGGATCTTGGGGTCCTTAAGGAACACGCGCGCAATGGAAACGCGCTGCTTCTGCCCACCCGAAAGGCGGCTGCCGCGCTCCCCCACCACGGTATTGTAGCCGTTGGGAAGACCGACAATAAACTCATGGATGTTGGCGTCCTTGGCCGCGGCCTCGATCTCGGCCTGCGTGGCGTCGGGCCGGCCGTACGCGATGTTCTCGCCGATCGTGCCGTCGAACAGGTAGACGTCCTGCTGCACCAGACCGATCGCGCGGCGCAGGCTCTCCTGCGTGACCTCGGCAACATTCTGCCCGTCGATGGTGATGCTGCCCGAAGCCACGTCGTAAAAACGCGGGAGAAGCGAGCAAGTGGTCGACTTGCCGCCGCCCGAGGGACCGACGAGCGCAAGCGTCTCGCCGGGAGCAATCGCGAGGTCCATATGGTCGATGACCGGGCGCTGCTCCGCGTCACTGCCGAGCTCGGCCTGCTCATACCTAAAGCAGACGTCGTTGTAGCGAATCTCGCCACCGCGCACCTCGAGCTCGGGCGCGCCGGGGGCGTCGAGCACGTCGGGCACCGTCTGCAGAACCTCGTCCATGCGCTTGAACCCGGCAATGGCCTTTTGGTACATCTCAGTGGAGTTCACAAGCGTCTCGAGCGGCGTGCAGAAAAGCGAGATGTAGAGCGCAAAGGTCGCCATGTCGAGCGCCGTGAGCTCGCCTTTGGCCACAAGCCAGCCGCCCATGAGCACCACCGTCGCATAGAGCACACCCGAGAGCAGCCCGTAGGTTGCCGTGTAGGTGCCCATGGCGTTGTACATGCGCTCCTTGGAGGCAAGGTAGCGGTCGTTGGACGCGCGGAACTTGGTGCGCTCGGCCGCCTCGTTCGCAAACGATTTGACCACACGCATGCCCGCAAGCGAATCCTGCAGTTGCGCGTTGATGCCGCCGATCTTTTTGCGATTGTCGCTGAACACGGCGCGCATGCGGAGGTTCTGCCACACCATCACCACGGTAAACACCAGGGTGATACCCACCATGGCGAGCGCGAGCGGCGCGGCAATGCGGAACAGGATAACGAACGAGCCCACGATCTCGATTCCGCAGATGATGATCCACTCGGGAACGTGATGCGCGGCCTCGCAGATGTCGAACAGGTCGTTGACCACGCGGCTCATCATGTCGCCGGAGCTGTGCTTATCAAAGTAGGCGAACCCCATGCGCTCATAGGCGTCGAACAGGTCCTCGCGCATGCGCGATTCCATGCGTGCGCCCATCACGTGGCCCCAGTAGCTCACAAAATAGCGGCAGGCGCACCGCACGGCATACATCGCAACCAGGCCCGCGGCGATTCCGCCGAGCGCGCCCATGATCGCATCCGGCCCCTCGGTAAAGAGACCGCTGCAGAGGCTCCGCAAAACGATGGGAAAGGCGAGGTCGATACCGGCGAGCACGAGGGCGCACAATAAACTCATGGATGTTGGCGTCCTTGGCCGCGGCCTCGATCTCGGCCTGCG
>CAVDZW010000094.1:0-3250 GCA_963613305.1 bacterium | reverse complement strand
CGACATGCCGTGCTGGTTCAACGAGGAACAGGAAAAGGCAGACAAGACCTGCATGCTCGAATTGCTGGGCAAGCTCAACGCCCGCCTCGCCGAAATTAACGACGGCTCGTTCGTCATCGACGATCGGGAGACGCCGCGCGTCGAGGCGCTGTAGCGTCACCCCAAGGTTGTTGTAGTTCGCCCAGGGATGCATTGGATTACGTTGTACTTGGAGTTCGCGCACATCAGGCCGCACGCCAAGCATCTCGCGCCCGGCGGCGTTCGCCCCCTCGACGAACGGCGGGACCTCGCCCCCCGGCATCTGCGCTCGATCGGTGCCGGCTACAGGCGCTCTGGGGACGTATCTTCGCCCCTTGGATTTCACCCCTATATTTGGCAAGACCCTAACGTTCAGTTTTTGCGGCAAGGTGGCACAATGGTGCGCAAGAAACGACGGACAGGGAGAACGCATGATCAAGATGTTCGCGAGCGACCTCGACGGCACGCTCCTCAACCTTCTGCACGAGGCCGACAAGACCATCCGCGACGCGATCCGGGAGCTTTCGGCCATGGGGCTGCGTGTGGTGCCCGCGACGGGCCGCTCGGTGCTCCCGTACGGCGACCACGGCTTTACCGGCCTCAAGGTCGACGCCTGCTGCTCTAACGGCTCCATCATCCGCGGCCACAACGGCGAGGTGCTCAAGACCTACTCCGTGGACCCGGCGTTTACCGAGGAGCTCATCAAGCGGTTCCCCGACATCTGCTTTGACTGCTCCACGCCCGACGGCATGTACTCGAGCGGTTCGTACGAGATGCACCAGGCGGGCTTTAAGAACGACAACCTCATGAAGAAGATCGTCATGCGCGGCATGCGCGCCCGCGGCGGTCTGCACGAGGAACAGTACTTTGACCAGCCGCTCTCCGAGATCCTCGAGCACGACGTCTGCAAGATCAACTGCCGCGTGACCAGCGAGAGCCTGGAGCGCGAGCTCAAGGCGTTCCTCGCCGACCATGCCGACACGGTGGTCAACGCGCCGTTCGACCCCGTGATGTTCGAGATCACCGACATCGCCTGCAACAAGGGCGAGAGCGTGGCATGGCTCGGGCGCTACTACGGGATCGCCGAGGACGAGATCGCCGTCTACGGTGACGGCGGCAACGACATTGCCATGCTCAAGCGGTTTCGCCACAGCTACGCCACCGCCAACGGCAGCGACGCGGCCAAGGCCGCCGCGAGCGAGACCATCGGCAGCTGCAAGTTCCACGCCGTTCCCAAGCACATGCTCGCCACGGCGCGCGCCCAGCGTTCGCGCACCGTCATCGACGAGCGCTAGAGCGAACCTTAAACGGAATCGAGCGTTTGTGTGTTCGGCCGGAGCTGAGGCAAGAACATGCACACGGTGTGCAATACTGCTCGGAGTGTGAAATAGCACCCGAAGGAGGCCCATGCCCCAAACACCCAGACGCGACCGGCGCTCCCTGCGCTCGCAGGTCGCCCTGCGCCGCGCGCTCGTGAGCGAGCTCGCCGCCGGGGAGGACATCGCGCACCTCAACGTGGCCGCGCTCACCGAGAGCGCCGGCCTCACGCGCCGCACGTTCTACTCGCACTATCGCGACATCCCCGACTTTATCGAGCAGGTCGAGGCCGATATCCTCGCCGATATCCGTGCGCTCATCGCCAAGATCGGCGCCGCCACGCTGCCCGAACTCTACGCGAACATCGAGGAACTTGAGCCGGCTCCCGGTTCGGTGGAGCTCTTGCGCTATCTCGCCGACAACCGCGACCTGGTGGGGAGCCTGCTCGGCCCGGGTGGCGACCCGGCCTTTATCAAGAAGATCATCGATCTCGCGCGCGACGAGATCTCGGGTCGCATGCAGACGGGCATCATGGGCCTCGCCCTGGGCGCGTTCTTTGACTACTACCTGAGCTACGTCGTCGCCGCCGAGGTGGGCGTGCTGCAGCGCTGGATCGAGAACGGCCTCACCGAGGCCCCCGAGACCATGGCGCGCATCATGACCGTCATCGCCTTTGTGCGCCCGGGAGACCTCTATGGGCAGCCCATCGACATCAACGTGCCGGAATACGGCCTAAAACTCATGAACCTGCAGCTTGAGGACGCCGACGGCGGGATCGCCCCCGCCCGTTGCGCGCAGAACTAAGAGGAGAGAACCATGGCAGAAACCGAGAGCTTCGAAAGCTCCCCGAGCGAGATCAAACCCGGCGTCGTGTCCGAGGGCGCGATCTGGAATCCCGAGGCCGCGCACGGCCAGCTGCACCTCGGCATCGACGTGGGCTCCACCACCGTCAAGCTCGCCGTGTTGAACGACGAGAACCAAATCGTCTATGCCAAGTACCAGCGCCACCACACCGACGTGCGCGCCTGCGCCCGCGACCTCTTTGTGGGCGTGGCCGGCCTCATGCCCGAGGCGCAGATGACCTGCGCCATCACCGGCTCGGGCGGCCTTTTGCTCAGCCAGTGGCTCGGCCTCGAGTTCGTGCAGGAGGTCATCGCGAGCAAGCGCGCCGTCGAGACCCTGATCCCGCAGACCGACGTGGCCATCGAGCTCGGCGGCGAGGACGCCAAGATCATCTACTTCGACAACGGTATCGAACAGCGCATGAACGGCACCTGCGCCGGCGGCACGGGCGCCTTCATCGACCAGATGGCGACCCTTCTGCACACCGACGCCGCGGGCCTCAACGAGCTCGCCGGCAAGGCCACGACCATCTACCCGATCGCCTCGCGCTGCGGTGTGTTCGCCAAGACCGACGTGCAGCCGCTCCTCAACGAGGGCGCTCGCCCCGAGGACGTTGCCGCCTCGATTCTCCAGGCCGTGGTGACCCAGACCATCTCGGGCCTTGCCTGCGGTCGCCCCATCCGCGGCAACGTGGCTTTCCTTGGCGGCCCGCTCCAGTACCTCTCGGAGCTCCGCCACCGCTTCTACCTCACCCTCGACCTCGACGAGGAGCACCGGATCATCCCCGAGAACGCGCATCTCTTTGTGGCGTCGGGCGCCGCCATGGCACACGAGTCCGACAAGCTCTCGACCTTCCCGGCGCTCATCGACGCCATCGACAACCTGGGCGATACCCAGGGCTCCGAGGTCGAGCGCTTGGAGCCGCTCTTTGCAACCGAGGACGACTACACCGAGTTCAAGGAGCGCCACGACAAGGAGGTCGTGCCGCGCGGTGAGCTCGCGGGCTACACCGGCCGTGTGTTCATCGGCATCGACGCCGGCTCCACCACCATGAAGGCCGCGCTCGTGGGCG
>CAVDZW010000093.1:0-7496 GCA_963613305.1 bacterium | reverse complement strand
CGTCCATGATGACCTCGATGGAGTGCGCAGCGAGCAAAAAGCCCGAGGTGAGGGCGATAGCTCCGCACATGAGCAAAAAGATGCCCAGGTACTTGCCAAGGTTATGCCTGAATTCGCGCGGCAGGCGACGGGTCAAGGGAGACATGGCAACCTACCATTCCAGCTCGGCGGCGGCGAGCGGCGCCTCGTTCACGGCGTCCTCGGCCAGCTTGCCGTCGCGCAGGCGCAGCACGCGGTTGGCCATCTTGGCGATCTCGGCGTTATGGGTAACGATCACGATCGTGCAGCCGTACTCACGGTTGACCTCCTCCATGAGTTGCAGGATCTCTTTAGAGGTCTTGTAGTCGAGGGCACCCGTGGGCTCGTCGCAGAGGAGCAGGCCCGGATTCTTGACGAGCGCACGGCCGATGGCGCAGCGCTGCTGCTGGCCGCCCGAGACCTGGCGCGGGAACTTGTTGCGGTGCTCGTAGAGCCCGAGCGAGCGCAGCAGATCGTCGAGCGGGAGCGGGTTTTTGGAGAGATGCGCGGTGACCTCGATATTCTCGCGGATGGTGAGATCGGGCACGAGATTGTAGAACTGGAACACAAAGCCAAGCTCGCGGCGGCGGTACTCCCCTACCTCGCCTGCCTTGAGATCGGTGAGCTTAAAGTCGCCCACCTCGATGCTGCCGGCGTCGGCCCCCTCGAGCCCGCCGATGAGGTTGAGAAAGGTCGACTTGCCCGAACCCGAGGGGCCGAGCATGACGCAAATCTCGCCCTTGTAGATGCAGGTGTCGATGCCATCGAGCACGGTAACGCGCGCATCGCCGTCGCCGTAGTGCTTGCAGAGGTTGCTGACGCGCACATAGGGCTCTTGAGCAGCCATGATTCCCCCAAATGTTAGCCGCCGATTACTTGTTGACAACATAGTAACCCTAGGCTAACTAACATGGCAAGACTTCCGCCCGCGCGCCCGGAATATCCCGCACAGCGCGTCGAGACGCAACTCGCCAACGCACTGCGACAGGGCGGCGGGGAGCGCGCCGCCCGCCGTTCCGCCGTCAAAATCGGCCGTTTGTGAAACCTAGAGCCCGCCCTGACGGTTTTTTATCGCAAAACGCCTGCTTCTGAGCTGAATTCCGACGGTTCGAACATAGACTTATAGCGTTTATGACATCCCATAGTGCGAGATGCCCCGCCGGCCCCCGCGCTTGACCATCCTTGAGGCTCACCATGGACCGAATCTCGCACCGCGCACCCGCGCCCACCCCTCGCGCCGCCCTGCTCCTGCTCGCAACCTGCGCCCTCGCACTCGCATGCGCCACCGGCCTGCCCGCGCGCGCCTACGCCGATGCAGAAAGCAGCACCAGCTCGGCATCCACGCAGGCAACCCTGTTCGGCTACAAAGAGCTCGAAGACGGCACGCTCAAGCTCACGTCCTACCGCGGCACCAAAGCCGACGGCACCAACGTCACCGTGCCCAGCAAGATCGACGGCAAAACGGTCAGCGCCATCGGCGATGAGCTCTTTAAGGACAACACCTTCGTACAGTCGATCACCGTGCCCACCGGCATCACCAGCATCGGCTTTAACGCCTTTATGAACTGCACCTCGCTCGCATCGGTCAAGCTGCCCGACGAAGGCCTTGTGAGCATCGACGCCCGAGCCTTTGCCAACTGCACGAGCCTCGAAAAGATCGCCCTGCACGAAGACCTTACCGAACTGCAGGCGCAGGCGTTTTTTGGCTGCACGAACCTTACCGTGGTATACGCGCCCGCCTCGCTCACCAGCATCGGGCTCGACGTCTTCAACGGGCATGCGAGCGAGCTCACCGTCTTCGGCGCGGAAGGCTGCAAGATGCAGACCTACGCCAAAGACAACAGCATCAACTACCAGGTAAGCACGCTGGTAGGACGCGTAACCTGCGATGTCTACGAGAGTGATGCCTCCATGCGCGAGGGGGCCTATTTCTCGAGCGTAAGCGACCTTTTGAGCGCCGTTGACACCTTGGGCGAGCTCGCAAAGACGGTGACCGTCGACATGTACGCCGACTGGGACATCGGCGCGCACAAGCACATCGAGGTACCCGAGGGCACGAGCTACACCTTTAACCTCAACGGCCACATGATCAACGTGAACAAGGTCGGCCTGGATTCCAACCTGTGGACGGGCTACGGAGACTGCGACGCGTTTCGCCTCAAAAAGAACGCTACCCTCACCGTCAACGGAGGCTCCACCGCAAAAGCGCAGGCAATCGAGCACAAGGGGCGCACCTACACCGACGCCAGCCAGGGCAACACCTACGCCAAGTTTTGGAAGTACGACGCCCAAAATGGCGACACCGTGCTTACCGGAGGCCTCATCACGGGCGGCGCCTGCGACGATTCCTCGGGAGCCGGCGCCATTGCTGCCGAAGAGGAGGGCGCCAAGGTCTACCTCAACGACGTGACGCTGGCGGGCAACCTCACCGATTCCTACACCTCGCTCGGACGCCGCGACGGCGGTGGCGTCGCCCTGCACGGCAAGAACTCCACCCTCACGCTCAACAACACCGACATCGTGCACAACCACTCCAACAGGCAGGGCGGGGGAATCTACGTCGACAAAGAGGGGTGCACCGTAACGGTCACGGGCCAAAGCCATATCGACAGCAATTTTGCCGTACGCTGCGGCGGAGGCATTTACACCGACTCCAAGGCCACCATCCGCATAGAGAAGAACTCCACCGTCAACGGCAACGAAGCCGATATCGACGGCGGCGGCATCTACGTCAACGGCGACAACAGCGAGCTCAAGATCAGCCAGGTCACCGTCGACTCCAACCATGCCTCGACCGGTGGCGGCGGCATCTACGTCAACGGCGACGACTGTGCCCTTGGCATCGACGCCTCGACCGTGAACTCCAACGTCTCCTCAAAGGAAGGCGGCGGCATCTACCACGACGGCGACAACGGCACCGTGACGATAAGCGGAGATTCCAGCGTCTCGAACAACACCGCAACGGGCAACGGCGGCGGCATTTACGACAACAACGACGGCACCACCTTTACGATCAGCGACACGAAGATCAACGGCAACACCGCCAAAGAGCGCTCCACATATGGCGGAGGCGGCGGTATGTACTTCAACGACACCGCAACCCTCGAGCTCAAGCGTGCTGAGGTCTCGAGCAACAAGGCGGACCTGAGCGGCGGCGGCCTCTCCTCACAGGAGCAGCTCTTCCTCAAGATGACCGACACGAACATCCACCACAACGAGTCCAAATACAACGGCGGCGGCGTCTATATCGCCACGGTCAGCAGCACGCCGTTCTCGGGCGAGATGTCCAACTCGCATGTCTACGAGAATTCCTGCCCCGACTACGGCGGCGGCGCCTATATTGATTCCGGCTACTACGACAAAGCGGGGACGCTTTCGCTGGTAAACGGCTCATCGTTCCACGACAACAAGGCAACCGACGGACAAGACGAGAATTTCGGCGGCCGCGGCGGCGCCCTGTATATCACCAAGGGCGCGCTCGAGATTGCCTCGAGCGACGGCACGGGAAAGGTGTACGACAACTCCTCGGCGCAAAAGGGCGGCGGCATATACTCGCTCTCAGACATCATCATCAACGGCCTGACCATTACCGGTAACACTTCAAGGCAGGGCGGTGGCGCAGACATCCACGCAGGGGCGTCTCTCATCGACGCAACCATCAAAGGCAACACGGCGACGTCAATCGGCGGCGGCGTCTACTGCAGCGAGTACAGCAAGACCAATAAAACACGCCATGCCCTCGATCTCGGAGGAAAGCTGATCCTCCAGAACAACACGCTCAACGGAGCGGCGAGCAATCTAACCATTGAGTACGAAGACCAGCAGTCAGTGCCCGAATACAGCCACTACCTCGGCTGCGTTGGCAAAAATCCCCTCACCAGCAAGAGCCGTGTCGGCATCAGCGTGCTCAACCTTCCCGACAAAACGGAGCGCAAGCTCACCTGCGACGGCGCGCTCTACAAAACGCTGGGCGAGAGCGCCCTCGAGGTGCTGCTTGCCGACGACACCTCCAACCAGGTGACCGTCGGCAACGACGGCGAGCTTTACCTCAACCGCAATGCCCCCATCTACGAGCTGACCATCGAATCGGCCACCACGCCCGCGAGCGACCCCGAGGTGCGCAGGCAGTACTGGCGCGATGAGGTGAGCCTGGTCTCGGCCTCGTACCGCAAGGACGGCCAGGACCCCGCCTATTGGGAGCTCGTGGACGCAAGCGGCAACAAAACAAAGATCGAGCCTTCGAGCGAGGGGGTCGCCACGCTCAGCATGCCCAAGGGCGCGGCCACCGTAACGGCACACTACAAGCACGTGCTGAGCAAAATCGAGCTCAGCGGCATGGATATCGCGGACGAATGGGACGGCCTGCTGGGGCACAAGAGCACCAAGCTCAAGGGCGGGACGATCGTTGACGAGGCCAAAACGAGCTACGAGCTCGGCAACAAGATTCAGCTTACGGACGTGGCCGAGGCCGCCGTTTCGGAATCGACCAGCACCGAAGACGCAAAACTGATGACCTACACCCTTACGGTGAGCGCAGATGCCGCCAAAGCGAACGATCTGTACGTTCCCGCTGCCGGCACGAACATCACCTGCAGCATCGCCGACGTCTCTTATTTTGACACCAGCACCACGCTGCGCTCGTGCACCGCGCAGACGCAGGACGACGGCTCGATCAAGATCGTTGTCGCCCTCGAGCTCACGCGCCCCGTGTACCAGGTAACGTTCGATACCGGCGAGGGCGCCTCTGCGGTAGCGAGCAAGCAGGTCAAGCGCGGAGCGGCGGTTACGGCCCCAGACGCCCCCACCAAGGCGGGCTACGTCTTTAAGGGCTGGCAGCTCAAGGGCAAGGATTACGACTTCTCGACCGCCGTGACCAGCGCAATCACGCTTGAGGCGGTTTGGGAAAAAGAGTCGACCACGCCGACCGATCCGACCGATACGAGCTTTGACTCCGTAACCACCGATCTTTCCGACGTCACGATCACCACCGCGGACAAGTACACCAGCTACCTGCCGAGCACCGTCGAGGCCAAGCTCAAAGACGGATCCACCGTGAGCCTCAAGGCCACCTGGAAGACCGATAACGTGGACACCAACCTGCAATCGGGTTCCTTTACCGTGGAGGGCGAGGTTGTGTACCAGGACAAGGCGCACAAGATCAGCCGCACATTCGTGCTTGCCGAGCTCGGCACTCCCCAGGCAAACAAGGAGTCTGGATCTTACGAAGGCACGCAGAAAGTAACGCTCAGCGCCGGCAGCGGCTGGAACGGCGATGGCGTTAGCGCCACCATCTACTACGCCATCTGCGATTACGGCACCAAGGACTCGTCGGGCGCCACGTTTGCCAAATACACCGGCGAGGTCGCCATCGATAGCGACAAGACCGTGTTCGCCTATGCCACGATCGGCAACCGCACCACCGCCATCGGCAAGTGGGACTACAAGGTGACCCAGAAGGTGGCCCAGCAGCACAGCATTAAGGTGACAAACGGCACCGCATATGCAGAAAGCGGCGACAAGGTGAGCGAGCTTGCGTCCGGCAGCACCGTGAAGGTCGAGGCCGACGCGGCCCCCGATGGCCAGGAATTCGCCGGTTGGGAGGTCGTTGCAGGCGGTGCGGAGCTCAAGGACGCGGCAAGCTCCGAGACGAGCTTTGTCATGCCCGATAACGATGTTGAGCTCAAGGCCACGTACAAAGACAAGGAGAAGGCCGATCCTGTCGACCCGGTTGATCCGGTAGACCCCGTTGATCCAGTCGACCCCGTTGACCCGGTGGATCCGGTGGATCCGGTGGACCCGGTGGACCCCGTCGATCCGGACGGCAAGACTGACGACAAGACCGACGATTCCGATAAAAAGGATGAGTCCGGCGATACCGACGGTGACAGCAACACGAACGACAACGGCGGAAGCACGACCGACGACACATCGTCGAGCCCCAACACCACCACACACACCGTAAAAGAGACGACCAGCGATGTACTCGCCGAGACGGGGGACGGCGCAACGACGGCAGCAGCGGCACTCGTGACCGCCGGCATCGCACTGGGAGCCGCCGGCGTCTTTCGCAAGCGCGAGGAATAACACCGCGCCCGACTAGGACGAGAGACTCCGGCCGTATGGCCCAAGGGAGTCTCTCGTCCGATGCCTCCGACAAGATCGATTTTGCCTTATCGGAGGCGCAAGCGAGGGGGGGGCACACCCCCGATGTTCTTTAAGGCTGGCGATGCTCTTTAAGCAGTACCCGCCCAAGCATAAAGGCGAACATCCTCGAATTTAGAGCTTGGAAAGCCTAGCGCGACATGCGCTCAAGCAAGCCGTCCGCAACTATTCGGAGCGCTTTTTGGGCTTACGGCCGCGGGGCTTGTCGATGAGCGCGTCGGGACCGCCCTCACGATAGAGCCGGCACCACGACTTGACGGACGACTCGCTCGGAACGTTGTGCTTAACCATGACCTCGCGCACAGTGAGGCCGTTTTCGATGCGGTCGGTGACCACCGCGACCTTGAGCTCATGCGGATAGATCCGGTGATGCGTGCCGGCGCAGATCAGCGCCTCGGCGCCGCCCACGGCAAAGGTGCGCGCCCACTGACGCGCCGTGGCCTCGGGAATCCCCAACCGGGCCGCGAGGGCACGGTGCCCCACGCCCTCGGACAGGACCCGAGCAGCCTCTCGGCGGATGTCCTCGCCATATGCGCGTCGCTTGTCTTCTGCCATTTCCCAAACACTTCTAATCAAAACGATAGGTTTTTTGTAACCTTAGTCCGGGGAATATTAGCACGCCTTCTGTAAAAATCGGGAAGCGGATTTAACAATAGCGCTCTGCCTTGAAGGGGACCTATAAAACCGCAGGTCAAAAGCTCACAAATGACGTAAGGGTATCGTTACCCATGCAATTTGCACATTTATAAGCACTTTTGTACACCGGAGTGCATCCTCGTATTATGCCCCGCTATACAAAGCAAATCTGGAGCAGCTTAGTGGCGCAGGTGGGTTCCACGGCGTGCTCCTCGTTCGCCGGAACGCGCAGCACGTCGCCAGCCGCCATGGGCACCACATGGCCGTCCGCCGCAAAGCGGATCTCGGCCGAACCCTCTACCAGATAGTAGAGCGTGTCGCCCGGATAGCGCTCCTCCGAGACGCTCTCGCCCTCGGCAAACGCCAGGAGCGTCGCCCCGATGGGGTCGCCCAAACGTGTGAGGGCCATGCTCGAAACCTGGCCCGGGCGCGCGCTGATAAGCGAGGCGAGCGGCGCCGCTGCCTCGGTCGGCAGATTCCTGAACGGCATGGCCCGCTCCCCTCTTACGCCGGAAGGATGACGACGAGCAGCATCTTGAACGCTGTGACACCACGGACCGCGTGCGGGGCGCCCGCGGGAATCACGATGCTCTCGCCGGCATGCACCTCGTGCGCCACGCCGTTGATGGTGATCTCGCCCGTGCCCTCGAGCACGTTGACCATGGCGTCGCCGCCGGCCG
>CAVDZW010000092.1:0-8718 GCA_963613305.1 bacterium | reverse complement strand
AAGAGACTCGATACGGGGCTTGATGATGCCGTATCCACCATTCTTACGGTGATACACCACATTGATGAGGCCCGTGGTGGCGTTCTCGAACACATAGAAGTCGTGGCCCAAGAGGTCGGTCTGCACGAGCGCCTGCTCCTCGGTCATCGGGGTGATGTCGATGACCTTCTCGCGCACGAGCAGGTCATCCTCCTCCTCGGGGAGCAGCAGGTCGGCAAGGTCCTCGACGTGCTCGACGGGAGCGACCTCTGCCGCGCTCGCGCCGCCCTGGCGGTTGTCGACGATCTTGGTCTTGAACTTGCGGAGCTGGCGGGTGACCTTCTCGGCCGCGAGGTCGATGGCCGCGTACATATCGGCACCGTGCTCGGCGACGCGAATGACGGAACCGCGGGCGCGCACCGTGCACTCGACGATTGCCGGGCTGGGGTTGGACGGGTTCTTCTCGTAACGCAGGACGACGTCGACCGTCATGGGCTCGATGTCGAATACCTTGAGGGCTTCGCCGATCTTCTCATCGACATGCGCACGCAGAGCATCGGTAACGGTCGTCTTGCGGCCGGAAACGGTGATATCCATACGTGGCTCCAATCTCTGGGGGAACAGGTGGGCGGCGGGGCCGCCGTTGTGGGTTATCTACCCAAACGGGCGCGGTTATTCCGCGCTAAAACGATTGTCCCGTTCACGAAATCGTCCCTACCGAACGCCGATGTGCGCGGTCGTTTGGGCGCACGTTTTGTTAGGCGAGCGTTTGCGCAGGTTAAAGCCCAGGTAAAAGAAGGGTCCCGAGAAACGGGACTCTTGCGTGCTCGGTTTTTGGGAGCTGCCGCGATGAACCTTTTGTTGAGACCGGGCGGGAAAGTGCACGATCGGCAGTGGGCCCAGCAGACGACCTAGCTGTTCAGCTGGTTGATGCTGTCGCCGATCGAGCTACTGCTCGAAGAGGACGAGCTGGAAGAGCTGGAGCTGCTCGAGGACGAGGAACTGGAGCTGCTGCTCGACGAGGAGGAACTCACCTCAACGCCCGAGACCGTGCTGCTGCTCAGGTTGAGCGGCGTGGAGCCGAACCATTTGGTGTGGATGGCGTCGAGCGTGCCGTCGGACTCCATGGCCTCCATCTGGCCCGAGACGGCCTCGGTCACGGCGCTCGCCGACTTGGCGGTGGCCACGCAGGTGGTCGTGGTCTCGCCGATGGTGCCCAGAAAATCAACGCCCGGGTAGACGCGCGCCAGGTAGGAACCGGCAGCAGCGTTGCAAGCCACGTAGTCGACCTTGCCCTCGCCGAGCGCGGCAAAGCACTCGTTGAGGTCGCTGAAGGTCTGTTGGGTGCCGGTGATGCCCGCCTCGCTCAGCTGGTCCTGCGAGGCAGAGGAGCTCTGCACGCCGATGGTGGCGGAGTTGAGCGCGCTCGCGCTGACGCTGCCCGCAGAGGTGCTGCCGAAGATCGCGATGGCGTCCTCGAGATAAGTACCCGCGATCGTTACCTTGCTCGACTTGGTGTCGGACTCGACACCGATGAACACGTCGGCCTTGGAGCCGACGGCGTCGGAGGCCGAGGCGGAGTTGACCAACTCGACCTTGAGGCCCAGGCGGTCGCCGAGCGCGTAGGCCACGTCGACGGCATAGCCCGAGAGGGTGCCGTCGTCGGCCTTGATGCTCTGGGGCGCGTTGTCCTGGAGGAAGGCCACGGTGAGCGTACCGGCCTTGACGAGCTGGTCGTCCGAGACCGCCTGGGTCGTGGACTCGGCCTTGTACTCCGAGGTCGACGGCACCGACGAGCAGCCGCCCAGGCCCGCGATGGCCAGAATCGCGCACGCTCCCGCCACGATCTGCTTAGCGCGCGTCCTCAAACCGCGATCCATTGCCTTCCCCGCCTTCCGGTCGTATGTAAGCCGCGCTGTGCGCGGTTGCCTGCGTGCTCCCCCAGCTGACCTGGTATTTGACCCCACACTTGCGCACCGGGGCGTTTGCTCGGACGGCCGTAACCGCCTTCACGACTAACCCGCTCGCCCGCGAGGCGGTATTGCCTCAAAAGTAGAACGGACGGTGCGACTTACTTCTAGGACGCGCCATGATCGCGCCGCGCGCACGCGGTCGCTTACGTGGATCCCTTTGACCGCGTCTGTCTTGGACTAGGGCACATGCTCTGACGCGCCCGCAACCACAGCCTGGGAGGAACGACGGGATTATATCAGTTAAAGGTCAGGTTTAAGGTTAAGGATGCGTAGGCGACCGTTTGCCGACAAACCTGCAACAAATCGCCTGCACCGCAGCGGCGACTCCTAGGCCTCCCCTACCAAACGCGGGCGAGAGCGCAGACATCGACATGGGCCGCACCGGCGCGCTTGAGCTCCGATGCGGCGGCTCGCAGGGTCGACCCCGTGGTGATGACGTCGTCGACGAGCAGAAGGCGCATGCCGACCACAGGCTCAACGCACTCGTAGGCCCCTTGCGCGCGAGCGCGGCGCTGCTCACGGCCCAGATCGCGCTGGTCGGTCTTGCCATGCTTGGCGAGCGCATCGGTCAGCGGCTTGTGTGCCCGTTCGGCAAGCGGGCGTGCGATGGCCTCCATATGGTCGAAGCCACGCCGCCGATACGCCGTAGCCGTCGCCGGCACGAATGCGATGGCGTCCGCCGCGGTAAGGATACCGCCGTAGCGCGCGGGCGCCGCTTGCTCGGCATGCAGCAGCGTCTCGAGCAGCAGCTCGGACAAATAAGGTGCCAGCCTCCGCTCGCCCGCGTCTTTGTAGGAACGGATGACGCGCGGCAGCGGAGCATCGAAGGTCGCCATGGCGAGGCAGCGCTCAAAGGGCAGCTCGGGCAGCTGCTGCTCAGCGCCGGCGGTGCCGTCGTGCAGCGCCTCGCGCGCGCACTCGGTGCAGAGCATGCTCCCGAACGGAGCCGCACAGCGGGTGCAGCAAAACGCCGGATCGATAAGCGCGAGGCGAGAGATACAGCTGTCGCAGACAAGCGAGCCGGGGCGCTCGCAGCCGCAGCAGCGCGTGGGCGAGAGCGTCTCGAGCGCGGCCTCGCGCAGGCGCCCGGCAAGCTGGGCGAACGGTCGGTCGCGCTCGGCGAGCGGCATACGGCCAGGCACACCGCGGTAGCGCGGGGACGCCCACGCGTCCGCTCCGGCGCCCGTTTTGGCCTCCATACGCAAAAACCTCCCCGACCCGTGCCGAGGAGGTTCGATTGCAGCCTTTAGTCTAGCCTATTCGCCGGAACTCGGAGCGGAACTGCCGCTGGAGGAATTGCCGCCGGAGGGGTTACCGCCCTCGCCGCCCTGCTTGGGCCTGCGCGAACGACGGCGACGACGGCGCTTTTGGCCGCCCTCGCCCGCAGCGTTCTCGGAGCCGTCCGCAGCATGCTGGCGGTCGTTCTCGGGGCGCGCGGCCGCCTTGGCTCCGCCACCGTCGCCCGGGCGACGGCGTGTGACCTTGACCTCGCCGTCCGAGACCTGATCGGCCACGGAGGGAACGTCGGGCTTGGAACTCTTCTGCGACGAGTTGGAGTGACGGCGACGGCGACGGGCCGGCTTGGCCTCGCCCTCGGACGCGTTCTCGCCACGTTTGCGCTCGGGAGCCGGAGCGGACGCGTCCGACTTGGCGCTCTTCTGCGCCGCGCTCTTAAAGGCGTCCTCGCGCTCCTCGGCCGAAAGATGGCGACGGCGACGGCGCGTGGGATTCATGCCGCCCCCGCGCGTGCGCTCCTCGCGCTGTTTGGTCTGGTTCTGGCTCTGGTCTGCGGACTCCGCAGGGCCCTCGGGCGTGCCCGAGCGCTTGCGGCGACGACGCGATGACTGCTGGCCCTCGCCCGCGGCGTCCTCACCCTTGCCATGATTGCGGCCGGGGCGCGCGCTGCGGCCGCCCTCGTTGCGGGAAGCCTCGCCGTCGCGGTTGCGCTTGCGGCGCGACGGGGTCGAGCTCACCAGGCGGTCGGCCGAATCGAGGCCGTCGCCCACGTCGACGCCGTTCTCGCGATCGAGCTCGAGCAGGGCGAGCCTCATCTCGGGCGAATCGATGCGCTCGAGCACATCGCGTGTCACGCAGTCGGGGCGGCAGCGGCAACCCTGCTCGGCGGCCTTCTTTTTGCAGCCCTCGGAGCAGGTCATGTCGGCCAGGTCCACACGGAACGCCTTGCCGTTCTCGAGACGCAAAACGAGCTGCTCGCGCGGGGTGTTGTACTCCTGAATGCGAGCTTTACCGAGCGGCGTGTCGATGAGCGTCTTCTTTTTGGGGGCGCGGCTCTTAAAGTCCTTGTAGGCCTCGAACTCGTAGCGCAGGCAGCACATGAGACGGCCGCACATGCCCGAGATCTTGCTCGAGTTGAGCGGAAGGTCCTGCTCCTTGGCCATACGGATCGAGACCGGCTCGAACTGCCCGCCAAAGCGCGCGCAGCAGAGCTCCTGGCCGCAGTGGGCAAAGCCGCCCACGAGGCGCGTCTCGTCACGCACGCCGATCTGGCGCATGTCAACGCGAATGTGGAACGTGGCGGAGAGGTCCTTCACGAGCTGACGAAAATCGACACGATCCTCGGCTGCAAAGTAAAACACGGCCTTCTCGCCGCCAAAGAGATACTCCACGCCCACGGGCTTCATCTCGAGCTTGTTCTTTTTGATGAGCCGACGGAAGTCGCTCATGGCGTC
Organism: bacterium; assembly: GCA_963613305.1. GTDB lineage: Bacteria > Actinomycetota > Coriobacteriia > Coriobacteriales > Coriobacteriaceae > Collinsella. Next base: position 4,076 of record CAVDZW010000092.1, on the reverse strand, counting down.
CTCACCCTGGATGGCGAGGTCATCGGCGAGCTCGAGGTCGGTGTCGGTTGCCACGCGGAGCACGGGCTTTAGGGCCTGGCCGATCTCGGCCTTGGGAACCTCGAAGGGATCGCGCGTGACGAGACCGATCTCGGTGCCGCGCTCGGTGGAGCAGATGGCGTGATCGCCCTCGACGATGTCGAGCCCCTGTGGATCGAACCACAGGTCGCGCGAGGCGAAGGCGAACTTGACGGGTACGACTAGCGGCATTTCAGTGCCTTCCTGATATCGAAGAGCATGACCTCTACGGCCAGCTGGGGAGTTACGTTGGCGGCCACGTTCGCCTCGGCGGCGGAAACCGCGTCGAGTGCGGCGACGACGCCTGCGAGCGTCGCGCGGCTGCTCAGACGCTCGACCTCGTCTGCCATGTCCTCGTTGACGATGTCTTGGGGAAGGCGCTCCACACGCGCGAGCACGTCACGCAAAAGCGAGCGGACGCAGGCCAGCTCTTCCATGATACCCGAACGCTCGCGGGCGTTGAGCTCGCGCCTAAAGCGGTCCTCGAGCTGCTTGAGAGCTCCACGGGTGAGGAAGTCGCCATTCTGTTCCTTGACCTCGTCGAGGCGCTGCTCGATCTGCTTGTCGCGCTGCTTTTTGGTGAGGAGCACGAGCCCGCAGAGCGTCTTGGCGCTGGCGAGGACATCGGCCTCGTCGGCCCGAGGCAGCGCAGCGATGGCGCGCACCACCTGGCGGCGCGCATCTTGGCGATCGGCCGACTTGAGGAACTCGACGGCACGGCCGGGGCTTCCCGCCTCGGGGGCGACCATGCGGAACGGCACGCACTGGCAGCGGCTCACGATAGTGGGCAGGATCGTGTCGGCAGAGGAGCCGAGCAGGATGAAGGTGACTCCCTCGGGCGGCTCCTCGATGGTCTTGAGCAGGGCATTTGCCGTGTTGGCGTGCAGCTGCTCGGCGTGGTTGACGATATAGACCTTGGAGCGGGCGCGGATGGGCGCAAGCGGAACGTCGTCGAGCAGGGCGCGGACCTGGGCGATGAGATAGCCCGTCGCGCTCTCGGGCGCATAATAGTGCACGTCCGGGTGCGTGCGGTGCGCCACGCGGATGCAGCTGTCGCAGGCGCCGCAGCCGGCGTCGTCGCAGAGGATCGCCTGCGCGAGCGCCCAGGCGGCCTCGAGCTTGCCCGAGCCGGGTGCACCGAGAAAGAGATACGACTGCGCGGCACGGCCCGAGGCGACCGCACGGGCGAGAAAATCGCGCACGCGGTCTTGGGAGTCGAGATGCGCGAGCAGGCTCTGCGGGGCGAGTTCGACCTTGGCGGGAGCGACCGTCATCGGGTGGCCTCCTTGGGTGCAAAGCCGGCTTTGGCAAGCGCCGCGGCCACGTCTGACTCCGCGAGCTCAAGGCCCGCCGAACGCAGCGCCTCGACCGTGCGTCCGAACACCTCGGCAACATCGGCCGTGGCATCGATCAGGCGCACGCGCTCGGGCTCCTCCTCGGCAATCGCCCGAAAGCCCGCGCGGACCTTCTGCTGAAACGCCAGCCCCTTGGCCTCCATGCGGTCCTCGCCCGCGCGCTCCGCACGGCGCGCGGCCGCGACCTCGGGATCTATGTCGTAGACGAGCGTGAGCGACGGATGGCGCCCATCGACCGCAAGATCGTTGGCGAGCCGGACGGTAGCGCGGTCGATGCCGGCGGCAAACGACTGATAGCAGGTGGTGGAGTCGTAAAAGCGGTCGCACACGACCACCGAGCCCGCATCAAGCGCGGGAGCGATGACCTCGTGCACGAGCTGCGCGCGAGCCGCTTCGTAGAGCAGGAGCTCGCAGGTATCGCCCATCTCGGCGTTCTGCGGATCGAGCAGAAGCGCGCGGATCTTTTCGGAAATGGCGGTGCCGCCCGGCTCGCGCAGACGCACCACCGTGCTCCCGGCATGCTCGAGCGCGCTCACGAGCAGAGCCACCTGTGTGGACTTGCCGGCGCCGTCGACGCCCTCGAGCGTGATGAACGCGGCGCCCGAGGCGCTCGGGCACACGGCCTGCTCGGTTTTGCTTGTGTTCGATCGGTCCGTCATATGGCTCCGTTGCTGCAGTGATTGGTCTGACTCATGATACCCCACGCCGATCGAGCGCAACGGACGCGTGGCCTGTGAGGGGTGGCGTGCCGAGCGGGGGGGCGTGGCGAGCGGGCCTCGCGGCGCTCGTGCGTGGTCGCGCGCAAGCGCTCCTTATTCAGCCGGGCGTTGTCTGTTATGCGTAAGGGCGCCCTGCAAAGCCCCCGACATCGGCTCCCGCGCCGGCCGCCCCCAATTGCACGGCGCTCAAATCAAGACTCCACCACTCCACAAAAAGCGCCAGCGGCAAAGCGTTTTCTGATAAAGCGATAGCCGGGTGCCTTATATTCCTATATTCATAGTTGGTTTATGTGATTAGAATCTAGTGGATACACCGCGCGGCTCTGCCGCGACGCACGCCTGAGCAAAGGAGCATTCAGATGGGTTACCCGAGCGTTCACCCCACCGGGGTCATCGTCTACAACAAAGAAAAGGCCTATAACGGCTACACGATCTTCCCGACTCCGGGCGGAGCCCTCCTCATCGACATGAACGGCCGCGAGGTCAACCGCTGGGCGGGCCTTGGCGGATTCCCCAACAAGCTGCTGCCGGGAGGCCAGGTCTTTGGCACCTCGGGCGCGCGCGGTGGCGAGGCGGCCTACCAGGATCAGCTCGACCTTTTGCAGGTCGACTGGGACGGCAACGTGGTTTGGAAGTGGGACCACACCGAGCTCGTGGCCGACGAGGGCAAGGACCCCTCGTGGCAAGCGCGCCAACACCACGACTACCAGCGCGAGGGCTCGCCCGTGGGCTACTACGCACCCGGCCTTGATCCCAAGACCGACTCGGGCAACACCATCATCCTCACGCACGAAAACTCCTACCACCCCGAGATCTCAGACAAGCTGCTGATCGACGACAAGGTCATCGAGGTCACCTGGGACGGCGAGATCGTGTGGGAGTGGCGCGCGGCCGACCACTTTGAGGAGTTCGGCTTTGACGAGGCCGCCAAAAAGGCGCTCTACAACAACCCGTCCATGCGCGGCGAGGCCGGCGGCGACTGGCTGCACATCAACTGCGTGTCGGAGCTCGGCCCCAACAAGTGGTACGACCGCGGCGACGAGCGCTTTGCGCCCGAGAACCTCATCTTCGACTGCCGCAACGCCAATATCCTGGCCATCATCTCCAAAAAGACCGGCGAGATCGTCTGGAAGCTCGGCCCGCGCTTTGACGGCACCGAGGCCGAGAAGAAGATCGGCTGGATCATCGGCCAGCACCACTTCCACATGATCCCCAAGGGCCTGCCCGGCGCGGGCGACCTGCTCGTGTTCGACAACGGCGGTTGCGGCGGCTACGACGCGCCCAACGCTATGTCGCCCGACGGCACCAATGCCGTGCACCGCGACTACTCGCGCATTCTGCAGTTCAACCCCATCACGCTCGAAATCACCTGGCAGTACACCCCGCTCGAGGCCGGCTGGCTGCCCTTTGCCGACGGCAGCCGCTTCTACTCGCCGTTCATCAGCTCGGCGCAGCGCCTGCCCAACGGCAACACGCTCATCACCGAGGGCTCCGACGGCCACCTGATCGAGGTCACGCCCGAGCACGAGATCGTGTGGGAGTACGTGAGCCCGTACTTTAAGGCGCCGGCGCCCGGCTTTTCGAGCAACATGATCTATCGCGCCTATCGTGCCCCCTACGAGTGGGTGCCGCAGGTGGAGCACAAGCCCGAGGTGTCGATCGAGCCCATCGACAACGCAACGTTCCTGGTGCCCGGCGCCTCCAACGAAAAGCTCAACGTGACGGTGGTCGACGGCATCGATCCGTACCAGACCGCGCTCACGGGCATGAACTCCGAGGACGAGGAGTCGAGCGAAGGCCATGCCGACTTCTGCATGATGCGCCTCGACACGAGCGAGCTCGCCGGCGGCAAGGACAAGGGTCCCAAGTTCGCGCTGTAGCAACGCGGCCGCCGCAGGGCAGGTTTAAATAACGGCCATAGGAGCGCCGGGGTTCTCGCAAGATG
>CAVDZW010000091.1:3965-15760 GCA_963613305.1 bacterium | reverse complement strand
TGCAGACGGCCTGGCTCAAGGCCCACTACCCCAACGAGTACATGGCGGCCGTGCTCACCTCCTACACGGGCAAGACCGAGAAGATCGTGCACTACGTGAGCGCCTGCCGCCAGGACGGCATCCAGGTGCTCCCGCCAGACGTCAACGAGTCGGGTACCGAGTTCACCGCCACCAAGGACGGCGTGCGCTTTGGCCTGGCCGGCATCCGCGGCGTGGGCACGGGCGTTGCGCACGAGATCATCGAGGAGCGCGAGCGTGGCGGCGCCTTCAAGAACCTGCACGATTTTGTCGAGCGCGTGAACGGCAAGGACGCGAACCGTCGCGTGGTGGAGTCGCTCATCAGGGCAGGCGCCTTCGACTCCACGGGCTATCCGCGCCGTCAGCTCATGATGTTCGTGGACAAGAACAACCCCGAGAACATCATCGACGCGGCGGCCAAGCGCCAAAAGGACCGTGCAAATGGCCAGACCTCGCTCTTCGATATGCTCGGCGACGTGGAGGGGTCGGGCTTTGAGTCGCAGATCCCCGAGCCCGACGGTGAGGAGTGGGACCGCCACCTCAAGCTCAGCCAAGAAAAAGAGGTCCTTGGCATCTACGTCTCGGACCATCCTCTGCGCCCCTTTGAGTACGCGCTCGGCAAGGCGCGCGACTACACGTTCGCGCAGATCGACACCGGGTTCGAGATCCAGGCCCCGGGCGGCGGCACCATGAACCAGGAGATTCCGGAGGGCAAGCCCTTCTGGTGGGCCGGCATGGTCTCGAGCGTGAGCAAACGCGTGACCAAGAACGGCGATCCCATGGCCATCGTGCAGCTCGAGGACATGGAGGGCGAGGCCACGGTGGTGGTGTTCCCCAAGACCTACAAGGAGGCCGAGGGCTATCTCTACGGCGAGGTCGATCCCGAGACGGGCGCGCAGCTCGCTGACGCGTTCGTGCGCGTGCGCGGCAAGCTCGAGCGCAGCGACCGCGGCGACCAGATCATCGCGCAAGAGATCGTGCCGCTCGAGCTCAACGAGGAGAACAACCGCCCCAAGACGTTCGAGATCATGATCCCGCATGAGCGCTTTACGCAGGGCAACCTCGCGCGCCTGGCCACGGTGTTCACTACCAACCCGGGCGGCGACCGCGTGGAGGTGTTCACCGAGCAGGCCGACGGTCAGTGGTTGCGCGCCGAGCTACCCACCCGCGTGAACGCGCGCTCGATTCCGCTTTTGGCCGAGTCCAAGGCGGTCGTGGGCGCCAAGGGGCGCGTGACGGTGCACTAGTGGGCGCGGGCGTGCTCAAGAGCCTGCGCGCGTGCGCATCGGACGGTGCCTATGCGGCGGGCGAGCGCCTTGCCTGCGGGCGGGGCATCATGGGTTACGAGGCGTCTGCCGGCAGGTTCGGCGACGTGATGCTTTTGCGCGGTCAGGTTGAGGACGAGGCCGGGCGCGTGCAGGCGTCTTGCGATCTTGACCTGGGCGAGGAGGAGGTCCTCGACTACGACTGCACCTGCGCGGTGGCTGCGGAGGAGAATCGTTTGTGCGCGCACGCGGCGGCAATCGCCCTGCGCTACCTGCACGATACCGGGCGTATCGTGCTCGCAGGCATGGGGGAGCAGTCGCTTGTGGAACGCGGGGCGGAGGCGGCTGCGCCCGAGCCGCGCTTTTCGTTTGCGATCGGTATCGACAACGGCGAGGTCTACTGCGAGGCCCGGGTTGCCTACGGCGCCTGGGAAGCCGACCTGTTCGAGGCGGGGACGGTCGTTCCGCAGCCGCCGGCTCGCGCGCTCGCGGCGGAACTCCGCGCGCAGGATGCGGTGGATGAGTGGTTTCCGAGCGGTGGCGCGCTCCCGCATTTTGATGAGGACGATGCCGAGCAGCTCTATCTGCTCAAGACCGAGGGGCTGCCAGCGCTCGCCGAGATCGGCGAGGTCAGCCTGAGCGAGCGCCTGCGCGCATGCACGGTACGCGATGCGCCGAGTCTGAGCGTGCGCGCCACCGTCAAGGGCGACCTGCTCGATGTCGAGATCGACGCGAGCGGGCTTGCCCCGGCAGATCTTGAGGCCTACCTCGACGCCTACCGGCGCCGGCAACGGTTTGCGCGGCTCTCGAACGGCGACATCGTGCGTATCGGCGCGGAGGCGCGCGAGGCCGCGGGGCTTGCGAGCGCGCTGGGTGTCGAGATCGACGAGCTTGCGGCCGGCTCGCTTAGCGTGAGCAAGAACCGCGCTTTTGCGCTCGATGCGCTGCTCGGCCGTGCGCAGGCGCTCAGGGCCGAGCGCAGCAGGAGCTTCGACGCGCTCGTGGCCGAGCTCGATCGCCTGGAGCGTGAGGAGCTTGCGGCGCCCGCGGGGCTCGCTGCGGAGCTGCGTGCCTATCAGCTCGACGGGTTTCGCTGGCTCGAGACCATGGGGCGGCTGGGCTTTGGCTGCGTACTCGCCGACGACATGGGCCTCGGCAAGACGGTACAGGTCATCGCGCATATTTTGGCTCGCAAGGATGCTGGCGAGGGCGGCTGCACACTCGTTGTCGCTCCCGCATCGCTCGTGTGCAACTGGCTTGCGGAACTCGAACGGTTCGCGCCGGGCCTGTGCGCGCGGGCCATGGTCGGGACCCCTTCTGAGCGCGCCTGCAAGATCGAGCACGTAGGCGAGCTCGATGTGGCCGTGACCTCGTATGATCTCTTGCGCCGCGACGTCGAGCTCTATGCTGCGCAGCGTTTTGCGCGGGTGGTCGCCGACGAGGCCCAGTACATCAAGAACCCGCGTGCCCAGGTCTCTCGCGCGATTCGCTGCATCCCGGCAGGCGCTCGCATCGCGCTCACGGGTACGCCCATCGAGAACCGCCTCGCGGAGCTCTGGAGCATCTTCGACTTTGCGGTTCCCGGGCTCTTGGGCGGCCGCACGGAGTTCGCAAAACGGTTCGAAAGCCCTGTTGAGGGTGGAGACGCGGAGGCGGCGCAGGCCCTTCGTGCCCTCACGGGGCCGTTTATGCTCCGGCGCGTCAAGGAGGACGTGCTCGCCGATCTGCCCGAAAAAACCGAGAGCACCGTCTATGTGGAACTGGGCCCCGAGCAGAAGATGCTCTATCTGGCGAGTCAGGACCGCTTGGCGCGACAGGTGCAAAACCGCGGGAACGAGCGGTTCCGCGAAGAGAAGCTCCAGGTTTTGGCCGAGCTCACCAAGCTCCGCCAAATCTGCTGCGACCCGCGCCTGCACTTTGAGGACTACGCGGGCCCCTCGGCCAAGCTCGAGGCGTGCGCGGAGCTCGTGGCGGCCGCCATCGAGGGCAGCCACCAGGTGCTCGTGTTCTCGCAGTTTGCCGAGATGCTCGCGCTCATCGAGGGCGCGCTCAAGACACGCGGGATCGCCTGCGAGCGCCTGGTCGGGGCGACCTCGCGCGAGGAGCGCGCTCGCATGGTCGAGCGGTTTCAAGCCGGCGAGGTCCCGGTGCTTCTCGTTTCGCTCAAGGCGGGCGGCGTGGGCCTCAACCTCACCGCGGCCGATACCGTCATCCACTACGACCCGTGGTGGAACGTGGCCGCGCGCGATCAGGCTACCGACCGCGCGCATCGCATCGGGCAGAAACGGGCCGTCAACGTGATCGACCTCGTGGCGCGCGATACGGTGGAGGAGCGCATCCAAAAGATGCAGGGGCGCAAGCGCGAGCTGGTGGACGCGGTGCTCTCGGGAGCCGCGAGCTCCACGGCGGCGCTCGATCGCGAGAGCCTGCTCGCACTCCTTGGTCATGCAGCGGACGGTGGGTGCGACTGAGTGTTGGTCTGACCGGTCCGCGTGCTGCGGGTACCGGACGATGTTCAGTCTCGGCTCGCGTGCGGGATATCGTTTTAGATCACGCGCTCGGGACCGCCGGGTTATGGGGCAACAGGGGCCCCGATACCGCGTCTTTGCGATTGAGCGGTACGTAGCGCGCGCGAGAGGGTAGGCTTAAGGGAGCTCAGCGGACGGGACTCTCGGGTTCCGTCCGCGTTCACCTATAGGACGTATGGGACGTTCACCGAGATCCGGGGAGGATGCCGTATGAAGATCGCTCTGGCACAGGTCGATATGCGTCTGGGTGACATCGAGGGGGCCTGCGCGCGCATCGAGCGGCAGGTCGAGCTCGCCGTGCAGGCTGGCGCGGCGCTCCTTTGCGCTCCGGCCCCGCTCATGGCAGGCATAGCCCCGGGCACGCTCGTGGGCTCGCGCGGCTACGAGCACGACCTGGTCTCGGCCCTCACGGCTCTCGCGCGCCGCACCGAGGGCACGGGCGTCACGGTCCTCGTTCCCGCCCCCGTCGAGTTCGAGGGGGAGGCGGTCTTTGAGGTCTTTTTGCTCAAGGAGGGCCATGCGGTGCCCCTGCGCTGCTCGAATGCCCGTGCACGCCGCGAGGCAGGCGCGTCGTCGGACGAGGCGTGGCTTCCGGTCATCTTCGATCTTGACGGCTTGCGCACGGTCGTGATGTTCGATGCCGAGCAGACCGTGCCGATTCTGCCGACCGGCTGCGACATCGCCATCCGGTTTCAGACTCGGCCGTATTGCACGACCGATATCGCCACGACGGGCGTCGCGGGTGCCGAGGAGTCGGGGCTTTGCGAGCTTGCCGCTGCGCGCGGCGTGTGGATCGCGAGCATGGAGCCGGTCGGTGCCTACGACGAGCACGTGTTCTGCGGCGGCTCGTTCTTTATCGACGATGCCGGCAAGGTCGCGGCCGCATCTCCGCTTTTTGAGGAAGACCTGCTTGTGCAGGAGGTGAGCCGCGGCGTCGGGGCGCCCACGACGCCCCCGAGCGAGATCGCGACCTACGAGCGTGACGTTTGGACCTGGCGCGCTCTCGTGCTGGCGCTCCGCTCTGCCGCCCGTGCCCGCGGCACCGAGCGCGCCGTTGTGCTGCTGCGGGGCGACTTGCCCTCGTCGGCCGCGGCCATGCTTGCCGTGGACGCCTTTGGTCCCCGCAACGTCACGGGTCTCTTTATCGCGAGCGACGACGAGACCACGCCACGGCGGGCGGCCGAGGAGCTCGACCGCGCCGAGATCGTTCGCACCCTGGCCGCGCGCCTGCGCCTGCGCCTGATCGAGCGCGAGGCAAGCGCCTTTTTGGAGCCGGGGGAGTTCTCGGCCGAGACCGCGCGGGCGCTCGTGCGGGTGGAGCGCCATGCCCAGGGCCTCTGCCTCGAGACGCTCGCCCGGAGCCTGAGCGCGCTTGCCGTGAGCTCGCTTACCAAGACCGATCGTGCGCTTGCCGCCGAGTCGCTCGCGGGTGGTTTCGAGGGCGATATCGCACCTTTTGGCGACGTCTATCTCACGCGTCTCGAGTTTGTCGTGCGCCAGCGCAACCGCGAGTCGGCCTCCGTTCCCGCCGAACTTGTCTCGCTCGCCGAGGTCGAGCGCTGCATGGCGCGCGTGCTTGCGTCTGCGCTGCAGACGAGCGGCACCGACGCGATCGCGCACGGGCGCATGGCCCAGCTTTTGGCCACGCTCGCGCCGAGCGACGTCGATGCGGCACTCGAGGCGCATGTTGACCGCGCGCTCCCGTTTGAGGAGATCCCGGCGGCCGGTACGCGCGCCGCGGCGGTGGCGCTGCTGCTCATGTTCGTGCGCAAGGGCGAAGCCGCGCGTCGCATGCTTCCGGCCTGCCCGCTGATCTCGGCGGGCGACTTCTCGCAGCGCCGCTGGCCCGAAGACCTCGCGTGGTCCGATACGGGCACGGGCGGTGCGGAGGCTCAGACCCTATCTGGCCTCGTCGATGCCGAGATCGAGCGCGTGAGCGAGGACGTGGAGGGTGTCGGAGAACGTCGTCGCCGCGAGGTCCTGGGCTTTTTGGGCGAGGTCCTCGGTATCGCTCCCGACGATTTGGAGGAGATGGCCGAGAGCGGCGAGCGCATGCGTATCAGCGCCGACATGGAGAAGATTGCCGATCACCTGCGCGAGACCTTTGAGGGGCTTGAAGCTCGCGGCGAGGGAGACGAGACGTCGGGCCAGGACCCGCAGCACATGCCCCCGATGGGCGGGCCTTTTCCGTTCTTCTCGCAAAACTAGCAAGACCGGTAAAAATCGGTCGCGTCCCTGCGCCCCTATGGTATATTCAGAACAGATGTTCGTTTATCGGGGCGACGGCAGGAGGCGCTCTTGGTCATCTTGGGAATCGACCCTGGCCTGGCGCATACCGGCTGGGGCATCGTGGAGGAGCGGCACGGCGAGGTCCGCTGCCGTGCCTACGGTTGCATCGAGACCTCGGCGGGCAGCCCGCTCGCGGTGAGGCTCGCGCATATCGCCACCGATCTTAAGGACGTGGTCGAGCGCTACCGCCCGGCGACGGCGGCCATCGAGAGCATCTACTTTGGCGCAAACGTGCGCTCGGCCATCCCCACGGCTCATGCGCGCGGGGCGGCGATGGTCGCGCTCGCGGAATGCGCACTCGAGGTGGGCGAGTACACGCCTATGCAGATTAAACAGGCCGTGGTCGGAACGGGTGCCGCCGATAAACGGCAGGTCACCTACATGGTGCGCACGCTCCTGCATCTCGACCACGACCCCAAGCCCGACCACGCCGCCGATGCACTCGCGTGCGCCATATGCCATGTCAACCTTAGCCGCACGCGCGTGCTCACGGGCGGCGAGTTCTACCAAAAGAGAGGGACCGGCTACTGATGATCTCGCAGATATACGGAACGGTGCTCGAGGCGAGCCCGTCGAGCGTGGTGCTCGACGTGAACGGCCTGGGCTTTGAACTCGGCATCTCGGGGACCACGGCCGCGGCGCTGCCGGCGCTCGGTGGCGAGGTGCGCCTCTACACGCGCATGCAGGTGCGCGAGGACTCCATGACGCTATTTGGCTTTGCCACCAAGGACGAGCGCACGATGTTCGACCGGCTCGTGGCAGTGAGCAGCGTGGGGCCCAAACTGGCACTCGCGGTGCTCTCCAAGTTCACCTGCTCGCAGCTCTACACCATCGTGATGGCCGAGGACGATAAGAACATGGCGACGGTCTCGGGCGTGGGCAAAAAGACGGCCCAGCGCCTGATCCTCGAGCTCAAGAGCGTGCTTGCCAAAGACAAGGGCTTTGTGCCGGCCGACGCGGGCACTGCGGGGCTTCCGCTCATGCAGCCTGCACAATCGGCCACATCGAGCGCTCTCGACGAGGCTAACGCGGCACTGCTCTCCATGGGCTTCTCGCCGCAGGAGGCGGCACTTGCGCTCGATGGCTATGATGGGGCCGACCTGCGCGTCGAAGAGGTGCTCTCCGCCGCGCTCAAGAAACTCGGGATGGGTGCATGATGTGGGAAGCCGATGACTCAACCGACCTCTGGGCCGACGCCGCTCCCGGTGGCTCCGTGCATGGCGAACGTGTCGTGACCTCGGAGCTTACGAGCGAGGACCTCGAGGTCGATCGCACGCTCCGTCCGCAAAAGCTCGACGACTACTGCGGCCAGGAGCACATAAAGCAGAGCCTGCGTATTCTCATCGAGGCGGCGCAGAGCCGCGGCGAGACGCTCGACCACGTGATCTTTTCGGGACCTCCGGGCCTCGGCAAGACCACGCTCGCCTCGGTCATCGCTAACGAGATCGGTGCGCAGATCAAGACAACGAGTGGTCCCGCCATCGCGCGCACAGGCGATCTCGCGGCTATCCTCACCAACCTGCAGCCCGGCGACGTCCTCTTTATCGACGAGATCCATCGCCTCAACCGCAATGTCGAGGAAGTGCTCTATCCGGCCATGGAGGACTTTGCGCTCGATATCGTGATCGGCAAGGGGCCCGCCGCGCGCTCAATCAGGCTCGACATTCCCCGGTTTACGCTCGTGGGCGCAACCACCCGCTCCGGCATGCTCACCGGCCCCTTGCGCGACCGCTTTGGCATCTCGTTCAGGCTCGACTACTACTCGGTTGAGGACCTGGCCCAGATCATCACACGCTCGGCGAGCATCCTCGGGGTGCAGATCGACCGTGAGAGCGCGCTCGAGATTGGTTCGCGCTCACGCGGAACGCCGCGTCTGGCCAACCGCCTGCTCAAGCGTGTGCGCGATTATGCCCAGGTACGCGGCAGAGGCCCCATCGACATCGAGACCTGCCTCAAGGCGCTTGAGTTCTTTGAGATCGATGAGCTTGGCCTCGATTGGATGGACGTGCGCATTCTCGAGACGCTCGCGCGCACCTTCGGCGGCAGGCCCGTGGGGCTCACCACCATCGCGAGCGCGGTGGGGGAGGACCCGAACACGCTCGAGGACGTTTATGAGCCCTATCTGCTGCAACGCGGCCTCATGGTGCGCACGCCGCAGGGGCGCATGGCCACGCTCGAGACCTACCGGCATCTCGGCATCGAGCCGCCGAGCAACCTGTAGCGGCGTTTGTTTTTGGCGAATTCGTCCGTTGCTTGCCGGCGGCTTGTCGTGGATGCGTTGGCTTCCGGCTGCTCGAAGACGCCCGACTCTCCGTGAGCGACTTGTCGCCTGCGCTGCCGCTCCGTGGGCGCATGCCGATTTCGAACGGGTCGGCGGCGGCGACGCCGGGCGCGCGCCCGTCCGTTATCGCGGGCGATCGCGATTCGGTATGGCGCGGGGCCGTGTAGGGTAGGGGCGGGCTCTTGCGCGTGGTATCCTCTTTTGCATCGTCAACGCTGAGAAAAGAGGTCGCCATGCCGACAGATATCGAGATCGCGCGTTCCGTGACGCCGCTGCCCATTGCCGAGGTCGCCGCCAACGCCGGGGTAGACGTCAAGCATCTCATCCCGTACGGCTACGACAAGGCCAAGGTCGACTACTCGCTCCTCAACGAGCCGACGGACCATAGCGCCAAGCTCGTGCTCGTCACGGCCATCAACCCTACGCCCGCGGGCGAGGGCAAGACCACGACCACGATCGGTCTCGCCGACGGCCTGCGTCGTCGCGGCGTCAAAGCCGCCGTCGCACTTCGCGAGCCTTCGCTCGGCCCCGTGTTTGGCGTCAAGGGCGGCGCCGCGGGTGGCGGCTACGCGCAGGTGATTCCCATGGAGGACATCAACCTGCACTTCACCGGCGACTTCCATGCCATCGGCGCTGCCAACAACTTGCTCGCGGCCATGCTCGACAACCATATCCAGCAGGGCAACGCGCTCGGTATCGACGTTAAGCGCATCACCTGGAAGCGCGTCGTCGACATGAACGACCGCCAGCTTCGCCATGTCATCGACGGCATCGGCGGCAAGGCCCAGGGCGTGCCGCGCGAGGACGGGTTCGACATCACCGTGGCCTCCGAGGTCATGGCCATCCTCTGCCTCGCCACTTCCATCTCCGACCTCAAGGAGCGCTTGGGTCGCATCGTGGTCGGCTACAGCTACGAGGGCGCGCCCGTCACGGCGGCCGACCTTCATGCCAACGGCGCCATGGCGGCACTCCTCAAGGACGCGCTCAAGCCCAATCTCGTGCAGACGCTCGAGGGCACGCCGGCGTTCGTGCACGGTGGCCCCTTTGCCAACATCGCGCACGGCTGCAACTCCGTGATGGCCACGCGCATGGCCATGCGCTTTGGCGACATCGCGATCACCGAGGCCGGTTTCGGTGCCGACCTGGGTGCCGAGAAGTTCCTCGACATCAAGTGCCGCATGACGGGCATCCGCCCGAGTGCCGTGGTCGTGGTGGCTACCGCCCGTGCCCTCAAGTACAACGGCGGCGTGGCCAAGCCCGACCTTAACGAGGAGAACCTCGAGGCCCTCAAGGCCGGCATGCCCAACCTGCTCCGTCATGTCGAGAACATCACTGAGGTCTTTGGCCTGCCGTGCGTGGTCGCCATCAACAGGTTTCCGACCGATACCGAGGCCGAGCTCGACCTTATCGCTACCGAGTGCGCTGCCAAGGGCGTCAATGTCAAGCTTTCGGAGGTCTGGGCCCGCGGCGGCGAGGGCGCGCTCGATCTTGCCGACGAGGTGCTGCGCCTGGTGGAGCAGCCGAGTGAACTCAAGTTTGCCTACGAGGACGGCGCCACCGTGGCCGAGGCCCTCGAGGCCATCGCCACCAAGATCTACCGCGCCGACGGCGTGGAGTTCACGCCCGCGGCCAAGCGCCAGCTCAAGGAGCTCGACGAGAACGGCTTTGGCAACCTGCCCGTGTGCGTGGCCAAGACCCAGTACAGCTTCTCGGATAACGCCCGCGCACTCGGTGCGCCGGAGCACTTTACCATCACGGTGCGCGAGCTCAAGGTGAGCGCCGGCGCCCGTTTTGTGGTGGCGCTCACGGGCAACGTCCTCACCATGCCGGGCCTGCCCAAGGTCCCGGCCGCCGAGAACATCGACGTGGACGACGAGGGCAACATCACGGGCCTCTTCTAGTTCGGGGACGCCCTAAAAGCAAGACGTTGCGGGGCCGCGGCCGATGAGCTGCGGCCCCGTGGATTATGGGAGATGCGATCTATGACCGAATCGTTTGCGGACTCGTCGTGCCGCGAGTTCGCCGAGGTGCTCGGCTCGCGCGTGCCTGTGCCGGGCGGTGGCGGGGCGAGCGCCTACGTGGGCACGCTCGGGGCCGCGCTCTGCTCCATGGTGGCGCGCTATGGCGCCAAGAACCCGCGCTACGCGGACGTGGCCGATGAGCTCAAGAACACGGTCGCCGCGGCCGGGCAGGTGGGGCAGGAGCTCCTGGGCCTGGTGGACGAGGATGCCGAGGCTTACGGCAAGGTTTCGGCCGCCTACGGGCTGCCGCGTGGAAGCGAAGAGCGAGCCTGCGCTATCCAAGACGCCCTGCACGAGGCCGCGCGTCCCCCTTACCGCATCATGCTCGCGTGCGCCCGGGTTCTGGAGCTTTTGGAGGAACTCGCCGACAAGGGTTCGGGCCAACTGCTCTCCGATGTTGCCTGCGGCGCCGTGTTCTGCCGTGCCGCCATGCAGGGTGCGAGCCTCACACTCTTTGCCAATACCACGGCCATGAAGGACCGTGCCCGTGCCGAGGAACTCGAGGGCGAGTGCGACGCTCTGCTCGAAACCTGGCTCGTGCGCGCCGACGAACTCGCGCGTAAAGCCACCGATACCGCCAGAAAGAGGGTCAAACATGGCTGAGCTGCTGCTCGGTGCCCCCGTTGCCACCGCGATAACCGAGGACCTTGCCGGTCGTGCCGAGTCGCTGCGCGCGCACGGTACCGCGCCCAAGCTCGCCATCGTGCGTGTGGGCGAGCGCGAGGATGATCTTTCCTACGAACGCGGTGCACTCAAGCGTTGCGAGAAGGTAGGGATCGAGGTCGAGCGCATCCTCCTCGCGGCTGATGCCTCGCAAGACGAGCTCATGTGCGCGATCGAGCGCGTGAACGCCGATGCCTCGATTCACGGTTGTCTCATGTTCCGCCCGCTACCGGCGCACCTTGATGAGAATGCCGCGGCCGCGGCGCTCGACCCCGCCAAGGACGTCGACTGCATGACGGCAGGTTCGCTTCTTTCCACGCTTGCCGGCCGTGGTGCCGGCTTTGCCCCTTGCACGGCCGAGGCCGTCATCGCCGCCCTCGACCATTACGGGGTGGAGCTCGATGGCGCCGAGGTGACGGTCGTTGGGCGTTCGCTCGTGATTGGCCGACCTGTTGCGGCGCTCCTCACCGCTCGCAACGCCACCGTGACGACCTGTCATACCCACACGCGCGATCTTGCGGCTGTCTGTCGCCGTGCTGACGTGGTGGTCGCTGCCGTGGGCCATGCCCGCGCGCTCGGGGCCGATGCGTTCCGTTCCGACCAGACCGTGATCGATGTCGGTATCAACTGGGATGAGGCTGCGGGCAAGCTCGTCGGAGACGTCGATTTCGATGCTGCCGAACCGATTGTAGGCGCTCTGACGCCCGTGCCGCGCGGCGTGGGCTCTATC
>CAVDZW010000091.1:0-3955 GCA_963613305.1 bacterium | reverse complement strand
CACCACGGCCATCCTCGCCCGCCACGTCATCGAGGCGGCGGAGGCGTGCGCGTAGCGCAGAACGGGCGGGAGTGCGCTTGGCTTTAGCTTCCGCATCGGCTGCGATCCTGCATAAAAACGCCCGCCGTTTGCATGGGCTCGGCGGCAAGAAGGACTACACTGGGGTGCGGAAAATCGACGGCACCAAAAGGAGTTCCGAATGCCCTGCACCACCATCCTCATCGGCAAGGCGGCCAGTTACGACGGCTCGACCATCATGGCGCGCAACGAGGACTCGCCTAACGGCGTGTTCCAGCCCAAGCGCATGGCCGTGGTCGAGCCCGAGGATCAACCGCGCACCTACGTGAGCGAGATCGCGCACTTTACTATGCCCCTGCCCGATAACCCCATGCGCTACACAAGCGTGCCCGACGTGCTGCCGGGTCACGGCATCTGGGCCGAGGCGGGCTTTAACACCAAAAACGTTGCCATGACGGCTACCGAGACCATCACCACCAACGAGCGCGTGCTCGGTGCCGACCCGTTCGTGGTCTACACGCCCGCGCAGGGCACCGAGGGCGAGCCTGACTACGTTCCTGCGCGCCCCGGTGGTCTGGGCGAGGAAGACCTGGTGACGGTTGTCTTGCCCTACATCAGCTCCGCGCGCGATGGTGTGCGCCGCCTCGGCGCGCTCCTCGAGGAGTACGGCACCTACGAGTCGAACGGCGTGGGTTTTTCGGACGTCGACGAGATCTGGTGGCTCGAGACCGTCGGCGGCCACCACTGGATCGCCAAGCGCGTGCCCGATGACGCCTACGTGACCATGCCCAACCAGCTCGGTATCGACTCTTTTGACCTGGCAGACGCCGAGGGTGCGCAGACAGAGCACATGTGTTCGGCCGACCTGCGCGCCTGGATGATCGCCAACCACCTCGATCTCACCCTCGGGGGCGACGGCAACACCTTTAACCCGCGCGAGGTCTTTGGGTCGCATAGCGACTCCGACCACGTGTACAACACGCCGCGCGCCTGGTATATGCAGCGCTGCCTCAACCCGAGCGACGGCTGGGACGGCCCGGATGCCGTCTACGCCCCCGAGAGCGACGACATCCCCTGGAGCCGCGTGCCCGAGCGCAAGCTCACCATCGAGGACGTCAAGTACGTGCTCTCGTCGCACTACCAGGGCACCCCGTTCGATCCATACGGCACCAAGGGCACGCCCGAGAGCCGCGGCGCCTACCGCCCGATCGGCATCAACCGCAACGGCCAGCTCGCCGTGCTCCAAATGCGCCCCTACGTGCCCGCCGCCAACGCCGCCGTGCAGTGGATGGCCTTTGGCTCCAACCCCTTTAACCCGCTCTTCCCGCTCTATGCCAACGTCGACTCCATGCCGGCCTACCTCAACACGGGCGCTACGGTGAGCACCGACGAGCACTACTGGGCCATGCGCCTGGTGGGCGCGCTCGCCGATGCCCGCTTTAACGAGAACGGGCGCGCCGTCAGCGACTACCAGCTCAAGATCGGCGGCATCTCCCATAAGATGCTCGCCGACACCGACGCACTCGTGGCGGAGCTTCCTGCTGAGGAGGTCCCGGCCAAGCTCGAGGAGGCCAACGAGGGGCTCTGCAAGCTCCTGCGCGAGGAGACCGACAAGCTTCTGGGCTCGGTGCTCTACACCACGAGCTGCGCCATGCGCAACGGCTTTGCCATGAGCGACAACCTCCGCTAAAACCCACGAATTTCGCTAAAGCCCAGTGTTTTGGGTACAAGCGTGGCAACGCTCAACCAACAGATAGGAGAGACCATGGCCACCAAACTCGAAGATCTCGTCACCGGCGCGGTCAACGTCGGCTTCGGTGCCGCAGCCCTCACGGTCGATACCGGCAAGAAGGTCCTCAAGGACCTCAACGACAAGGGCGCCGAGGTTCGCCATGATTCGGCCACGCCCGACATCGCCCGCAGCGTCTCCGATATGTTCGAGCAGGCCGGCGGCACCGTCTCGGAGCTCACGGCGCGCCTTTCCAACCGCGGCGAGGGTGTGGCCGAGAAAGTGCTCGACGAGCTCATCGGTGCCTACGTCGGTTCCATGACCGCCTCGGAGCGCACCGCGTTCCTCGCTCACGTGCGCGACATCGTCGACGCCGTGGAGGAGAACGTCACCACGGTGCCGGTCGAGACCGTCGAGGATGCGGATGTCGAGGACGCCGAGGACGCGACGGAGGAGTAGCTGCCCGTGACGGTTCGAGCAGACGAAAAGAGACCGGATACCGATCCGCTGCCCGACGAGGAGGCCTTTGCCGAGGAGGTGGAGGCCTCTCTCGGTGGCGGCTCCCGGCGCCCGCGCGCCGTCGACGCGTTTCCGGAGGAGCCGGAGTCCATGGCTCCGGACGACCGGTTTAAGCTCACGGCGCTCGGTCGCCGCAGCCGCGTGCACCAGATGGTGTGCCTGGTGCGCAAGTACCGCGTGTGGGACAACCTCACGCCGGTGCGCCTGCGCCGCCTGCTCGAGGACCTGGGCCCCACGTTCGTCAAGATGGGGCAGATCCTCGCCAACCGTTCCGAGATACTCCCACAGGAGTACTGTGACGAGCTGCGTCTTTTGCGCTCGAGCGTGGCGCCCGTGCCCTACGAGGTGGTGCTTGAGTGCCTCGAGGAGGAGTACGGTCAAAAGCTCGGCGAGATGTTCGACGCGATCGATCCCAACCCGCTCGGTTCGGCCTCGCTCGCGCAGGTGCACCGTGCGCGCCTGGTAACCGGCGAGGATGTGGCCGTCAAGGTGCAGCGCCCCGGCGCCCAGCAGGTGATGGCACAGGACATCGACATCATGCGCACCATCGTGAACCTCGTCTCGAAGTTCGTTAAGACCGATCAGTTCGTCGACCTGCACGACGTGGTCGAGGAGCTTTGGCAGTCGTTCCGTGAGGAAACGAACTTCCTCGCCGAGGCCAAGAACCTCAACAACTTCCGCGAGTTCCATGCACGCACGCGCAACATCTCGTGTCCGCGCGCCTACATGGACCTCTGCACCGAGCATATCGTGGTCATGGACTACATCGACGGCATCTCGATCGGCGAGCCCGATCGGCTGGCCGCCGAGGGCTACGATCTTGCACAGGTTGGTTCTGCTATCGTTGAGGACTACTCCACACAGGTGCTCGACGACGGCTTTTTCCATGCCGACCCGCACGCGGGCAACATTATCCTCAAGGACGGGACGATCTACTTCATCGACCTCGGCATGGTGGGTCGCATGTCGAGCCACGACCGCGGCATCGTCAAGGACATGATTTACGCGGTGGCCGAGAACGACGTGCCCAAGCTCAAGGACTCGCTCATGCGCTTTGCCGTCACCCGCGGCGACTCCGCTGAGCTCGACCATTCCACGTTCCTCTCGGATCTCGACTTTATCGTGGCCGACTTTGCGGGCCTTGACCTGCGCGACCTTGATATCGCGGAGTTTTTGACCTCGCTTTTGAACCTCGCGCGCAAAAACGACGTGGAGCTCCCGGCCGTGGTGACGATGTTCGCACGCGGCATGGTGACGCTCGAGGGCCTGCTCACCGAGTACACGCCCGACGTGAACATGATCGATATCATCACCGCGCACATCAAGAACGAGAAGAGCGCCTACGTGCGCGCGCAGGAGGCGGCGGCCGAGCTCGCTAAGGGCTCGTACCGGGCCGCCAAGGGCACGCTCGAGGCCGCGGAGTACCTGGGGCTCGCGAGTCGGATGCTCACGCGCGGCCAACTCAAGATCAATACGCAGGTGATGGGTTCGGAACAGGTGCTCAGGCACCTGGGCGGCATCGTCGACCGCATGTCGATGTCCATCGTGATCGCGGGTCTCTTTGTGGGCTCGTCGATCGTCTATTACGCAAAGATCGAGCCGGTCATCTTCGGCATTCCGGTTATCGGCTTTATGGGTTACGTGAGCGCGCTCGTGCTCGCCCTCATGCTCGGCCGCGAGATCTGGCGC
>CAVDZW010000090.1:0-8584 GCA_963613305.1 bacterium | reverse complement strand
ACTCCCTTCTTGAATGGCGAGGTGCCGTGCCTGGGGCACGCGCAGCGTCGACTAGTTGCGCGGTTTGGTAAAACCGCGCAACCTACAACTTCATGACGTAGTAGCCCGCTTCCTTGACGGCGGCTTCTGCGTCCGCATGGTCGAGGGGGCGCTTGGTGAGAACGCGAGCGGTCTTGGTGGCAAAGTCGACGGTTGCCAGGGTGTCGCCGAGGGCGTTAAGAGCATTCGCGACGTTCTCGGCACAGCCATCGCAGCTCATGCCGCCGATGAGGAGTTCCTCGCTGTAAGGGTAGTTTGCAGGGTCGGTGTCGACCACGGCCACATGTTTGGTCTTTTTGGTCGTGGCCCCATCGGAGCAACAGCTCTTGCCACGCGACATGCCGGCGATGCGCTTGAACCCGAGCGCCAAGCCGACGGCGACGATGACGAGAACGACGATATTTGCGGGCGTGAGAACGCTTTGCATCTTGAAGGCCTTTCGTTTTCGAGGGACGTGGGTATTGCGGAATTCCGAACACCCACACCCCCGGGGAGTGTCCGACTCATAGTACACCCGATTTGCCTTCGTAGTTTTACAAGTTTCGTATAGCTTACTTTTTTCCTTGACCTCCGCTTGAGATGGTGTATAAGTTTTCCAAGGCTAACTACTCAACCGAGGGAGGGACATGGAACGACCTATCGATATCAAAACGCTCGAGCGGGCGCTCGTCTCTTACGCCTCCCCCACCCTGGCGGGCATCAAGCCGGCAGCGCTCTTCACCTTTGCCGGAAGCTTCGATTGCCCGCACGACGCCGACCCAACGCTCGTGCTCGCGGCCAAACGGCAGCGCGCTGCGCTGCGGACCTGCGTGGCACACGTGCACGGGGAGCTCGCCTCCTCCGGCATTGAGCTCAAGGTCTTGGTCTGGCGCTCCTGCGGGGCCCTCATCTACGCCTATCGTCCGGCGGCCCTCGAGCGCGAGCTCGCCGACCCGCGCGCAATCCAACTCCTCGGCAAAGAGGGCTACGCGCTCGACGACCTCGACGCGTGCATCACGCGCCTGGCCGCGCGAATCGCCGCCGCATCCAAACGAAGCGATGCCACCTGTGCTGTGCGTCCGGGTTGCGATGCGAGCTGTCCCTGCGCCTTTCCGCACGAGGTCGGGTTCTTTTTGGGCTATCCCGCAGAAGACGTGCTCGGCTTTATCGAGCATGACGGGCGCGATTTCTTGGCGCTCGGCCCGTGGAAGGTCTATGCCAACCTCGAGCGCGCCCTCGCAACCTTTGAGGGATACCGCCGCTGCACCGAGCGAACGCGTCGGCGCTATGCGAGCGGCCGCCCCTTAAGCGAGCTCGCACGCCGCTGTTAGCCCCATCAACCAAACGGTAATCCGCCGCAGAACGCCTGCGGCTTAAAGAAGAAAAGGAGATTCAAATGAGCAACGTGGCAGTCGTGTACTGGAGCGGCACGGGCAATACCGAGGCCATGGCCGGTTTCGTGGCCGAGGGCATCACCGCCAACGGCGGCACGGCGGAGGTCTTTGCCTGCTCCGACTTCTCGACCGACAAGCTCAACGACTTTGACGCCTTTGCCTTCGGCTGCCCCGCCATGGGCTCCGAGGAGCTCGAGTACGACGAGTTCCAGCCGCTCTGGGACGATGTCAAGGGCGAGCTCGGCGACAAGAAAGTCGTGCTTTTCGGTTCATATGAGTGGGCCGACGGCGAGTGGATGGACAACTGGAAGGCCGACGCCGACGAGGCCGGCGTGAACGTAGTCGACACGCTCATCAACTACGACGCCCCCGACGCCGAGGGCGAGGAGAAGTGCCGCGCGCTCGGCGCCGCGCTCGTCTAAGCCTAACCTCACCAGGCAAGTGGGCCAACCGGCATAAACTTTGCGGACCATCGCGATAAACGACAAAGGTGCCCGGGCTGCAAGCGACTCGCAGCCCGGGCACCTTCCTGTATCGACGCATATGGACGGCAGGCAGATTGCCTACCCAATGTTGCCCAAAAATTCGCGCGTGCGCTCGCTCTTGGGATGGTCGAACACCTCGGCAGGCGTGCCCTCCTCGACGACGACACCGCCTTCCATGAAGATCACGCGGTCGGCGACCTCGCGCGCAAAACCCATCTCGTGCGTGACCACGATCATGGTCATGCCGCCCCGGGCAAGGTCGCGCATGGTGGCCAGAACGTCGCGCACGAGCTCGGGGTCGAGCGCCGAGGTGGCCTCGTCAAAAAGCATGACGCGCGGGTTCATGGCAAGGGCACGCGCGATGGCCACGCGCTGCTGCTGACCGCCCGAGAGCTCGCTCGGCATGTAATCCATGCGGTCGGCGAGCCCGACCTTGGTGATCTGCTCCACGGCGCAGCGCTCCGCCTCTTCTTTGGACCGCTTGAGAACCTTGACCTGCGCGAGCATCACGTTTTCTTTGACGGTCAGGTGCGGGAACAGGTTGAACTGCTGAAAGACCATACCGAGCTTGGTGCGAACGCTGTTGAGATCGCAGTGCTTGTCGCACACATCGACGCCATCCACCAGGATCGATCCGCTCGTCGGCTCCTCCAGACGGTTGATGCAGCGAAGCATGGTCGACTTACCCGAGCCGGAGGGTCCGAGCACGACCACGACCTCGCCGTGATGCACGTCGATATTGACGTCGTGCAAAACCTCGTTGGATCCAAACGTTTTCTTGAGATTCTTGATCGAGACAGCGATGTCGTTGCCGGAATCACTCATTGCTGTACCTCCCTACAGGCCCATAAACTTGCCGAGACCCGCGCTCGGGCCGCCCTTGCCGCTATCGCCCGCGCGGCCGTGGATCTTGTCCTCGCGACGCTCGACGAACTTGGAGAGCGGCAACGTGAGCGCGAGATAGAAGAGCGCTGCCACCACGTACGGGGTGATCGAACCGGTCGTCGCCACGATATTGCGCGCCCCCATGACGATCTCGCTCACGCCCACGGCGGCAAGGAGCGAGGTGTCCTTGTAGAGCAGGATGAATTCATTGGTCATCGTGGGCAGGACATTGCGCACCATCTGCGGAATGATCACGTAGAGCATGGTCTGGAACCGATTCATGCCGAGCGAGCGCGCCGCCTCGTTTTGCCCCTTGGGGATCGACTGGATGCCCGCGCGGAAGATCTCGCAGAGATAGGCCGCCGAGTTCATGCCCATGACGATCACGCCGAGCGGGTAGTCGTCGATATGGATGCCGGCAAGCGGCAGGCCAAAGAAGAAGATGTAGATCTGCAGGAACGCCGGGGTGCCGCGCACCACGTTGACATACACGTTGGCGATACCACGAACCACGCGATTGTTCGAGATGCGCATGAGCGCGAGGCAGAGCGCCACAGGAATGGCGAGCGGGAACGCGATGAGCACGATCTTGAGAGCCATGAGAAAGCCCTCGAAGACAACGGGGATCGACGATACGATCACCGGAGGGTTGAGAAAGAGCTTGCAGAAGAGATTGGAGTTCCAAGCCTGGACCCAAGCCTGCCCCTCAAGATCGCTCTTGAGCCCGTCAATGAACGAGACGGACTCGATATCGACCGTCGGCACCCCGCTCATCTTGTGCGTGCTGCCATCGGCAAGCTCGTAGCTCGCCGCGACCTTCTGCGCGCCACCCGCGACCGGGAAGGTGACGCCCCAGAGCTCGACGCGGTAGTAGCGGCCGGCCTCGACGGTATCGAAGCTCGCCGCAACCGTCTGACCGTCGAGCTCGAACTCGGCGTTGCTCAGACGCTCGGACTCCATGAGGTCATCGCCCGAAAGCACCGTGACGCGGTCGTCATCAACGCCCGAGCACTCCGTGCCGTCGGGCAGCGTGACCGAGATGCCGGTGAGCGACTCGTCCTCATCGGCCTGGAACTCGAGGGTGAGGCGCGTCTCCACGCCGCCCACGACCTCGCTGCCGCCGTCGGTGTTGGGGCGCGCCGTGAGCTTTTCGACCTCGACGGCGCTCGCCTGCGCAGGCGCGATTGCGGCGGTTCCGCCAACCGTGCAAGCGAGCGTCAGGACGAGCGCGAGGGCGCGTGCGGCAAAGCTGCTTCTGTTCATTGATGGACTCCCATCGGATTATCGGGCTGATCGAGCGGGGCTCAGATACGGCAAAGGCCCTCCCCGCGCGATGCGGGGAGGGCCCATCCGGCAAGCGATGACTCGCTACTTGATGTTGTACTGCTCCATGAGGGCGTCGACGGTGCCGTCCTCGGTGAGCTCCTTGAGGGCCTTGTTGATGGTCTTCTTGAGCAGGGTGTTGCCCTTGTTGATGGCGATACCGTAGTCCTCACCGGTCGAGATCATCTTGATCACGTGGCAGGTGGTGAACTGGTCGGAGGTGAGCTGGGCAGCGACGGAGCGGTTGGTCACGACCGCGGTGCCCTGGTCGGACTGGAGTGCGCTGAAGCACTCGGTGGCATCCTTGAGCGACTTGATCTTGGCCTTGGGGAAGTTCTCCTTGGCAAACGACTCAGCAGTGGAGCCCGACTGCACGATCAGCGTGGTATCGGAGCTGTTGAGCTTCTCCTCGTAGTTGTCACCGGTAATGTCGGCGTTATCGGTCTTGGTGACGATAGCCTGATCATCGGTGTAGTAAGCGTCGCAGAAGTCGACGGACTTCTTGCGCTCCGGGGTGATGGTCATAGCGGCGATGGAGACGTCGTACTTGGTGCCCGACTCAACGCCCGCCACGAGCGAGTCGAAGTCGTTGTTGACGTACTTGACCTCAAGGCCGAGCTTCTCGGCGATCTTGGCGATCAGCTCGAGGTCAAAGCCCTTGTAGTCGCCGTTCTCGTCCTTGTACTCAAACGGAGCGTACTCGGCGGAAGTGCCGACGGTGAGCGTGTTGTCGTTGGCGAGCACGAACTGTTTGGAGCCGTCGACCTCGTCGGACGTGACGGTCTCGATCGGGTCGGCCGAGCCCGCGACGACCGCGGTGCCCGTGGTGCCGCCGCAGCCCGCGAGGGCAAACGCGACAGCGCACGCAAGGGTGCAGCCGGCAACGGCCGCAACCTTCTTGAAAGTGTTCTTCTTCATAATTTTCTCCTTCCCATGGCCCCACTTGATCGGAGCGCATAAAAACAGGAATCATTATCGCCCGCATGAGTGCCCCATGCAAACCGAAACATGCCCGCAACAATGGATTAACACGCAGCGCGCGCTTTGCCGTATCAGAGTTTTTCCCGCTTGCAGGCGATAAGCCCCGATGCGCACCGCGACACGCGAATTTGAATAAAAGAGGCAAGGGAACGCACGCGCAGAGGCCGAGAGTTCCGGGCGGCGTCGAGCCATCCAAGAGCCGAAACGCGTCGCCGCATGGCCGCGCGCGTCCATCGCGACTTGCTCGCTGCTGCCAAAGCGAGCGCCGCAACCCGCCGATCCCGCGAATGTTTCGTATCGATTGCGCAGCCGTTACATCCCCGTCACCGGGTCCGCAACCGCCGCAAAGTCATGGTCGAGCGCACCTATCATCGGCTCAAAGGCGCTCTGCCGCCACCGCAATCGATGCTAAGGAGCACACCATGTCTGCCATCGATCTTTGGAGCCTCGTCTCCACGCTCAAGTCCGACAGCTACCGCTGGGTGGACCTCACCCACACGCTCTCGTCCGACACGCCGCACTGGTTCGGATTCAAGCCGTTCGAGAGCGAGCTGCTCTTCGACTACGCCGAGGGAACCCCCGAAGACATGGCCGCCCCCATGCGCTGCTTCCAGTACTCCATGGCATCGCAGTACGGCACCCACATCGATGCCCCGCGGCATTTTCATGGCGAGGGCCGCTCGCTCGGCGAAATCGAACCCACCGAGATGATGTGGCCGCTCTGCGTGGTCGACAAGCACGAGGAGTGCGCTGAGGACCCCGACTTCGTCCTCACCATCGACGACCTCAAGGCATGGGAAGAGGAGCACGGGCGCATCCCCGAAGGCGCGTTCGTGGCATTCCGCTCCGACTGGTCAAAGCTCGAGGACCTCGAGAACAAGGACGAGAACGGCCAGCCGCACTACCCCGGCTGGGACCTTGCGGCCATCAAATGGCTCGTCGAGGAGCGAAACATCGGCGCAATCGGCCATGAACCGGCAGACACCGACCCCGCGACCGTCACCACGCGCGAGGATGCCTACCCCTACCCCGGTGAGCAGTACATCCTCTCGGTCGACCGCTATCAGATCGAGGTCATGGACCATCTTGACGAGTTGCCGGCAACGGGCGCGCTCATCGTGTGCAGCTTTCCCAAGGTGCGCGACGGCGTCGGGTTCCCCGCGCGTTGCTTTGCCATCTGCCCTAAGGAGTAGACGGGCGGCGCGGCGCGTCCGAACCGAAGTAAAATCGAGCGACAATGCACAGGGCGCCCCGAACGGGCGCCCTTCATATGAGAAGAACCGCAGACGGAAAGGAAACAGATGGCAATCGAAAAGGTAGCGCTCATCGGCAAGGGCGCGGTCGGCATGCTTTATGCCGATATGCTCGCCCACACGCTCGGCAACGAGAACGTCGTGTTCGTCATGGACGACGCGCGCTTTGAGCGCCACGCCGCCGACGCGCCCACCATCAACGGCGAGCCTTGCAAGCTCAAAAACGTTCGCGCAAGCGAGGCCGCTCCGGCAGACCTCGTACTGCTCACGGTCAAGACCACCGGCCTTGAGCAGGCGCTCCGAACCATGGAGAGCGTCGTGGGCCCGAACACGCGCATTCAGAGTCTCTGCAACGGCATCACGAGCGAGCAAAAGATAGCCGAGCGATTCGGCTGGGAGCGCACGGTGCTCGGCATCTGCCAGGGCATGGACGCGGTCTTTTTGGACGGGGCGCTCACTTACCACGCTTGCGGCGAGATCCGCTTTGGCGCGGCCGCAGGCACGGACGCGCAGGCGGTTGCCGACATCGACGAGCTCTATACCCGCTGCGGCATCCCCCACACGGTCGAGGAGAACGTGCTCCATCGCATGTGGGCCAAGCTCATGCTCAACGACGGCATTAACCAGACCTGCATGGTCTACGGCGGAACCTACGGCACGGCGACCGCGCGCGGGGGCGAGCAGCGCCGCAGTTTTGTCGCGGCCATGCGCGAGACCCTTGCCGTGGCGCGCGCCGAGGGAATCGAGCTCACCGAGGGCGACCTCTCGCAGATGGTAAAGCTCATCGAGGGGCTCGACCCCGCCGGCATGCCCTCGATGGCGCAGGACCGCGTAGCGCAGCGCAAAACGGAGGTCGAGGAGTTTGCGGGCACGATCTGCCGCCTCGGTCGTGAGCACGGCATCGAGACCCCGCAAAACGACTGGCTCTACGACGAGATCAAAAAGCTCGAGGCGAGCTGGTAGGCAGAACCTTCAGCCAATGGCACGAACCACAGAGGGCGTCGAACGGCATCGGCGCCCTCATAGAAAACGGTTTTGCTTCCAAAGGCACGGCCGATGTCCGCCGCCGTCAGCGCTTCCTAGCCCATGGCCTCCATGTTGTCGAGCGCCTCGGATTCGTCGCGGCGCTCGCACGCACGCACGATATCGGACACCAGGCAGGCGGCTCCTCCGAGCAGCCCCAAGAACAGTGCGGCGTACAGTCCGGCCATGCGTCATTCCTCCCGTTTGAAGCTTGATTGCGCCATCGATGCTACGCGGCCCCAAACAACGTCGCGGCAACGGCATGTAAGCGTCGTGTCAGAAGCCCGAGTCCTCCTGAGCCGCCTGCCGGACGGGCCGTGTGGGCGACGAGCATGTCTTTCTCGGGCATCTCGTCATGCGTTCGGATTTGAGTGCCCGGGGCGCGGAGAAACGGACGCTCCGCAACGTGCCGCAACATAGCGCCCTCACAAATAAGAGCACCGGCTCAGCCGATGCTCTTAAGCGATTTTGATTACGACTGCCTCGAATGGGACTGCCGGCATAAGTGTCTACCGCTGGCGGGCCTTATTCCCGCTAGTCGTCGAGCTCCTTGTAATCCTCAACCGAGATGACGTCGTCGTTGTCGTCATCCTCCGCATCGGCGGCATTGTTGCCGAACGACCACTCGACCTCCACCGGCTTTCCGCGAACCGCGGAAACAACGACCGCGACCACGAGCACGACAAGCACGATCGGGATGATCGCGAGCAGGGCCGCGACGGCCACACCGAGAACGGACAGGACGATGAACACGACGGCGCCCACGATGAGAATCGCGGCGGCGACGGTAAGCGCGGACATCACTTTATCTTTCATGCCTGGTCCCCTCTCAGCAAGGCACGGCAAAACATC
The DNA here is from genome assembly GCA_963613305.1 of bacterium. Taxonomy (GTDB): domain Bacteria; phylum Actinomycetota; class Coriobacteriia; order Coriobacteriales; family Coriobacteriaceae; genus Collinsella. The sequence continues at coordinate 370 of CAVDZW010000090.1, read as the reverse complement.
GGTTTCGAAATGATACACGTCGCAGGCAAAGCCGACCAGCCGGGCGCGCACGCAACAAGATATTCACCGCAAGGCACGCGTGAGGCAAACAGGATTCAACCCGTCCTCGCACGGAATCTCTGCAATCGCCCCCCATGAGGTGCAGCGAGCGGCGAACGTCAGCAAACCTGCCAAAAAAGGGGACGAGCCCATATAGCGGCTCGTCCCCATTAAGGAGGCTATGTTCGGCGGCGCGTCCGCCCGAGGTGCGTAGGCTAGTCGAGCTTGGCGAAGGCCTGCTTGAGGTCCCAGATGATGTCCTCGGCGTTCTCGGTGCCGATGGAGAGACGAATCGTGGACTGGGTGATGCCCTGGTCGGCGAGCTCCTCGT
>CAVDZW010000089.1:0-7557 GCA_963613305.1 bacterium | reverse complement strand
GCCCATGGCCGAGACCACTGTCTCGGAGGAGCTCACCGAGATGATCCACATTATGGGCGAGAACATGAAGATCGCCCGCTTCGCCGCCCGCAACGTCGAGTCCGGCGCCCTTTCCTCCTACATCCACATGGGTGGCAAGATCGGCGTCCTCGTCGAGTTCTCCTTCGAGAAGGACGAGACCGCTTCTGCTGACGCCTTCAAGAGCTTCGCTCACGATGTTGCGCTCCAGGTTGCTGCCGCCGCTCCGATCTGCGCCGTGCGTGAGGACGTCCCCGCCGACGTCGTCGCCCACGAGAAGGAGATCTACATGGCTCAGGCCGCCGAGTCCGGCAAGCCCGAGGCCATTCAGGAGAAGATGGCTATCGGCCGTCTCGAGAAGTTCTACAAGGGTTCCGTGCTCAACGAGCAGGAGTTCATCAAGGATTCCTCGCTCACCATCAAGAAGTATGCCGAGCAGGTCTCCAAGGAGCTCGGCGACACCATCAAGGTCGTCGCCTTCGATCGCCTCGTTCGCGGCGAGTAAGTAACCTTTAAATAGGCTTGAGCAGGCTGTGGGTTTCGCGCCCCGGCCTGCTTTTTTATGGCCCTAAACTGCATCTTTGCTAGAATGGTCAAGGCTACTACTAAGGAGGATCGCATTGTCCGACTACCTGTATAAGCGCGTTCTGCTCAAGCTCTCCGGCGAGGCCCTGATGGGCGAGAACGAGTTCGGTATCGACCCGAAGTTCACCGACAAGCTCGCCAAGCAGATCAAGGAGCTCGTCGAGGAGGGGGTCCAGGTCGGCATCGTGGTCGGTGGCGGCAACATCTTCCGCGGCATGGCCGGTGCTGCCGGCGGCATGGACCGCGCCCAGGCCGATTACATGGGCATGCTCGCCACGGTCATGAACGCTCTTGCGCTCCAGGATGCCTTTGAGCACAATGCCGTTCCCTGCCGCGTGATGAGCGCTATTCAGATGAACGAGGTCTGCGAGCCCTATATCCGTCGTCGAGCGATGAACCATCTCGCCAAGGGCGACGTCGTGATCTTCGCTGCAGGCTCGGGCAACCCCTACTTCACCACCGACACCGCCGCAGCGCTCCGCGCCTGCGAGATCGGCGCCGACTGCCTGCTCAAGGCGACCAAGGTCGACGGTGTATACGACAAGGACCCGGTCAAGTGCCCGGACGCCGTCAAGTTCGACAAGATCACCTATCACGAGGTCCTGGTCCGCGGCCTGCAGGTCATGGATTCCACTGCAACGGCGCTTTGCCAGGACAATCGCATGCCCATCTTCGTCCTCAACATCGAGGGCGAGAGCAATATCAAGCTCGCACTGACCGGCGAAGCCGTCGGTACCGTCGTTTACCAGGAGGACTAACATGGCCGATTCCATCACCCAGCACATGGACAAAACGCTCGAGGCGCTCAAGCACAACTTCTCCAAGGTGCGCACCGGCCGCGCCAACGCCAACATCCTCTCCGACATCACCGTCGATTACTACGGCGTGCCGACGCCCATCACCCAGGTTGCAGCCGTCAAGACCCCCGAGGCCCACATGCTCATGATCGAGCCGTGGGATAAGGCTCTCGTCAACGCCATCGTCAAGGCCGTGGGTGCCTCCGACCTGGGCATCACGCCCAACTCCGACGGCAACGTCGTGCGCCTGCCGTTCCCCGCGCCCACCGAGGAGCGCCGTCGTGAGCTCGTTAAGGAGTGCCGCGAGCATGCCGAGCAGGCCAAGGTTTCCGTGCGCAACATCCGCCGCGACTTCAACAACAAGCTCGAGCGCGACGAGGAGCTCACCGAGGACGAGGTCCGTCGCGAGCAGGCCAAGGTGCAAAAGCACACCGATGAGTACGTCGCCAAGATCGACGCCCTCCTCAAGGAAAAAGAAGCCGAGGTCATGGAGATCTAAGTGCAGTACGATCGCGAAAAATTCGCTGAGTACTTTGCCGACGCTCCCGAGGGCGTCGGCTTTTCTCAGCTCGACATGGACCGCATCCCGCGCCATATCTCCTGCATCATGGATGGCAACGGCCGCTGGGCAACCCAGCGCGGGATGAACAGGGGAGAGGGACACAAAGCCGGCATCGTCTCGCTGCAAGAGATCATCACCGCATGCGTGAGGCTCGGCGTTGACGTGCTCTCGGCCTACGCATTCTCGACCGAGAACTGGAAGCGCCCCAAGCGCGAGGTCGATCTGCTCATGCACCTGTTCGCCAAGACGTTCGTCGACGAGCTCCCGCTGCTCAAGCGCGAGAACGTTCGCGTCGTCTTTCTCGGCGACATCTCCGCGCTTCCCAAAAAGACCCAGGAGGTCTTTGAACGCGGTCTCAAGGAATGCGCCTCGCACACGGGCATGGTGCTCGCACTCGCCGTCAACTACGGCGCGCGCGCTGAGCTCGTCCGAGCCGCACGCGAGCTTGCCGCCGATGTCGCGAGCGGTAGCATCGAGGCCGACGATATCGACGAGGCCGCAATTTCGTCCAAGCTTTACACTGCCGGGCTCCCTGATCCTGAACTCGTGATCAGAACCTCCGGTGAGCTGCGCGTATCGAACTACCTGCTCTGGCAGATCGCATATTCCGAGTTCTACGTGACCGATACCTATTGGCCCGATTTTGACCGTTGGGGCCTTATCGAAGCGATCCTGGCTTACCAGAACCGCGACAGGCGTTTTGGCGGGCTCACCGCCGGCAAGGAGTCGTAAGTGTCAAACCCCCAGCAAAACACGTCAAAAGCATCCGGGCAAACCAAAGCGCCAGCGAGCGAGAAGAGTCTCGGCGGCTTTGCCGTGCGCGCTCTCTCGGGCGCCGTCTATGCCGTGCTCTTCATTCTTTGCCTGCTCTTTGGCGAGATCTCGACTGCGATTTTTATCGCTGCGATGAGCGGCCTTTGCTGCTATGAGTTCTTCCGCATGATGCGCCTCGACGGCAAGATGGCGAACGAGTGGCTCGGCATAATCGCGGCCGTGCTCTTTCCGCTCTCGGCCCTCGGCGACAACGTGCTCCTGAACACACTGCTCTTTGCACTCGTGCTCTCCGTCGGGCTCTGGTACGTCTACTCCCCGCGCACGCGCATCGCAGACGTCGCGATCACGCTTATGGGCCCCATCTACACCGGCTTCATGCTCTCGGCCATCGTCCTTTTGCGTGCGACGGTCGCAGGATTCCCGGGAGCGCTCCTCGCCATCGGCGTATGCGCGTCGCTCTGGGTCTCCGACTCCTTTGCCTACATCGTGGGAAGCCGCATCGGCAAGCACAAGATGGCTCCCAAGATCTCGCCCAAAAAGAGCTGGGAGGGCTTTATCGGCGGCATCGTCGGCTCCGTTCTTATCTGGGTCGTGCTCTTTGTCACCGACTTCTATAATCTCAATCTTCCGTATGCCATCCTTTGCGGCATAGTCGTCGCCGTCCTCGGCGTCTTTGGCGACCTGCTCGAGTCGCGCATCAAGCGCGGCGTGGGCGTCAAGGATTCCGGCAACCTCATCCCCGGTCACGGCGGCATGCTCGATCGCTCCGACTCCTTGATCTTTGGCTGCATCTCGGCATTCCTGCTGCTTCTTTTGGGAGGCGTTCTTCCGTGGTAGGGGAGGGTAAGCTCCGTGTGGCCGTGCTCGGCTGTTCGGGATCGATCGGCACTCAAGCGCTCGATGTCTGCCGTCAGCATGCGGACAAGGTTGAGGTCGTGGCCCTCTCGGTCAACTCCAAGACCGATGCCCTTGTAGCCGCTGCGCGTGAATTCAACGTCAAGTGCGCCGTCGTCTCTGATGCGGCACATGCACAGGATCCGATCCTGCAGGAGCTTCCCGCCGAGTGCGAGCTCTTCGCGGGCGCCGAGGCCACCAGCGACCTGGCCTGCCGCGACGACGTCGACTGCGCGCTCGTCGCCATTGTCGGCGCTGCGGGTCTCGAGGCGAGTCATGCAGCGCTGAACTCCGGCAAGCGCCTTGCCCTCGCCAACAAGGAGTCGCTGGTCGTCGGTGGCGACCTGCTCATGCCGCTCGCGGCAAAGGACCAGCTCATCCCCGTCGATTCCGAGCACTCGGCAATCTATCAGTGCTATCTGGGCGAGAACCCCAAGCAGGCCCACTGCATCTGGCTCACCTGCTCGGGCGGACCCTTCTTCGGCTACAACCGCAAAGAGCTTGCAAGCGTCACACGCGCCGATGCCCTTGCGCACCCCACCTGGAACATGGGTGCCAAGATCACCATCGACTCGGCCACGCTCATGAACAAGGGGCTCGAGCGCATCGAGGCCATGCACCTCTTTAACTGCAATATCGACGACATCAAGGTCGTCGTGCAGCGCCAGTCAAAGATCCACTCCATGGTCGAGTACGCAGATGGCTCCGTCATCGCGCATCTCGGTGCCTCCGACATGCGCATTCCCATCCAGTTCGCGTTCAGCTACCCCGACCGCTGGGAAACACCGGCACCCCGCATCGATTTCACGCAGCTCGGATCGCTTGACTTTGCCGCCGCCGATACCGAGGCCTTCCGCTGCCTCGAGCTCGCCTATATCGCTGGCAAGGAGGGCGGAACGCTCCCGTGCGTCATGAACGCCGCGAACGAGATCGCCGTCGACGCCTTCCTTCACGACGCCTGCTCGTTTACCGATATTGATCGCATTGTCGAAACCTGCATGAACGCACACAATGTCGAGCCTGTCGTGTCGTTCGAGCAGCTTGCAGAGATCGATGCGAACACGCGCAAGGCAGCGGCACAACTCGTCGAGCGCGCTTCCTAGCAGCTGAGGAATACGTTCATGCAAACCGTCCTTTCTGTCCTGAGCTCCGTCTTTTGGGGACTCATCACCCTTTCGGCCCTTGTCTTTGTGCACGAAGGCGGGCATTTCCTGGCCGCCCGCGCCTGCGGCGTGCGCGTGACCGAGTTCTTCTTGGGCCTCCCGTGCAGAATTAATGTGCACCGTCGTTCGCGTCGCATCGGCACCAAGTTCGGCATCACACCGCTTCTCCTCGGAGGCTATGCCGCCATCTGCGGCATGGATCCAACAGATGCCCCGGCAATGTCCGCGGTTCTCTCGGCAATCCACCGTAAGGGGCGCTCGGGCGTAAGCGAACTTGCAGCCGAACTCGGACTCTCAGAAGATGACGTTCAGGCCGCCTGCATCGTGCTCGAAGGATGGGCATCGATCGTGCCGCTCTACGAAAACGAAGACGGCACCGAGGCCGACTCGCGCTACTACGCCCCAGCCTATCTCGCCCCCGCACGCGACGCGTCTGGCAATGTCGTATTCGACGGCAAACTCTTCGACCTGAAAACCGCCACATCAGAAGGCGAGCCTTGGGCAACAGATCTCTCTGAAGAGGAGTTCCTTGCGCAGGAACGCTCAAGGACCTACATCGGCCAGGGATTTCTCAAGCGCGCCGCCATGCTTCTTGCAGGAATCTGCGTGAATATCGCGTGCGGCATCCTTTTGCTCATGAGCGTCTACTCGATCATCGGTGTCGACACGATTGTGAACACCAGCACTGTCTCCACCGTCGATGAGGGCGGCGTCGCCTACAAGGCGGGCCTCAGGGCAGGAGACACGATCCTGAGAATCGACGATGACGAATGCACAACCTGGGAGGACGTTGTCGCTGCCGTGAACGATCATGCAGACGGCAACCCCGTCGATCTCACGTTCAAACATAAAGGCTCAAAAAAGACCGTGACCGTGACCATCAAAGAAAACAGCCGTCTCGGTATCTCGGCCCAGCAAGAAAAGCTTCACCTCGATCCCATAACCTCCTTCAAGTGCTCGATGAACTATGTGGGCCAAACAGCCGAGGGCGTCCTCAGGCTCCTCATGCCCCAGCACACCAAGGAGGTCCTCGACAGCTCCACCTCGGTCGTCGGTATCTCGATCATGTCGTCTCAGGCCGCGGCGGCCGGCATATCGGTCTACCTTCGCTTTGCCGCGCTTATCTCGCTCTCGCTCGGATTCATGAATCTCCTGCCCATCCCTCCGCTCGACGGAGGCAAGCTCCTGATTGAGGTCATCCAGGCGGGGCTCAAGCGCGACATCTCCATCCGGGTCCAGAACATCATCTCGTATGTGGGTATCGGCCTCTTCATGCTTCTTTTTATCTACATGCTCAGGTCCGACGTCCTCCGTTTCATCCTCTAAAGGTCAGGTGATACATATGCTTCCTCGCGAACTCACGCGCCCGGCAACCGTCGGAGGCGTGACCATCGGTGGCGGCGCGCCCGTGGCCGTGCAGTCCATGACCTGCACCGATACCGCCAATGCGGCGGCAACGCTCGAGCAGGTCCGCGCCCTTGCCGACGCCGGATGCGACATCGTACGCGTCTCGGTGCCGAGCGATCAAGCACTCGCGGGCTTTAAGACCGTCTGCACCGAGAGTCCCGTCCCGATTGTTGCGGACATCCACTTTGACCATCGCCTGGCAATCGGTGCCGTGCGTGCCGGCGCCTCCAAGCTCCGCATCAATCCCGGCAACATCGGCGACTGGGCGCGCGTGGACGCCGTCATCGATGCCGCAGCCGAAGCCGGGGTCGCCATCCGTATCGGTGTGAACGCAGGCTCGCTCGAGAAAGATATCGCGGAGCGCCAGGACCTCACCCAGCCCGAAAAGCTCGCGGCCTCGTCGCTCAAGTTCGTCGAGCACTTTGAGCAGCGCGGCTTCACCAACATCGTGCTCTCGGCCAAGGCGCACAGCGTGCTCACGACCATCGAGACCTACCGCGCCCTCTCGCGCGAGATTCCGCACGTGCCTCTGCACCTGGGCGTCACCGAAGCAGGAACCGAGCAGCAGGGGACCATCAAGAGCTCGGTCGGGCTCGGAATCCTCCTTGCGGAGGGCATCGGCGACACCATGCGTGTCTCGCTCACGGCCGACCCCGTCAAGGAGCCGCCCGTAGCCTGGGGCATCCTCCAAGCGCTCGGACTCCGCCGCCGCGGCCCCGAGATCGTCTCGTGCCCAACCTGCGCGCGCTGCAAGGTGAACATGATCCCCATCGCCGAAGAAGTAACCGAGCGTCTGCGCAACGTGGAGGCACCCATCTCGGTCGCCGTCATGGGGTGTGCCGTCAACGGGCCGGGAGAGGCCTCGGACGCCGACCTCGGCGTTGCCTGCGGTCAGGGTCGCGCACTTCTCTTTTCGCACGGCAAGATCATTGATAAAGTAGCCGAAGACCAAATCGTCGACGCGCTCATGCACCAAGTCGAGAACTATTCGAACAACGCCTAAGAGGAGCAGATATGACCCGCAGAATGCTGATGTCCAAGCTTTACGCCCCCACGCTCAAGGAGGACCCGGCCGACGCCGAGCTCGCGAGCCACCGCCTTCTGCTGCGCGCGGGTATGATCCGCAAGGAGGCGGCCGGTCTCTACACCTACCTGCCGCTCGCCTGGCGCTCCATCAGGAAGATCGAGAACATCGTGCGCGACGAGATGGACACGCACGACGCCCAGGAGCTCATGATGCCGATCATGGTCGATGCCGATCTCTGGCGCCAGAGCGGCCGCATCGACGCCTACGGCAAGGAGCTCGTGCGCTTCAACGACCGTCACGAGCGTGAGTTCGTCCTCGGCCCCACCCACG
>CAVDZW010000088.1:0-9136 GCA_963613305.1 bacterium | reverse complement strand
GGTGCCTCTGCGTGGGCGCTCGTACTATGACTGCCTTCCATGAGGACACCTCCTTATGCCGGTGTGGCCGCGGCGCCTCGCGCTGCGCAGCCGTTCGCTTTCCGGCCGAGGAGTATGGCAGCGCCCCCAGGCCGCGTCAACCGCCTTTTCAGAAACCTTACGAACGAAAACGCGCTCCATACGCAAGAACCCCGCCCGGCGCTCGCCGGACGGGGTCCAATAAAACCTGCAACTAAGATGCAGCGTCAACTTTTAGGAAAGACCGTTGACCTTGGCCTCGTAGGCCGCCTTGATCACGGCAACACAACCCTCGCGACCGAGCTTGGCACGGTTTACCACCAGGTCTTTGCCTGAACCCATGCTCCACTTGCCACCGGAGTAGCGCCTATAGAACGCCTCGCGCGCCTTCTGCTGCTTCTTAACAAGCTTAAGGCCCTGCTTTTTATTGAGCCCTCGCTTGGCGCGGACGATCTCAACGCGATCCTCGAGCGGAGCGGTTACGAGCACGGCGATGTGGTTGGGGTCATTGCGCAGCAGATAGTCCGAAAGGCGCCCCTCGATGATGCAGCTCTCGGTCTCACCCAGGTCCAGAATCACCTGACTCATCTTTTGGAAGAGCTTGTCGGAGTACGAACGCGCGTCGTAGCGATCGGGCAAAAACGCCAGGTTCTCGGCAGCAAGGCTCTCGTCGTAGGCAGCCATCTTGTCGATCGTCTCGCCCGCGCGCAGCGAGGCGCGTACCAAAAGCTCGTTATCGTACAGCGGAATCCCAAGCTCCATCGCGAGCATCTTGCCGATCTCGTGGCCCTCGGCGCCAAAGTCGCGCGCGATGGTGATGACCACGGGGCCCTCGGCAGCGGTGGCCTCGACCTCGGCAGTCTTGAGCAGGTCGGCCTTCTTTTTTCCGAACATCGAATCGCTCCTCTCACCGCAGGCGCCACCGGCACCCGCCGCGTTCACAGTCAGTCACTCAGATAATAAACGCGCCCGCTGGCCACAGGGCCCGCAGGCGCGAATCGCTCGAACTTTATGCGGCGACCACACGGCGCTGGTAGGCGCGCACGAGCAGCGAGATACCAAAGTTCAGGGCAAAGTACATCGCGAACACAAGGCCGTAGAGCATAAGCACCTGGTTGAGCTCGAGCGCATGCGCCATCACAACATTGGAGGTGTACATGAGCTCGGCCACGTTGATGCCCGAAAGATACGAGCTGTCCTTGATCACCGTGGTGCACTGGCTAAAGAGCGCCGGAATGATCGCCTTGAACGTCTGCGGAAGGATAATGTAGGCCATGGTTGCAAAGAAGCCAAAGCCCTGGCTGCGCGCCGCCTCAAACTGACCGTTGGGTACAGCATTGAGGCCACCGCGCACGATCTCGGCCATGACCGCGCTCGTGAACAGCGTGAACGCGATGGTCGAGATCACGATGTCGAGGCCCTGCACCGTAAAGTAGATAAAGAGAATCCACAGCAGGTTGGGCGTGCAACGGAAGAGCTCGATGTAGGCGCTCACGATAATCCGGAACGGACGCGGGGCATATGCCTTGACGAGCGCCAGCACGGTGCCGAGGATCAGCGAAAAGAAGATCGACAGCGCCGAGATCTGAATGGTCTTAACAAAGCCCCACCAAATGTAGAGCAGGTTTGTTGCGGAGAAGATTTCCATGCCTTAGGCCTCCTCTACGGTCAGCTGCTCGAGCTCGGGGAGCTCCTTGGCGCGCGGGCGCTCCTTGGAGCGCTTCTCGAGCCACTGGACGAGAATCGCCAGCGGGAAGCAGATGATGAAGTACATAACGCAGCAGACGATGTAGCCCTGCAGGTAGCCATAGAGACTCACGAAGTTGTCGGAGCGATACATCAGGTCGCCGCCGGCCACGAGGGCGAGCACCGAGGTGTTCTTGACGAGGTTGAGCGCCTGGTTGCAGAGCGGCGGCAGGATCATCTTGAACGTCTGCGGCAGCACGATGTAGATGTAAGACTGCACGCGGGTAAAGCCCTGACTCTGTGCCGCCTCCATCTGGCCGCGCGGAACGGCCTCGATACCGGTGCGGATGACCTCGGAGATGTAGGCCGCGTGGTAAAGACCCACACCGAGGAAGCCGAGCACGAACGGCGCGATGCGCACCGGCTCGGCCGCACCCGTCACGGCCTGCAGCACCTGCGGGCCGGCCATGTACATAAAGAGCACCTGCACGGGCAGCGGGGTGTTCTGGTAGAACTCCACGTACACGCGGCTGATACCGCGGAGCACGGGGTTTTTGGTGGTAGAGAAAACGCCGAGCACGGTGCCGAGCACGAGCGAGAGCAAGAGGCCCGCCACGACAACCTCGAGCGTCACGGCAAAGCCCTCCCAGAACGGGCCCATGTTAGCGAATGTCGTCGACCAACGGTCGGCGTCGAACAATCCTTCGAGCATATCTGTTCCTTCCGGTGCGCGCGCCTACACGAGGCCCCAGGTCTTGACCTCTTTGTCGAGCCAGCCGTCGGCCAGGCGGTCTTGCACCACCTGATCGACCACGGCCGAGAGGTCGCAACCCTTCTTGGTGGCGACGCCGTAGCCCTGCTCGCCGAACTTGACCTCGGGCTGCAGCAGCTCAACGGTCTCGTTCATGTAGCCGGCGAGCGTGGAGCGGTCCATCGCGAACACGTCGATGTTTCCGGCATCGAGCGAGCTCTTGATGATGGGGTAGCCGCTGAACGCGCGGAACTCCGGCGTGCAGCTAAAGCCCTCGTCCTTGATCATCTGCTCGATGAGCCCCTGCGTGGTGGCGCCCTGGCTCACGCCGATGACCTTGCCGTCGAGGTCGTCGATGGTCTTGAACCCGGCACGTTTTTTGACCATGAGGCCCACGTAGTCGGTGCGGTAGGGCGTGGAGAAATCCCAGCTCTGCTTGCGCTCGTCGGTGATGGTGTAGGTTGCCGCCACCACGTCGAGCTGGTCGTTGTCGATGAGCGGACCGCGCGTCTTGGGCGTCACGTCGGTGAACTCAACGAGCTCCTTTTTGACGGCCTCTTTGTAGCTCACGCCGAACACGGCCGCGGCAATCTGGTAGCACAGGTCGATTTCCATGCCCTGGAACTTGCCCGTGGCGGTGTCGTAGTAACCGTAGCCCGGAACGTCCTTTTTGACGCCCGCGTTAAGGTGGCCGCGGCTCTTGATAAGCTCGAGCTTGGAGCCCGAGCTACCTGAACTCGCCGATGAGTTCGACGAATCGCAACCGGCAAGCGCGCCGGTGGTGCCGAGCGCGAGCGCGCCCAGGCCGCAGAGCTCCAAAAAGCGGCGGCGCGAGATGTTGGTCATGTTGCTTTGCATGCGCATCACTTCCGCTTAGTGCAGGATCTTGGAGAGGAACTCGCGGCAGCGCTCGTTCTCGGGGTTGTCGAAGAAGTGGTCGGGCGTGCCCTCCTCGAGGATGCGGCCGTCTTCCATAAAGATCACGCGGTCGGCGACCTGACGGGCAAAGCCCATCTCGTGCGTCACGCAGATCATGGTGATGTCCTCCTGTGCGAGCTCGATCATGACGTCGAGCACCTCCTGCACCATCTCGGGGTCGAGGGCCGAGGTGGGCTCATCGAACAGGATGATCGGCTGCTTGGTGCAGAGGGCGCGCGCGATGGCGATGCGCTGCTGCTGACCACCCGAGAGGTTCTGCGGGTACTCGCCGGCCTTGTGCGCCATACCGACGCGCTTGAGGGCGTCCATGGCGATCTTGGTGGCCTCCTCCTTGCTCTTCTTTTGGAGCTTGATGGGGGCGAGTGTGAGGTTGCCGAGCACCGTCATGTTGGGATACAGGTTGAACTGCTGAAACACCATGGATGAGTACTTGCGAGCCATCTCGAGGTGATTCTTTTTGGTGAGCGGCGTACCGTCGATGATGACGTCGCCCGAGGTGGGCTCCTCAAGATAGTCAACGCAGCGGATGAGCGTCGACTTGCCCGAGCCGGACGGCCCGATGATGACGACTTTCTCGCCCTTCTTGACGGTCAGGTCGATGTTCTTGAGAACATGCAGGTCACCGAAATACTTGTTGAGACCTTTGATCTCGATCATGTCGGCCATGGGGCTTCCCTTCCTTACACATCTTTTACGAACCGTATTGTATGGGCACGGTAAACGCGGCACGGCGAGGGCAGCGATTCGACCGATGGTCGAAACCGTTTTGTTACATACAGCTATTCTGCGTGAGCCGTGCGTTTTATTCGATAAATATGCCCGTGAGCATGCGATTTAGTCAAATCGGCGCAAATTACCGAATGGTTATTCACCTTAGCACACTAAAGCGTTCGCAGGCGTTTCTGCATATAAAGAGCGGCATGTTGCACGGCTCGATGCTCGACGCAGGATGCAAATAACAGGAACGGTCCGGAGCAAAGGCGACGGGAGCGAGATTGCTGGCCCAAGATACGTGGATTCCGCCCCCTTCTCAAAAGAAAAACCTCCCGTCCGTGCGGACGAGAGGTTTCACGTCAAACATTTTTGAGCGGGCGGCGCAAGTATCCCGCCCGCGCCGCCATCGCTCTGCGAGGTGCCTTACGCCAGGCGAGCGCCGACCTCCTTGGCCGCGAGCGGCTTGTCAAAGTTGCCGCCGGTGGCCGCGTTGAGGGCGCCCATGACCTGACCCATCTGCTTTTTGCTTGTGGCGCCAAGCTCGGCAATGGTCTTCTCGATGAGCTCCACCAGAGCGTCGCCGGTGAGCTGCGCCGGAAGCAGCGACTCCAGGATCTTGACCTGCTCGGTAAGGTTGTCGGTGCGCTCTTGGTCGTTGCCGGCCTTGATCGACATCTCGAGCGTCTCGCTCGTCTGCTTGATCAGGCGCTTGACCATGTTGTTGACGTCCTCTTCGGTGACGTCGCGACGCTCGTTGACCTCGATGTTCTTGACCTCGGTCTTAACCTGGCGAATGATCGACAGGCGCACCTTGTCCTTGGCCTTCATGGCCGCGATCATCTCTTGCTGCAGTTCCTCGTTCGTCATGATTTATATCTCCTATTCGGATGCGGATTCGTCGGTTGCGGTCTCGTCGGTCGACTCGGACTCAGTCGACTCGCTCGAGGCGTCGTCGGTCGCGGTCGTCGAGGTGGTCGACGAGTCGCTCGAGCTCGACTTGGTCACGCCCTTGAGGCTCACGTTGTAGGGCACGTCCTCGGGCATCTTGTTGATGACGATTTCGGCCTTCTTCTTGTACTTCTTGAGCCACGCGTTGTAGTCGTCGCTCACCTGGGTCGACTGCAGGCTGTCGGTGATCGTCTTGCGGATGGCCTTGGGCACCTGCTTGACGTCGGTGGCCTCGCCGTCCACATGGAAGTAGCCGGTGCACTTGATGATGTGATAGCCGTAGGTCGATTTCACAAGGCCGCTCATCTGGCCCTCGCTCAGAGCCTCGAGCGCGGTCTGGTACTCATCGACGAAGCTCGTGAGCTTGTCCCAGCCCACGTTGCCCTTGTTGCCCTTGGAGCCGTTCGTCTTGGAACCGGTGTCCTCGGAATACTTTTTGACGGCCTTGTCCCAGCTGAGCTCACCGGAGTTGATCTGGTCGAGCACCTTTTGGGCTTTCTTCTTGGCTTTGCGCTTTTCTTTTTTGCTCGCAGAGCTGTCGACCTTGATGAGGATCTGCGACGACTTACGCGCGTCGTTGTAGGTGTCAAGATCGGTGTTCAGGTTCTTGAGAAGCTTCTTTGCGGAGACCTTCTTTTTGGGCGAGACCTCTTCTTTAAGCTTGTCGAGCGCGATGCTGCTCTTGAGCGAGCTCTTGTAAGTGCTCACGGTGTAGCCGTACATCTTGATCATGGACACGAACGCCTTGCGACCGCCGTAGCTCTTGCAGGCCTTTTTCCACTCCTTGTTGACATCCTGGTCGGTGACCTTGACGCCGTACTCCTCCTCGGCCTGCGAGATCAGCACCTGCTGCACGTAGGAGTCGATGGTCTGCTTGCGGTACTTTTTGGGCGTGAGGTCCTGGTCAACGAGGTACTGGGCCCACTTCTTGTCCTTTTTGTAGCCCGAGGTGCGCACCGACATGATCTGCTTGGTGATGGTGTCCTCGGTGATGTTGGTGCCGTTGACGGTAGCTGCCACACCGCCGGTGAGGTGGTAGTCCTCGCTCGAGCTCGTGTTGTTGATGATGCCCGAGCAGGCGATACCGCAAACCGAAAGCACCATTGCGGCGCAGCCGATGGCCACGGCCACAACAAGACCGGTGCGCTTGGCGCGACCGCGCTTGGGCGCGGGCTTAGCCTGCTTTTTCTTCTTTTTAAAGAGACCCTTGTTTGCCTCGGCCTCGGCGGCAGCGAGCGCCTCGGCCTCCTGGCGGGCGCGCTCCTCGCGGCGAGCCTTTTTAAGCTTCTTTTTGGAGGGCTTCTGCGCCGGCTTGTTCTTGGCGGGCTTGCCCTCGTCTTTGACCTTGGCGGCAGCGGGCTTGGGCTCAGTCGCGACCTCAGCCGCGGCCTCGGTCTTGGCGGTTGCCTCAGCGCCGGCCTGCTCCTCGGCCTCGGAGGCCTTGTTCTCGGTATCGTTTGCCATGGATGGCCTTTCTCGGTTTTGTCAGACTGTTCGGTATTGTTGCACAGCGCGGACGCCAGCGCGCTCATGCCACGCAAGCGCCAAATTCACCACGCATACGAACGGCCCCGAGCAAGCAAAGCGAACGGAAGCCGGTGGCCGGGCCACACTGCGACGCGCTCGCGCGCTTTGGACGCACGACGCCCCGCCCGGCACCCGCGCACTATCGGCTTTAACCGCGAATGCAAATCAGCACATCAAAAAGCGGAACCGCGCACCCCTATGCTCGGTTCCGCTTACAGGCGTTATGCAAGTTGGTTCTTGGACCCCTCAGGCTACTTTGCCGGGTCGACGGCGACCTTGCCGCTCGCGAGCACGTGCACGCGACCGTCGGCGAGCATCTGCACGACCTCCGGGTAGAGCGCATGCTCCAACTCGTGGATATGCTCCTCGAGCGTGTCGACATCCCAGCCCTCCTCGACCATGAGCGCGCGTTGCGCGATGATCGGGCCGTTGTCGTAAACCTCGTTGGCAAAGTGCACGGTGATGCCCGTGACCTTGACCCCGCGCTCAAAGGCGTCGTCGATGGCATGAGCACCCACAAAGCTCGGCAGCAGCGCCGGATGCAGATTGACCACGCGGCTCTCGAACGCAGCCAGGAGCGGCGCGTGGACCATGCGCATGTAGCCGGCCATGACCACGTATTCAACGCCGCGCTCGCGCAAGGCGGCGGCAATGACCTCGTCGGCCTCGATGGGATCGGCGTAGATCTCTCGCGAGAGCGTGAGGGTCTGAATGCCCGCCTCCTCGGCGCGCTTGAGTCCATAGGCCGAGGGGCGGCTCGAAACCACGAGCTCGATCGAGGCATTGAGGCTGCCATCGGCAATGCGGTCGATAAGCGCCTGCAGGTTGGTGCCCGAACCCGAGATGAGCACGCCGATCTTGAGCGGCTCCTCAGTGCTCGTGCCCGTCGGGCGCGTGTAGGGCATGTACTCCAGCTCGTTAGCGCTCATCGGAGTAGGCCACCTCTCCCGAACCGGCAACGCAGGTGCCCACGCGGAACGGCTTCTCGCCCATGGCCTCGAGTGCGGCCACGGTCGCGGCCTCGTCCTCGGCAGCCACGATGATGCAGAGACCCACGCCCATGTTGAAGGTCTTGCAGGCCTCGTTGGGGCTGAGCTCGGCATGCTCGGAAACATAGGTGATGACGGGCGGCACGTCCCAGCCCATCTTGGAGCCGTCGCGCTCAACCAGAGCATCGACGTTCTCAGGCAGGGCGCGGTTGAGGTTCTCGGTGATGCCGCCGCCGGTGATGTGCGCGATGGCATGCACGTTGGCGCCACCACGGAGCAGGTCGAGCACGGGCTTGACGTAGATGCGCGTGGGGGCGAGCAGGGCGTCGGCGAGCGAGGCGCCACCCAGCTCCTCGAACGGCTGCTCGAGCTCGGCACGCTTTGCCGCGGCCTCGGGCGTGCCCGGCACGATGCCGTCGACGCCGATGACCTTGCGCACGAGCGAGTAGCCGTTGGAGTGCACGCCGGTGCTCGGTAGGCCGATGATCACGTCACCCTCGCGAACGTTGGCGGGGTCGATCATCTTGGGACGGTCAACAACGCCCACGGTAAAGCCGGCCAGGTCGTAATCGTCGGGACGCATGACGCCCGGGTGCTCGGCCATCTCGCCACCCACGAGCGCGCAGCCCGCGAGCTTGCAGCCGTCGGCCACGCCCTTGACGATCTTGGCCATGTGCTCGGCCTCGATGTGGCCGATCGCCACGTAGTCGAGGAAGAACAGCGGCTCAGCGCCCGAAGCGAGAATATCGTTCACGCACATGGCTACCAGGTCCTGACCCACGGTCTCGTGACGGTCGAGGATCTGGGCAAGCACGAGCTTGGTGCCCACGCCGTCGGTACCCGAGATGAGAATCGGGTCCTCCATGTCTTTGAGCGCCGCAGCAGAGAAGAGGCCGCCAAAGCCGCCGATGCCGCCGATGACCTCGGGGCGGTTGGTCTCCTTGACCATCTGCTTGATCGCGTCGACCGAGCGGGCGCCCTCGGCGGTGTCGACGCCGGCGTCCTCGTAGGTCACGTGTTTGGTGTTCTCGCTCATCTGAGCTCCCTTTCTCGTCTGCCGTGCGGGCAGGTCCTTAAGCGTTTGAATGCAAGCGGCCGAGGCACTCCCCCGGCCGCGCGTTCCGTCGGCGCTAGGCCGTCGGGTGATTTTCTTCCCAGCTCTTGTCGAGGTCCTTCTCGACCACCACGTCGTCGTGGAAGTCGGTCGGCGTGCTCAGGCTGCGCGGCGTGTAGCCCTCCATGAACTTGCCGCGGCCGAGGCTCTCGGGGATCGCCACCGGATAGATGCCGGTAAAGCAAGCGTCACAGTAGCCCGCGGCCGGCATGCAGGCCACGAGGCCCTCGACCGAGAGGAACGCGAGCGAGTCGGCGCCGATATACTCACAGATCTCGTCGACCGTCTTGTTGGCGCTGATGAGCTGCGACTGCACGTCGGTGTCGATGCCGTAAAAGCACGGCCAGGTGACTTCGGGCGAGTTGATGCGCACATGGATCTCTTTGGCGCCGGCGCCGCGCAGCATCTTGACGAGCTGCACCATGGTGGTGCCGCGCACGATGGAGTCGT
>CAVDZW010000087.1:0-5308 GCA_963613305.1 bacterium | reverse complement strand
GTTGATGAGCGCGCGCTCCAGACGGGCGCCGGCGCCACCAAGAACGGTAAAGCGGCTGCCCGAGAGCTTGTTGCCGCGCTCAAAGTCGAGGATGTTGAGGTCGGTGCCCAGGTCCCAGTGCGGCTTGGCCTCAAAGCCCTCGGCCTCGAAGTCGCGCGGGGTGCCCCAACGGCGGCACTCGGGGTTGTCGTCCTCATCCTTGCCGAGGGGCGTGGCCTCGCAGGGGATGTTCGGGAGGCGCGACATAAAGTCGTACTGCTCCTGCTCGAGCTGGCTGCGGCGCTCGGAGAGACCCTCGATCTTCTCGTTGACGGCGCGCACGGCCTCCTTGGCGGCCTCGGCCTCGTCCTTCTTGCCTTCCTTCATGAGGGCACCGATCTTTTTGGACTCGGTGTTGCGCGTGGCCTGGAGCTCCTCGACCTCGGTGATGACGGCGCGGCGCTCGTCATCGAGGGCAAAGAACTTCTCGCGGTCCCACGAGGTCTGGCGGTTGGCCATGGCGGCGTCGACCGCATCGGGGTTCTCGCGCACGAACTTTATATCGAGCATGTTGGTTGCCTCCAGCGATGTGCAATCTGTTTGCGATACAACTGAAGAGCAAGTATATACTTATGCAAGTTTGTCCTCGACCGAAGAAGGCAAGTAGACAAGATGGACGCAGTGATCTCTTTTCTGTTCGATACGCGCGCGGGCTTTGCCGTGCTGTTCGGCGGCGGCGTTTTGCTGTTCATCGTCATCGCATTTGTGATGGAAAAGCGCACGAGCAAGCTCTACGTAGACCGCGGCGATCCCGAAGAGGACGAGGAGTGGTTCTAGGGCGAGAGCACGTGCCTCGAACCGAAGATCTCCACGGATGCGCCCACAGCCGTCACGTCTCTACAACACCAGCAGCCCTAAGAACAGAAGCACGGGCATGCTAATCATCGACAGCAACGTCGAAACCACAACCAGGCCCGCACCATAGCGATAGTCGCCACCGAAGAGCTGCGAGAAGATTGCGGACACGGTGCCACAGGGCGCCGAGAACCCGATAAGCAACACGATCTTCACCGCACGCGGAATAGGCGCCACAAGCAAGATTGCAAGAATCAGAAGCGAGGTCACCACCAGACGCAAGAAACTCGCCATGTACAGTGAGGGCGTCTTGGCCAAGGAGCGCAGGTCAGACTGCGCAAGATATACGCCCAACACCAACATGGCGATACCGGTGTTGAGACTCGCCATCGCATCGATAAAGGATTTCAGCGCACCCGTCGGGGTGTAGGAGCACACAAATGCGACCACGCCCACGATCGCTGAGAGTACCGCAGGATTGGTCAAAATGCGTCTAAGCGAAATCACGCTCTTATCCTGCGCAATCAGGTAAACGGCATACGACCACGTAATGAAGATCTGCGAGGCCATGCATGCCGAGATGTAGAACACGTATTCCTCGCCCACCACGAATTGCACGAGCGGCACTCCGATGAAACCCATGTTAGAAATGGTGATACCCACCTGCGCGATGGCGTTTTTCTTGCCGTAGACTAGGCGCGCTACGCCGGCGCAAACAAAGGTGAACACTACCGAAAGCACCGCGCACACGGCACCTGCGGCAAGGCGCTCGGCATCGAAGGTGGTGGCGAGCGATTTGAGAATCACCGCAGGCGTGGCAACGTAGACCGCGATGTTAGCGAGCCCTTTGGAACTTACGTCGTTGATCAGACCGCCCTTGTAAAGCCCCGCACCCGTAGCCATCATCAAAAACATCGCGATAATCTGCGCGAGCATGATAGGCATCGTGGTGCCGACCGAAAGCTCCATTTCATTCCCCCAAAAAGATGGTCGCATGGACCTGTGCCCATGCGACCGCTGCGTTATCTCGGCATGCAAACATTAACGAATTAATCTGTGCGCAGGACGAGCCCGGCGCGCGCCCCGACGCTAGCCGAGCGTCGCGTCGATCGCGTCGATAAAGGCGGCGCGCATGCCGGCGTGCTCGAGCGCGGCGCAACCCTTGATGGTGGCGCCGCCCGGAGAGCAGACGGCATCCTTCATAGCCGCCGGGTGCTGACCGGTGGCAAGCTGGAGCTTGGCCGTGCCCGCCATCATCGCGCTCACGATCTTGTAGGCGTCGGCGCGCGGGATGCCGTTCTTTACCGCGGCATCGGCCAGCGCCTCAATCGTCATGGCAACGAACGCGGGCGCGCAGCTCGCCGTGGTGCCGCCAACCCAGAGCAGGTTGCTCGCGAGCACGACCGGCGAACCCAGACGTTCGAGCAGGGCCATCACGGCCGCGCGCTCATCGTCGGCAAGCGTGTCGGTAGCCTCGGTGGCGATAACACCCTCGCAGACCGCGACAGGCGTGTTAGGCACGGTCGAGATGTGATGCGCTCCCGGCAGGATGGCCTCCCAGTTGGCGCAGTCCCAGCCCCAGGCAACCGAGAGCACGACCTTGCCTGCAAGCGCGCATGCGAGAGGCGCAAACACCGACTCGATCAGATGCGGCTTGACGGCCGCCACCACCACGTCGCACGCCGCAACGACGGCCGCGGCATCGGCGCATGCGTTCATGCCACGCGCCTCGCAGCGCTCCACCAGCGCATCGTAGCGCCCAGCGCATGCATAGAGGTTCTGTGCGGGAACGCCCGACGCGATCCATCCATCGGCCATGGCGCTCGCCATGTTGCCAAAGCCCACAAAGCCGATCTTTACCTGGTCCGCGTCGAGCATTTTCCCAGCCTCTCTCTTAAACATGTGCGCGCCCATGATAGCGCGCCCATGTTGCTACTCGGTAACCTTTGCCGCGTCGTCAGCCGTGTTGGCCGTGAGCATCTGACCGAGCATGTTCTGGGTCTGACTAAAATCACTCGGCAGCACCACGGTCGAGGCCTTACCGCTCTTGGCAAACTCGCCCATCATCTCGGCCCACTGGGTGAACATAAAGAGCTGGTTGGCCTCGTCGTTGCCCACGCCCGTCTCTTGGATGGTCTCGAGCGAATCCTTGATGCCCATGGCAATGGCCTTGCGCTGGTTAGCGATACCCTCGCCCGCCTTCTCCATGGCCTCGGCCTCGGCAGTGGCCTCGGTCACGCGCTTGATGCGGTCGGCCTCGGCGAGCTCCTGCGCGGCGGCGCGCTTGCGCTGGGCGGCATTGATGTCATTCATGGAGTTCTCGACCTCGGCCGGTAGCGCGATCTTGGTGATGAGCGTGCTCACGAGCGTAAAGCCGTAAGCGGCCATCTGCTCGGAAACCGTGGCGTTGACGTCCTTGGCGATGTCGTCCTTTTTGGCAAAGACCTCGTCGAGCGTATAGACGGGGATCGAGGAGCGCAGCGCGTCGGTGATGAAGTCGCGCATCTGGTCGACCGGCTGCTGGAGCATGTAGTAGCTCTTATAGACGCCCGAGTCGGCGGGGCCGTTGCCCATGTCGTAGCTCACGTGGTACTGGGCCGAGACGTCGAGGCCGATGGTCACGTTGTCCTCGGTCTTAACGTCGATGGAGAAGCCGTTCTTCATGGTTCGCAGCGAGACTGTCGCCGCCTTGCGGTCGATGAACGGCACTTTGGTGTGAAAGCCTGCGCCCACGATCTTGTTGAATTTGCCCAAGCGCTCGATGATCACTGCGTGCTGCTGCTTGACCACAAAGAACACCTGGCCGCTGAGCGCGGCGATGATGGCCACGAAAACTACGAGCCAGATGAGGGTCAGGATGAAGCTTAAAATTGGCATGTCCCACTCCTTGTAACGGGGGCTTTTGCGAATGTAGGGTTACCTGGAAGAGATCAGGTATGGTATTTATAATACCAGCTTTAGATTAGGCGCAGGTCAGCGGGAGTAAGCTTTCGACAATACTGCCGGCCGAGGAGGCCGGAACGCAACCATGGTGCCGATATACTGGGGGAACCGAACGACAGCCGAGGAGCGCCCATGGGATTCCTGAGCCGCGAGCACAGCAACATCGACCCGTTCAACGCCGGCGAACCCGTCATGCCCTGGGACGACCCGCAGACCTCGCAAGGCGCGCAGGAGAACCCGATCTTTAGCGAAGGCTCGCGGAGCTCAAAAGACTGCAGCTACCATGCCCCCATCAAGGAACAAGACGCCTACGAGCCCGTTGAACACGAGGCAGAGCACGACTCCGCCCTCGCCAGCGCATTTGCCAGTGCATTCTCTGAAGACGATGAGCAAGTTCGCACCTTCGAGACAAAAACCCCCACGAACAAGGGCGCAAACAAGCGCACAACCAGGCGCGTGACCATTACGTCGAGCAAGGGCTCGGCTACCCCCAAGCGCGGTCCGGGCAAGATTTTCGCCCGCGTCATCGCCGGTGTGATCGCCATCAGCGTGGTTGCCAGCGTTGTCGGCATCGTTATAGAAACCGTTGAGGACGTCATTTCGGACGTCGCGAGCGACTCGAGCGATTACTCCTCCAAGTACTACTCGAGCTCAAGCGCCACCTACAGCGAAGAGGACGAACAAGAGCTCACCGACCTGGTGCAGCAAAAGCTCGATACCGCGCTCGCCGATACCGCAGGCATGGACGCACGCTACCGTAAGGTGCTCGACGAGCGTCTCAAAAACAGCCTTGGATGTGCGGCCGAGGACCTCGGGCTCGACACCGACGCGTTCTGCACTTGGATGCGCGAGCGGTCGACGATGGAGATCAGCAGCGTATTTTGCTTCGACGACGCGAGCATCTATTTGAGCTCAACGTATCCCGCGCTCTACGAACTCAACCAGACCTTTGGCGACAAAGCCTACAAGTACCTGAGCAAGCAAGACATCGACACGTACGCGCCCATCATGCCGGAGCTCTCCGAAAAGCAAAAGCAGCACGTGAACGAGCTCTTTACCGCGGCGCTCGCCGAGCTCGACCAAACTACGACCGGCAGCTCGAGCTTCGAGGCCGACAAAGAGGGCGACGCGTGGGAGATCGACGAGGACGACTTTGACGAGGCCCTCGACCAGCTCCTCGGTTACTACGAGGACTAAAAGAAGCAGACAAGTCCCAGCGGAACAGGCAAGTTCCAACGCTGGGCCCAAACAAAAAAAGCTCCCATTGCTGGGAGCTTTAGCATTCAATGGTGCGGGCGAAAGGACTCTCGCGTATTCGCTTCGCGAATCCGCACCGCCTGCGGCCACCTACCGGCGGCCTTGGCAGCTCGCTACAAACGCTCTCGCGTTTGCTTAACGCTCGCTTCTTCTCAGGTTCAAGTCCCAGCACTGGGCTCAAACAAAAAAAGCTCCCATTGCTGGGAGCTTTCGTTTTAAATGGTGCGGGCGAAAGGACTTGAACCTTCATGGGGTTGCCCCCATACGGACCTGA
>CAVDZW010000086.1:0-10376 GCA_963613305.1 bacterium | reverse complement strand
CGAGAAGGTCATTTGGGTCAAGGAGGGCATCGACCCCGAGGAGACCAACGGCCACATCGACGACGTTGCCACCTTCATCGCCCCCGGCGTTGTGGCCGTCATCTGGACCGATGACCCCGAGTACCCGTTCTACAGCCAGTGCCACGACGCCTACGAGACGCTCTCCAACGCCGTGGACGCCAAGGGCCGCAAGCTCAAGGTCTACAAGCTCCCCATGCCGGTCAAGCCGCTCTACATGGATCAGGCCTCCTGCGACACCATCGACGTTGACGAGAACGCCGAGCCCCGCGTTTCCGACGAGCCGCTGATCGCCTCCTACATGAACTACCTCGTGACCAACCACGGCGTCATCACCCCGCAGTACGGTGACGAGAACGACGCTCTGGCCGTCGAGACCCTCCAGAAGATCTACGACGAGACCTATGGCGAGGGCGTTTACAAGGCCGTTGGTGTGCAGTCCGAGCAGGTCGTCTTCGGTGGCGGCAACATCCACTGCATTACCCAGCAGGAGCCCTCTGCCTAACCTTCGGCTTTCCGAGGTGCCCCACCTAGGGGCTCCAACCCTCGTCGCGTACCTCTGTACGCTTCCTCGGGCTTGTCGCTCCCTATCTGGGGCACCTCGAAAACCCAGACTCTAGCTTTCCTGGCGTTCATTCGTCGCTTACGTAGCGTGTTTAGTGCGCTTCCTTCCTCGTCCGCGCCAATCTGGCGCACTTGGGCCAGGCAGGGTGAACGCCATAGGGCACCTCGGCGCTTAGCTGGCGCCAACCTTCTTTGTTGCTAACCGCTCCTTTGGTTGTTTGCGGCGGTTCGCATATCGGGACGCGGCCTGTTTATAGGCTCGGTCGCGTCCATCTCAATCGAGGGCGCTCCCTTGCCTCCACATCGGAGCGCCTTTCCTCTTTTTGATCGGAGCCACCATGTTCCAGTGCATCATCGAGTTTCTCCGCACCTTCCGCGAGCGGGGTTGCGCTGGGGCGGGCATGGTTCGCCGCCTTTTGAATGGTCCTTATAGCGGGGACGTCGCCACTCACCCTACACCGGCAGGCGCCCCTGGTATAAGGCTCATTCCCGTCGCTGCGCACCTCGTGCGCGCGAGCTAGCGGGGGCTCATATGGCCGGCAAGAAGTTCTCCCTCATCGAGGTTCTCCTCTCCGTTATCTGCGTGGTCTTTACCATCGAGGCTGCGGCCCCGGCATCTGCCATGGGCAACCAGCAGTTCTTCTGGTGGATCTTCCTCATCATCACGTTTTTGCTTCCCTATGGCCTGGTGGTGGCCGAGCTCGGTACCGCCTTCGACTCCGAGGGCGGGCTCTACGACTGGGTGCGCGAGGGCCTAGGCGACAAATGGGGCGCCCGCTGCTCGTGGTGTTACTGGGTGAACTTTCCCCTGTGGGTGGCAAGCCTTGCCTGCATGTTTCCGAGCATCATCAACGCGCTTTGGGGTGTTGAGTTCTCGCTTGCGGCCAAGATCGGCATCGAGTTCGCGTTCGTGTGGGGCGTGACCGTCATGGCCACGCATCCGGTGGCCGAATCCGACTGGATCATGAACGGTGGCGCACTCATCAAGGTGCTTATCACGGTTGTGGTGGGGGTCGCCGGCGTCTGGTTTGCCTGCACGCACGGCTTTGCGAACGACATGTCGGCGGCTACGTTCCTGCCCGACCTCGCCAACGTCGATGCGCTCACATATCTCTCGATCATCCTCTTTAACTTTATGGGCTTTGAGGTCGTGGCGACCTTTGCGAGCTCCATGAAGAACCCCGCGCGCGACATCCCCAAGGCAGTGATTGCGGGCGGCATCGCAATTGCCGCGATCTATATCCTCTGTGGCATCGGCATCGGGGCGGCTGTTCCCACCGAGAGTCTTTCGCTCGACTCGGGCATCGTCGATGCCGTGGCCGCCATGCTCGGCACCTCGCATCCACTCACTATCGTTGTGGGCGTGGCGTTTTTGGTCACGCTCTTTGCGAACATGATCTGCTGGTCGTTTGGCGTGAACTCCGTGGCGAGCTATGCCGCGCGCCACGGCAACATGCCCCGACCGTTTGCGCTCGTTTCCAAAAAGACAGGCATGCCCAACGGCGCTGCCGTCATCAATGGGCTGCTCGCGAGCGCGGTTCTTTTGCTCCAGATTCCGCTCGGCGAGGACTCCGACGTCTTTTGGGTCTTCTTTTCGATGAACGTGGTGTTCCTGCTCATGAGCTACATCCCGATGTTTCCGGCGTTCTGGCGCCTGCGCAAGTACGATGCGCGTCCGCGCGTGTTCCGGGCGCCCTTTGAAGGCAAGCTTTTGGCGGTTGCGCTTGCGATTCCGGCCGTGGAGCTCGTGCTTTCCATCGTGGCGACCATCGTGCCGCTCGGCACCTCGCCCGAGGAGCTCTCGAAGCTCCCGATGCTCGCGGGCGTTCTTGTTTTGAGCGCTCTTGGCGAGGCGGTGCGCGTGGTTGAGGACAAGCGGCGCGCGGGCGCGGCGTATGCCGGGGCAGGCCACACCGAGGTTCAGCAAGACGAGGCGGGGGAGGCGTCGGGGCAGGTACCCGGGGAGTCCGAGGCCAAGGCCTAAGGGCGCGCGGCCGCTCCGCGGGGTGTGCGCGGCGTTCGGGTATGCAAGTGCGTGAGGAATGCAGGCGCGCGAACGGGCCAGGCGGTGCGTCGTTGCTCCGCTCAGGTCGGCCAGACCCGAGCCTTTCCTCGCTAACAAAAACGCGGCTCGAGGCCGCGCATACAGGTTATTCGGTTTCTTCCTCGCCGAGTTTGGGGGCAAAGAAGGGAACGTGCCCAAGGTAGGGGCAGCTGTCGGCGCGCTGCTCGGTTGCCAGCGGCACGTCATCGTAGGTGACGAGGTCGCCGAGGCGCTCGATGGCCGAAACGGCAGGTCGAACGATCATCTGGAATGCGGTCATGAGGCTCCTCTCGTGCATCATACGGCTCCTTGCGGGCGGGCGTGATTTCGGATAGCCAGTCTATACGTACGGTTTTTGACTATCAAGGGGTTTACGAGGGATTTTGAGGTCACCTTATGCAATTTGACACAGGGCATACACAAGTTGCGGGTGCGTATCGCGGTGTGCGCGGTAACGCTCCGGCAATCTTTGTGCGCTAGGCTGCAGAGCCATGAATATCGTCTTTTTTCTCTACACCATCCTCGTTATGGGAACGGGCCTTGTGGCCTGCTCCGTCTCGCTCGTCGTGTGGCTCATGACCCGTCGGCGCGATGCACTCGCCGCCGCGGTGGGTTTTGTGGTCTATGCCGTCGATATTTCGCTCATCTTTTTTGACGAGTACGCGCGCGTCAAGGGCAACCTCAGCATGCAGTTTGACGAGCCCCTCACGCATCCGTTTTTGAATCCACTGTTCGGGATCGTCATCATCACGGCCGTGTGGATATGGACGCTCTACCGGACCCATACGGCGGTGAACCGTCGCACGCTCTTGGAGCTACCGTTGCCGGTGCTCGTGCTCATGCTCCTGTTTTTGCCCCGGAGCGGCATGTCGGGCCACATTCAGCAGTATCTCTATTGGATCTCGCGCGATCTTGCGATCGTTGCCTGCCTCGTGTTTGCCGCCTGGCGCTATCGCACGTGTGCCTCCAAATCCGAAAAACTCGACATGGCCCGGTCCAAGCGATTCTTTGCCGTGGCCTGCGTGCTCATAGGGTGCGTTGTTGCCGAGGACACCTTTATGATCATGATCTGGGACCCCGACCTTTCGGACCCCGCGATCTTTAACTTTGTTTGGTATCTGGGCGAGCGCAACATCTCGGAGAGCATGCTCATGTGCGCGTCGGCGGGCTTTTTGTTCCAGCGCTATCGGCACCTGCTCACCGTGTACGCGCGCCATCCGCGTGCCGATGAGGCTGTGGTGGAAGAGGGCGTGCCCGAGGGCGACGTTGCCACACGCATCGCGCTTTTTGCCGATGCCCAAGGGCTCTCGCGCCGCGAACAGGACGTGCTGAGGCTCGTGCTCCGCGGTCTCGATCTGCAGAATATCGCGAGCGAGCTTGTGATCAGCCCAGGCACCGTCAAAGCGCATCTGCATCGCATCTACGTTAAAAGCGAAGTCTCGAGCCGCGAGGCGCTCATCGAGAAGTTCTGGAAGTCGTAGGGGCGGCTGATCTCGAGGCGGTGCGTGTCGAGATACCGCGCGCCGAGGCACCGCGTGCCGAGGCAGCGAGTTTTGATTTGCGCTTTGTCCTATAAGCCGCGCTTTGGCTGCGCCGGCTTTTATGACGGTCCTGGACGAGGCGGCCCTGAGCGTAGCTCCCGTTTTCAGCGCGAGCCGCAAGGGACGTAAATCCCGGGGCTACTCGTTCTACGCGCATGGATTCTTGGCGCTGTTGCGACGCGAATGTTTCGGCTGTGTATCGCGGGCGGAATATGATATAGCAGCATCTTCCCAGCTCAAGGCTATAAACCGCCTTAAACCTCCTGCGGCTGGAATCTATCTTGGCGGCTGCCCCTCCCTATGTGACAACTGAATCAGCGCTCATGGGCGCGACCGTGCAGACAAACGGTTGGGCCCCATGTGGGCAGCGCCGTCCCAGGAATTGCCCCGGGGCATGCAAGCGAGCGCGGCCCCGGCGCCGCGTGCAGGTTTCAGTTGCAGAGCAGGGAGGCTCATATGGAACAAGCGGAACTCGTCATCAAGTCCAGCGCCGTCTTTACCGGCACGGGCACGCTCCCGTTTGAGGGCGGCGTGGCGGTGCGCAAAGGCAAAATCGTCGCATGCGGCAACGATCGCCATCTGGCCCCGTTCATCGGCCCCGATACCGAGGTGCGCGACTTTGGCGACAAACTCATCACGCCCGGCCTCATCGACTCGCATACGCACTTTGCCCAGGGGTCGTTCATGACCGATCCGGATTTTTGCGTGAACCTCATCGATTGCACGAGCTTTGAGGCGTGCATGGAGCGCGTCAAGGCCTTTGCCGACGCGCATCCCGACAACGAGTGGGTCCTCGGTGTGCAGGTCATTCAGTTCCAGTGGGAAAAGCCCGAGATGCCCACCGCCGCCGAGATCGACGCCTTTATCGCAGATCGTCCGGTGTTTTTGCAGCAGGTCGACCTGCACACCTACAGCGCCAACACGGCGGCCATGAAGAAGATCGGCCTCACGCGCGACACGCCCGATCCGCTCGGCGGCAAGATTCTCAAGGACGAGGCCGGTGAGCCCACGGGCGTGCTCTCCAACAACGCCGCGGCGATGTTCCTCGAGACCATCTACAACCCGCCGCTCGAGTCGGCGGAGTCCTCGATCTCCAAGACCGCCAAGCGCGCGGCCTCGCTCGGCATCACCTCCGTGGGTTCGGTGAACCCGACCTTCGTGAGCATGGATAACCCCTACGCGGTCTTTGCCGACCTTAACCGCCGTGGCGAGTTCCCGCTGCGCGTCTTTATGTACACCGACCTCTTTGACCTCGAGACCATGACGCTCGGCGAGATCAAGGCCACCTACGATTTTCCGGGTTCCACGATCGAGTGGAACGGCCTCAAGCAGTTCATCGACGGCGTGTGCTCCGACCACACCGCCTGGATGCTCGAACCCTACTCCAACGCGCCCGAGACCGCAGGCGAGCCCGCGGTCGACCCGGAACTCCTCCGCAAGAACATCCTCAAGGCCTGTGAGCTGGGTATCGACACACGCATCCATGCCATCGGCGACCGTTCCATCCGCTTTGTGCTCGACTGCTTTGAGGAGGGCGAGAAGCTCTACGGCAAGAAGGGCTTGCGCCACTCGATCGAGCACAACGAGACCGTGCAGCCCGAGGACCTGCCACGCTATGCCGAGCTCGGTGTGAGCCCGGCCATGCAGCCGTGGCACATGCTGCTCGACATGGCCGACCTCGCCAAAGACGATGCCGTTGGCCCCGAGCGCGCGGCCCTCAGCTGGCCCATCGGGAGCCTCGTCAACTCCGGTGCGAACGTGCACCTGGGTTCGGACTTTCCTGTGGTGGGCATCGAGCCCATGGAGGAAGTCTACGGCGCGGTGTTCCGCATGCTCGAGGACGGCTCGAACCCCGAGGGGTGGTTCCCCGAGGAGCGCATCTCCATGGCCGACGCCCTCAAGGCCTACACCTACGGTTCGGCCTATGCCATGGGCGTGGAGGACCGCATCGGCACGCTCGCCTGCGGCAAGCTCGCCGATGTCTGCGTGTGGGACCGCAACCTCTTTGACTGCGCCCCGGCCGACGTGCTCGAGGCCAAGCCGGTACTCACCGTCATCGGCGGCGAGACCGTCTTTGAGGCCTAGGGCCTGCGGTTAGGCCGCGAGCTCTTATCGCGCCTCTTTAGACGCTGATCCTTGAGGCCGCTCCCGCGCGCTCGCCGCGTCGGGGTAGGTTTCATCCAATAACCCGGTAACCGGAGTGCGGGCGGGCGCGCTGCAAACGCGCCGCTCGCCTGCGCTCTCAGATACACCCACAGGAAAGGGGAGACACATGGCAGAAGAAACCACTGCTGCGCAGTCCGCGGAGGACCGCGAATTCGCAACGGCGCCGGTACCCGGCCTGGTACGCAAGTACACGGTCATCACCGGCCAGGGCATGCTCGCCCAGATCATCATGGTCGTGCTCGAGGGCCTCGTCATGGGCTGGGGCCTTGGCGCACACGGCCTCGCGTGCGTGTCGATCATCATGTCGGTCGAGTACATCAACCTCGCGTTTGGCAACCTGTTCGGCACCGGCGTTCCCGCCATCGTCGGCAACCTGCTCGGTGCGGGCGATACCAAAGGTGCGAGCCGCGCCTTTAGCCAGGGCTTTTGGCTGACCACCATCGTCTCGGTGGTCCTTGCCGTCGTCATGGCCGTGTTCACCGAGCCGATCTGTGCGTTCTTTGGCGCAACCCCCGACATCATGGCCGACACCGTTGCCGGCGTGCGCACCTTCTCCGTGCTGCTGCCGCTCACCGTCATCGGTCAGATGATCACCGCCGTCATGCGTGTTGACGAGAAGCCGCAGCTCGGCGCCAACCTCATGACCGTCTCGGCCATCGTCGCCATCTGCTGGCTCGCGCTCTCGACGTTCGTGCTCAAGCTCGGCGTCATGGGCGCCGGCGTGTACTACGGCCTCTCCATCGGTATCTGGGCCGCTGGCATCTTCTGGTACATCGGCGGCAAAAAATCGCAGCTCCAGATCAGCCTCGCCGATCTCAAGCTCGACCCGGCCATTTGCGGCCAGATCATCAAGACGGGCATCCCGTTCTTCTTGGTGCAGGGCGCCACGTTCGTGTTCAACACCGTGGCCAACTCGCTGCTCGGTCAGCTCGGCGGCGACATGGGCTCGCTCTACATCGGTGCCTTTGGCGTAATCAATGGCTACATCCTCTACATCACCATGATGGTGGCCAACTGCTTCTCGTACGGTCTGCAGCCCATCGCCGCGTTCAACGCCGGCGCCCGCGCTTGGGGCCGCCTCAAGCAGGCCATCACCACCACGCTTAAGTACCAGATCGTCGTGATCCTGATGGTCGAGGCCGTGCTCTGGGTTGCCGCCAACCCGGTCTGCGCCTTCTTTGCCGGCAGCTCGCCCGAGCTGCTCGCGGTCACCGTCGAGGCCACGCGCATCGTGCTGATCGCCGTGTTCCTGGGCTACCTCGCCATGACTATGTCCACGTACTACCAGACGGTCGAGAAGATTGGCATCGCCACCGTCATGGGCCTGCTCCGTTACGTGATCTGCTCCGTGCCACTCATGTACCTGCTCGGCAACATGATGGGCGTCTCGGGTGTTTGGTGGGCGCTGGTGGTGGCCGACGCCATCACAGGCCTCGTGTCCATCGCCTTTGCCGCCAACGAGCTCAAGCGCCTCTCCGGTCTGGAGTAGGCGAGCGCCCGAATACCTCTTTGATTTGAGGTGGGCGCCGGCCGAGTGCGAAAGGTGCGAATCAACGCATAGGTTCTCGGTCTAGCCGGGCGGTTTCCCTTGCGGGGCCGCCCGGTTTTGCGTTGTGCCGCCGCCAGGTTGCGCCGCCGCCGCGTTGCAACGTGGTGGCGTTGCACCGCCGTCGTGTAGAGCCGTCTGGCCTCGATGCCCTCGGGTGCGGCGCCCGTGTTGCCGCGCATTCGGAGCGACTCAAGGTATAAATCCTCAGCTCAGACGGGCGGCTTCCCTGCGGAGGCCGCCCGTTTTTGTTCGCTGGGGCGTCTGCTGCGCTGTGACTTGTTGCGCCGGTGTCCGCAGCACCGTTGCGCACTGCGCCCCGCTGCCGGCTTTGCTTAGCGGGCCAGATTGGCGAGCTCCATGCGGTTGCGCACGCCGAGCTTGCGGTAGACCGCGTTGACGTGCTTTTTGATGGTGCTCTCCGAGATAAAGAGCGCTGCGGCCATCTCGCGGTTAGTGCGGCCGGCGAGCATGAGCGCAAGCACCTCGGCCTCGCGCGGGTTGAGACCGTGGGTGCTGGCAAGAGTGTCGGCATCAACGGCGCGAGCGCTCCCGTTGCTATCCGTCTGCGCTGCGTCTGCTCCGGCAATGCGTGCCAGGGCAATGCTCACGTGCCGGGCAATCTCTTTGAGCGCGCGCGTCTCACATGGGCTAAAGTCGCCTGCTTCGCGTTCGCGAAAAAGCGTGATGGTGCCCAGGGGCGTGCCCTCGTGCGCGAGTGTTGCCGTGCAGCCAAAGTAGACGCCCTGCGGCTCCATCCACTCGCGGTAGATAGGCGTGGCGTCGCGGCGCTCCACGTCCACAAGGTCGAGGTCGCGGTAGACGTTGACCTCGCGGGTGTCAAAGCTCCAGGTGGTGTAGTCAAGCGCGGCAAAGTCGCGGTAGTAGGCGGCGAGTACGTCCGCATCCATGGTGGTGCTCACCGGATGCGTGTATTCCAAGGAACCCCGCTCGCCTGTCTCGATAAGGTCGAACATCGAGACCCGGTGGGGGACGGTCTCGCCAATGCGCTCGAGCGTGCCGCGCTGCAGAATCTCGAGCTCTGCCTGCTCATGAACCCAGAGCGCGCAGGCGTTCACGGCGGTCCAGGTTGCGTTGTCGAGCGTCTCGGCGACGGTTTTATTGCTATGGGTCATGGGGCCTTCTTTCGTGCTCTTGCCCAGTATGCCACGGATGCTGCGTCACTAGAACTTTAGGTCAGGCAGAAGTGAACTCCCGGTCGGCGAAAGGGCCGCCGAGGTCTATTGAGGGCGCCTGGCGCGCGCCGCAAAATGGGCTCGTCAGACAAAAGGGCCGCGCGAAAGGAGCCCCAGCATGAAGACCATTTACGAGAGCGAGTCCACGCCCAAGAAGGACGGGTTCTACATGCCCGGCGAGTACGAGGAACAGGAGCGCACATGGATCATGTGGCCGCACCGTTCCGACGTGTGGCGTTGCGGCGCCAAGCCGGCGCAGAAGGTCTTTACCGAGATCATCAAGACCGTCGCGCGTTTTCAGCCCATTACCGTGGGCGTGAGCAGCGAAGACTTCCCCGCGGTCTGCGAGATCTTTGACGGTGTCGAGAACGTGCGCGTCATCCATATGGAGTACAACGACTCCTGGATCCGCGACCCGGGCCCTGCGTTCCTCGTTAACGACAACGGCGAGGTCGCGCTTTCGCACTTCCACTTCAACGCGTACGGCGGCTTTATCGACGGCCTGTACTTCCCCTGGGACAAGGACGCTTCCATCGGTCTGCAGATCGCGCAGCTCGAGCAGGTCACGCGCTATCGTCCCGAGGACTACATCCTCGAGGGCGGCTCCTTTAACTGCGACGGCCAGGGCACCGTGGTGACCACCGAGATGTGCCTGCTCAACGAGGATCGCAACCCGCAGTACACCAAGGAGCAGATCGAGGAGAAGCTCGCCGAGTACCTGGGTATCGAGAAGGTCATCTGGATCAAGGACGGCATCGACCCCTACGAGACCAATGGCCACGTCGATGACGTTGCATGCTTTAGCGCGCCCGGCGAGGTCTGCTGCATGTGGACCGACGACCCCAACCACAAGTTCTACAAGGAGTGCCAGGAGGCCTACAAGACGCTCTCCGAGGCCACGGATGCCAAGGGCCGCAAGCTCAAGGTTCACAAGGTGATCATGCCCGCCACCTCGGTGTACATGACCGAGGAAGAGGCCAGTACGATCGATCCCGTCGAGGGCGTGCTGCCGCGTACCCCCGAGGACGCCTTTGAGCCGAGCTACCTCAACTTCCTGCCCATTAATGGCGCCGTGCTCGTGCCGCAGTTCGGCGACCCCAACGACGCCCAGGCGCTCGAGGACATTCAGGCCGCCTATCCCGACCGTGAGGTCATCGGCATCATGACCCGCGAGGTCATTTACGGCGGCGGCAACATCCACTGCATCACCCAGCAGCAGCCCAAGGCCCGCTGCAAGTAAGCTGAGCGCCGAGCGCGTCGATGCAACCGTCGGCGTTCGCGGCATCGACGTTGCGGCAGAA